>NZ_JAYKYV010000002.1:0-326578 GCF_035818535.1 Flagellimonas halotolerans | reverse complement strand
GGTGTTTCCTCAACCAATGTTTAGAATTGGTGGTCTTAGTATAATTCTTCTTTGGTTTTATTAGCATTGATTCAGATTTTAGGTATTCAAAAAGTGCATCTCTACCAATTTTGATTCCCAATTTGTCAAATTCAATTTTAAGGAGATAATATAATTTACGTGTGCCAAGTCTTGGCATTTCTTGACGTATTTTTAAAACTAGTGGTTTAACCAGCGCTAATTCGTCAGCTCTTTTATGCGCACGCTTTTCAGCTTGATAAATAGCCTGTCTACTTATCCCAAACAACCTACAGCAACGGGACAGGCTCAGCCTTTGTTGTTGTCGGATTCGTTGGATTGCTTGGGCAAATACTTTTTTCTGATGGAAGTACCATGTTGCTGATCTGAGATATCAATCATCGTGTTGAGTACTTTGTTTTTAAGCTTCTCATCGGACAACTCTCTCTCTAATCTTTTAATTTTTTGGGCTGGAGTTTCTTTCATTTTAATGTTAAGAACCCTTGGTCTTGGTTTGCTCCAGTCTAAAGTACCATGTTTTCGCAACCAAACCAAAACAGTACTCCTTCCTTGTATACCATAAGCTTTTTGAGCTTGCTTATAGGTCATATCGCCTTTTTCTACTTGAGATATTACTGCTAATTTAAAGCCTAAATTGTAATCACGCTGGGTGCGCTTATTCCTCGGGTTTTCTGAATACTTCATAAATAAGTTGATTTTGTGTCAACTTATTTCAGGACGGGACAATAAATAAAATTGAAAAGCCCACTTTTTAAGTGGGTTTTTTTATTCCTCTACGGCAGAGGAGTTCCCTAAAAAGTTATCGAACACCTGAGTAATAGTGGCCAGTACAATTACCAAAACACATCCAAAGGCATTCAACCATAAGTAGGACATCCAGTCTAAGTTGTAACCTACAATCACAATAATCTGGGTTACGATTGCTGCTACAAAAACGGCATTTCCTTTTACAAATTTGAAGAAGAACGCCAGTAGAAAGATACCAAGCACATTTCCGTAGAAAATAGAACCAATAATATTGACCAATTGAATCAAATTATCAAAAAGATTGGCCACATTGGCTATTATTATTGCAATGATTCCCCAAAGTAGGGTAAAGGCCTTGGTCGCTTTTAAATAGTGTTCTTGGGTATGTTCTTTTTTTACATTTCTTTTATATAAATCCAAAGCTGTAATGGTGCCAAGCGCATTTAATTCAGAAGCAGTGGAAGACATGGCCGCGGAGAGAATTACGGCCAAAAGGAGACCGATTAGCCCCATGGGCAAATTGTTTAGGATAAAATGGATAAACACATAATCCTTGTCGTTGGTTTCCACAGTGCCATCTGCTTTGGAAATTAATTTTTTTGCAGTTTCCCTGTTTGTATTTTCCCGTTCATTGATTTTTATGATATCCTGTTTTGCCTGCTCAATGGCATTGTACTCTTTAAGTTCGAGCGCTGCGGAAAAGGAATGTTGCGCCATTCTTTTTTCCTTTTCCAGTTCTTTATGGTCCTTTGTTAGCGATTGGTAATCGTTGGCATATTCCGATTGCATTACAGCTTCGGTAGCCGCAGGGTTAAAGTTTAAGGGAGATGAGTTATATTGATAAAATACAAACACCATGGTACCCACCAATAGGATAAAAAACTGCATCGGTATTTTAAAAATCCCGTTAAAAATCAATGCCAACTGACTTTCACGAACCGATTTGCCCGATAAATAACGTTGCACTTGACTTTGATCAGTGCCAAAATAGGCCAAGGCCAAAAAGAAGCCTCCCGTGATACCGCTCCAAAACGTATATCGGTTATTGGTATCTAAAGAGAAATCCAAAATTTCGAGTTTATTGTTCGCCCCGGCTATTTTTAAGGCCTTATCGAAAGATATATCCGTAGGGAGTGCTCCCATGATAAAGAAGAAAGCAAAAAACATCCCCAACATAATGATGAACATCTGCTGTTTCTGGGTCATACTAACCGCTTTGGTGCCTCCCGACACGGTGTAAATAATCACAAGGATTCCGATGATCACATTCAATGTCCTTAAATCCCATCCCAATACGGCGGATAGGATTATGGAAGGGGCAAATATGGTAATCCCTGCAGCCAACCCACGTTGTACCAAGAACAAAAGAGCAGTAAGGGTTCTTGTTTTAAGATCAAAACGCCCTTCGAGCATTTCATAGGCGGTAAACACCTTTAATTTTTTGTAAATGGGTATAAACACAAGGCAAATCACGATCATGGCCAAGGGCAATCCAAAATAGAATTGAACAAAGCCCATGCCGTCGTGGAAAGCTTGCCCCGGGGTAGATAAAAAGGTTATGGCACTCGCTTGGGTGGCCATTACGGACAATCCGATAGTCCACCATTTTACGTTGTCACCACCACGGACATAATCGTCCACATTATTGTTCCCGCGTGTTTTCCAAACACCGTATGCCACGATGAAGAGTAGGGTGCTACCAAGAATAATCCAGTCGAGTAATGCCATTCAGGGGTCTAATTGTTTAAAATCATTATGAGGTAAAAAACCAATATATATATGGCATTTAATAGGATAACAATGCTGTATTCCTTTTTCCATTCAAATTTGGTATCCATATTATCCTTTGACATTACTGTCTCTTTTTACTTCATTTTTTCCTATAGAAAGCATATTTGCAAAGAGCTTATATGCCCCCGAAACCCCTACAGGCAATTCCCTGAAAAAGCTTAAACCTGTGTAAATATAGTGACCTTCTCCATAAGGTGCTACAATAAGGCTTCCTTGTTTTTCGGTTTCATCTTCATCTTTCATTGAGAGAATCGGTGTAAACTCAGAACTCCATTCACTTGGAAAATACAATCCACGTTCTTGTACCCACCCATCAAAATCTTTTTTTGTGATGACATTCGGGAAATTTATCAAAGAATGGTTGGGGGCCAATATTTTTACCTCTGCATTTTCGTCAGTAACCCTGTCTCTGGAAAGCGTTACATCGTATGGGGCAATGTTTTCAAACTGTCTGGCCCATCTTCCGGCCGTATTGTACTGTACAATCATGGTGCCACCATTTTTTACATAATCGAACAGTACGGGTTGCTTAAATTTTAAGGACTCCACCACATTGTAGGCTCGAATGCCCACAACAACAGCATCGTATTTATCCAAATCCCCATTTTGAATATCATTAGGGTCAACAATATGGACTTGGTAACCGATTTGTTCCAAATTTTCGGGCACCATATCTCCAGCACCCATAATGTAAGCGATATGCTCCCCAGACTTTTTTATATCCATGCGAACCACTTTAGCTTCCGAAGGGAGTAATACGGATTGCTTTGGAATATGGTCGTAATCGATTTCTACCAGTTCTTTGTCGTAGATTTTGTTGCCCATTTTGATTTTTGGCCCAATTTTTCCTTCGCTTTCGGTATTAGGAGGGGTAACGTTGAATGTTACCGAAATTTCCTCGCCTTTTTGCGCAATGGAAAAAGGAATGTTTTGTGGTGAAACAGTCCACCCGGCTGGATGATCTAGCTCAACCGTTCCGGATACTTCATTTTTACCTGCTCTTACTTTTACCTGCACTTCCTTAGTGTTTGCACTGGCAAAAATGAGCACCTTTTCATCAATTTTGGATGTGACTTCGGGCAAAATGGCGAAGGGTTCGTACAATTCTCCCCTGTCGGGTCTGGAGTAGCGGTGCACCACGGATTTTTCAAACGGAATATCCACTCCATCAATAACCAAAGAAAAAATTGCCTTAAATGCACTTGGGGTTTCGGGTTTACCAATCAAACTTTGGTCGTTCACGGTATAGGTTCCCAAAGTTCCAGGTTCGTTTAGCCAATATGGGCTGGTATAGGAAGTGTTTTCGGGAACGGTGAAGCTAATTTCAAAATTTTCTTTTTGGTTGTTTTCCAAAATTTTGTTTGTGGTTAGATGTGCATCGGTACCAACAATCTTAATTTCTTTTAAAGTGATATTTGAAGAAGATCTGTTTATAGTTTCTATGTTGATGGTTACCTTACTGCCAGGAGTTGCAGAAGCACTTGCAGAACTGGCTTCCAAATATAATCCAGCCGAAGCTAGAATGATGTTTTTTAATTCTTCCGATTTTAATGTTCTCCAGTGTTCATCTTCAACTTTTTGTAATAGCTGATAAGCTTTTACAAGTTCAGGTATATGTTTGGATGGATTTTGGAAATCGAAATTATTTTCAACTTTATATAAGATGTCTCCAACAGCTTCGCCTCCTTTTACACGCGACCAAGTGGTGTTGATGCCTTCAAACACATCATTGTTTTTGGGCATATCGCCTTTGAGCAGTTCAATATACTCGTTGTCAACGCCTCTATCCGTCAGCCTACCAAATCCTTGACAAAGGTGTTGGCTACGTGCCATAGCGGCAATTTCGTTGTTGGAGAGTCCGATCTCTGGGTAATAGGTGCCCACATCAAGCCGAACCATACCGGATTTGTCAACTTTTTCAAATGCCTCTTGGCTACCATACTGCCACCACGAAGTATTGTAAAATATACGTTTGGGTTGCCAGGGGGTTGTCCATTGCAATTGCTCGGAATAAACATCTGGATTATTTGCCAAATCAAAGGCCTCCATGCTCAAAACAGCCGAGGACGTATGATGACCGTGTGTGGAGCCAGGGGTTCTATGATCAAATCTGTTGATGATCACATCGGGCTTTATGTTTCGAATGGCCCAAACCACATCGGCCAAAACTTTATCCTTGTCCCATATTTTTAAGGTTTCCTTTGGGTGTTTGGAAAATCCAAAGTCAATTGCACGTGTAAAGCGTTGTTCACCGCCATCTATATGTCTTGCAGCTAAAAGTTCTTGTGTTCGCAATACCCCTAAAAGCTCGGCTAGTTCAGAACCGATCAGGTTTTGCCCACCGTCCCCTCTTGTCATCGACAAATAGACCGTTCTCGCTTTTTCGTGGTTGTCGAGATAGGAAATCAGGCTTGTATTTTCATCATCGGGGTGGGCCGCTACGTAAAGGGCCGTCCCTAAAAAATTCAATTTTTGTATGTCGTGGAATAACTCTGCCGAAGTAAGCTTATCCGGTTTTTGGGCAAAAGAATTAGTGAAAAGTAGTATGGTAAGGGAAAGGAATACCCAAAAATGCTTCATAGTTGGTTGTTTAGCGGTTGATTCAAATATAGCCAGTATACATTTAGATATTGGATTATTTAGAAGAGTTTTAACATAGGCATTGGTTGATGTTATAAACCTAAACTATCCCTTAATATTAGATTTTTGTTTTCATTTTGACTCCAATAAGCGGTTTTTAGGGTTTTAATCTTGGAAGCAGAAGTGGTCAACATTTTCGCATCCGATCCAAATCCACTCTTGAATTCTTCCGTCCAACTTTCAATGGAAAATGGAAAGTCAGCCATGAACTTTATTATCAATTTTCGTTCCAATTTTGGATAGGAAATGGTATAAGTTGTTATTCCATCTTTAGATGAAATGGTTGCATTGGCAGTATATGCTTTCATCTCCTTATGCCTCAAACGGAGAAACTCCAAAGAAGGTATCATTGAAATTTCACCTTGTGGGAGGTTTTCGGGATTGATTCGGATTTTGGTCCAGATTTCATTTTCCAAAAATGATTTTTCCATAGAAAATTCTTGGTCGGCCTCACCTTCAAAATATGAATGTGAGGTAAATTTAAATTTTTCACGATTGTTGATCTGGGCATACACATGTCCGCACCATTCCTGAACGGACAAACTGGTCTTCACTGCATGCTGATTATCGTAAACCGGATAAAATGTGCTGCTCATAATGGAGTAGGGATAAATTCCTGTCAAAAAATTTTTGGTGGCATTCAATTTTAAAACCGAAATGTTTTCAGGACTGCTATTATCCGCCTTAACTTGTTTCTTGGGCAAAAATGGTTCGGTAACATAAATTAGTACCGCATTTCCTTCCCGAAGTTCACCATACCTCGCCTGATTCAATTGGTACGAAGTGATTTCAGCATCGCCGGCATACCAATAATTTTTAAAATTATCGGTAAGGGGCTGCTTTGGTTCGGTTTTTAATGTTTTTGATTTTTTATTGCTAACGGTTTCTCCGTTCTCTGTTGTTTTGTTTTTATCAGAACAAGACATCAATAAAAACAAGGTCAACATACATTCAAGAATTATACTGTTGAATATTTTTAAGGTTTTCATGAGTAGAGGATTTTAGTAAAGTTACACATCCAAACTCAAGAAACCATATCCATTAGGGTTTGGTAGACCAAATCGGTAGGAAGTCCCACCACATTGGTATAAGAACCTTGAATTTCGGTGATACCGATCATCCCGATCCATTCCTGAATGCCATAAGCCCCTGCTTTATCAAAAGGCTGACAGGTATCAATGTAGTAGTTGATTTCATCATCCGTAAAATCCTTTAGTTTTACTCTGGTAATGCCACTAACCGTTTTTTGATAATCTTTAGTGGTAAAACAGACCGAAGTTATAACCTCGTGCCAGTCCCCTGAGAGGGTACGGAGCATTTTAAAAGCTTCTGTTTTATTAGCAGCTTTGGCCAGGGAAGTATTGTTGTGCCAAACTACCGTATCCGAAGTGATCACTATTTGGTCGGGTTCCAATTCTTCTTTGAAGGGAGTGGCTTTGAGCTGTGCCAAATATTCTGATATTTCTTGCCCTTGTAATTCTTCAGGATAGACTTCCTCTACGGATTTGGGGCGTACCTCAAAATCCAATCCCAACTCTTCCAAGAACATTTTTCGTCTAGGTGAGCCGGAGCCTAAAATAATTTTTTTGTACTTAAGTTGTTCTTTGAGTGGATTTTTAGTCATTCTCGGCGCTAAAATTATCGTTCCAGTCACCACGAACTTTTAAAACTTGCTCAATAATATCACGAACACAGCCTTCGCCACCATTTTTATGGGAAACATAATCGGAAATAGCTTTTACCTCTGGAACCGCGTTTTGTGGTGAAGTGGCCAATGCCACCATTTTCATTGGGGGGATATCGGGCATATCATCACCCATATAAACCACCGATTGAGGGTCTATACCGTGAATGTCCAAATACTCTTCCAAAGGTTCTTGTTTGTGGTGTGCGCCCATATAAAAATCGGTTACCCCCAGTCCTTTTAAGCGCTCTTTCACACCTTGGTTGGTGCCACCCGTTATAATACAAACGTTGTATCCTTTTTTAATGGCCGTTTTAAGGGCGTATCCGTCCTTGACACTCATTTTACGGAGCAACTCCCCATTGGTGGTAATCATAACCGTTCCATCGGTAAAAACTCCATCAACATCAAAAACAAAGGTGGTAATGTTGCTCAAAAGCTCTTTATAATTCTTCTTCATGTGCTTGTTTTATGGCTTGGCTCAATAATTTATAGAGTGTAATGTGTTCTTTTTTGCTTAAAAGTTCCAGATGACTTTCCATACTTTTGGTGTCATTTCTGCGAGCTGGACCTGTTTGTGCTTCTTTTGGCGACATGGCTTGGATTTTATCGGCCGTTTCCATGATCAATGGTTTCAACAAATCAAAAGATAGTCCTTCTTCCAAACAAAATGCTTCGCCAACACTGTAAAGGTAATTGGTAAAGTTGTTCACAAAAACGCCCGCAAGATGCAATTTTTTTCGTTGTTGCGAGTCAATATGGTGCACGTTTTCAGAAATGGAATCCGCCAATTTATGCAAGATTTCCAGTGATTCCTTTTCTTCTGCTTCAATACAAATGGGAATAGGGCTAAAATCAACCGTTTTACCTTTGGTAAAGGTCTGCAATGGATAAAAAACCCCTTTGTTCTGGTGTTGAATCACCTTTAAACTTATAGCGCCCGAGGTATGTGCCACGATTCCCTTTTTCTTTAATAAATGTTGAGACACTTCGGTAATGGCATCGTCTTTTACGGCAATTAGGTAGACATCGGCATCAGCAATGGAATAAAAAGAATTGGATATAGAGGAATGTCCGGAAAATTGTTCTAATTCTTTTTGATTTCGACCCACGACTTGGGTAATATCAATAGCATTAGCTTTTGTAAAAGCAGTGTGCAAGTGTTTGGCGAGGTTCCCGGTCCCCAAAATCACAATCTTGAGCATGCCCAAAACTACAAATTTAGGGTTGATACATGGCAGTAAGAATTAACAAATCTGTATGATTTTTATCCGTTTTGACAGCGAGGAAGTTCTAAAAAGGCCGTATTTTTGCAAGCCGAAAGTAGACCGAATTTCCATGATTGATATTCTTAAGAAAACGCTTTTTTCCACAAGACTTATGGCTGTTCTTTTTTTGGTTTTTGCTGCGGCAATGGCTATGGGAACTTTTGTGGAGAGCTGGTACAGTACCGAAACAGCACGGATATACATTTACAATGCCACTTGGTTCGAGGCCATTATGGTCTTTTTTGTTATCAATTTCTTTGGAAATATTTATCGATACCGTCTATTGACTTGGAAAAAGTGGCCCGTGCTTACTCTTCATTTATCTTGGATTCTGATCATAGTAGGTGCTTTTGTTACGCGTTATATCAGTTATGAGGGAATGATGCCTATTCGCGAGGGGGCAACGGAGAAAGTATTTTATTCGGACAAAACCTATTTGACCGCTTTTGTTGATGGGGACATCAACGGTGAAACCAAAAGAAGGGTTCTGGAGGATGATATTTTGGTAACACCCGAAGGAAAACGTTCCAGTTTGCCTTGGAAATCCGATTTCAACGGACAACCTTTCTCCATTGGTTATGTGGATTTCATCAAAGGAGCCGAAAAAGGATTGATTCCAGACGAAAATGGAGCAGAATATCTCCAAATAGTAGAAGCTGGCAATGGTCAACGCCACGAACATTATCTGGAAAATGGTAAAATAGCCAGCGTCCATAACATTCTTTTTGCCCTTAACAACGAAACCGAAGGAGCCATCAATATTTTTTACGATGAAGAGAATGGCTTCCGCATCAAATCGCCTTTCGAGGGGAATTTTATGCGCATGGCGGACCAATTCCAAGGGAAAGTAGCAAGTGATAGCATTCAGCCCTTACAATTACGTTCGCTATACACTATGGGCGGTATGCAGTTTGTAGTGCCCGAACCTTTGGTTAAAGGAAAGTATGGAATTGTTAAAGTGCCCGATGAGGAGATTACCAAGGTAACGCAGGATGCTTTGGTTGTTTCGATTTCTGCCAATGGAGAAACTAAAGAGGTTAAACTGTTGGGAAGTAAGGGAACATCAAATTTTTCTGACAAGGTCCATGTAGGCGGGTTGGATTTTTCATTGAGTTATGGCTCCAAAGTTTACGAACTTCCTTTTTCCATAGAGTTGAATGATTTTATTGCGGAAAAATATCCTGGAACCGAAGCGGGGTATGCCTCGTTTATGAGCAAGGTTACGGTACACGACGACCGTCCTTTTGATTATGATATATATATGAATCATGTGCTGGACCATCAAGGGTACCGATTTTTCCAGTCCAGTTTTGACCCGGATGAACGTGGAACGGTACTTTCCGTAAACCACGATTGGTGGGGCACATGGATTACTTATATAGGTTATTTTCTGTTGTATATTGGTTTGATGGGTATTATGTTCTTTGGAAAAACACGTTTTAGGGATTTACAGACCATGCTCGAAAAAATTAAGAAAAAGAAAGCAGCTTTGACCACCATTGCTCTTTTCTTCGCTTTTGTGTCTACAAATGCTCAGGAGGGTCATGACGAACATTCCCTGTTGCCAACAAAAGCCCAAATTGACTCTGTAATCCAAGCTACGACCGTGGCCACGGAACATGCCGAAAAGTTTGGCGCTTTGGTGATTCAGGATGAAGGTGGACGGATGAAGCCAATAAACACTTTTGCATCCGAATTGTTGAGGAAACTGAGCGGCGATGACAAATTTAAGGATCTTTCGGCCAATCAGGTTTTCCTTTCCATGATGCTGAATCCTGGGGTTTGGTACACTGCGGACATTATTGCTTTGGGCAAAAAGGAAAACGACAGTATTCGTAAAGTTATCGGGGTTCCCGAAGGCACCGAGTTTGTAAAAGCTACCGATTTTTTTGATGCAAAAGGGACATACAAACTAAGGCCCTATCTGGAAAAAGCTACTTCCACCAACAATCCTTCAAACTTTGAGAAGGATTTTAAAAAGGTAGGTGAGCGGTTGAGTTTATTGGACATCGCATTAAGTGGGCAAATAGTAAAGATTTTTCCCCTGCTCAACGATGAGAACAACAAATGGATCTCAGCTGTGGAATATCGCTCTGGGCAATATCAAGTGCAAGATTCGTTGTATGCGAATTTTATCAAAAATGCGATGCCGTATTATTTGAATTCCCTGCAAAAATCCATAGTCACTGGCGATTATTCACAGGCAGATAGATTATTGGAGGCCTTCAAACAAAATCAAAAAAATCACGGGGAGGAAGTCTTGCCATCGGAAAATAAGATCAAGACTGAGATAATCTACAACAAGCTGGATCTGTTCAACCGTTTGTACAAATACTACGCCTTGGTCGGTGTGTTGTTGTTTTTTGTGTTGATTGCTAAAATTTTTAAGGAAAGAAAGGTATTGGATGCCTTTGCCTATTTATTGAAAGGGACCATCATCATATTCTTTATTTGGCATACTATTGGTTTGGTGTTGCGTTGGTACATTTCTGGCCACGCCCCTTGGAGTGATGCCTATGAAAGTATTCTGTATGTAGCGTGGGCAACCATGGGCATTGGTTTGGCCTTGGGCCGAAAAAGTGAACTTACCATTGCGGCAAGTGCTTTTGTAACCTCAATGCTATTATGGATAGCCCACCAGAGTTGGGTGGATCCTGCTATCGCCAATTTGCAACCTGTACTCGACAGTTATTGGTTGATGATTCACGTTGCCGTTATTGTGGGCAGTTATGGTCCTTTAACGGTCGGGATGATTTTGGGAGTGGTCGCATTACTGCTCATGGTTCTCACTACGAAAAAGAACAAAAAGCGAATGGACCTTAATATAAAAGAGCTTACGGTTATCAATGAACTGGCTCTTACCGCTGGTTTGGTAATGTTGACCATAGGTAACTTTTTAGGCGGCCAATGGGCCAACGAGAGTTGGGGACGTTATTGGGGATGGGATCCCAAAGAGACTTGGGCACTGATCTCGATTATGATATATGCTTTTGTGCTTCATATGCGGTTGGTTCCCGGGCTAAGAAGCAAGTGGGTTTACAATTTTGCAAGTGTTATCGCCTTTGCCAGTATTATGATGACCTATTTCGGGGTAAACTTTTATTTGGTTGGCTTGCACAGTTATGCAAGTGGGGATCAAGTAATAACCCCGAGCTTTGTGTGGTATACCGTACTCGGGGTCTTTATTCTGGGAGGTATCAGTTTTTGGCGATACAAGGTGCATTACGCCAAAAAATAGTTTATTCCTCCATTAAAAGCTTCATGATTTCTTCTGCGGCAACCTTCCCTTTTTCCTTTAGGAAAGGTCTGGAAGTATTGTCGCCCAATTCAAATACAATGGCAGGCATGCCATGGTGCACGTAAAAGTATTTGCTCGAAACCATGGTCGGGTCAATCTCATCGGAAGCGCTTATGTTGGTTTGCTTTTGAGGTAATCTTTCGCTGATGTTCTCGATCCAATCAAAGATAATTTTCCCTTTTTCACCTGTTACTGTTGTATCAATAGGGTAGTAGATGTCATCCCAAGTGGAGTGGAAATCTGCCCCGAAAACAAAATCGTACGTTTTGTCTTTCTCCACAAGAAAATTTCGAACGTTTCGAGTTTCGGGTTGGTTGAAGTTTTGCCAGTCTCTGTTCAAATCAATACCACCGGTATTATGTCTCCAATGCCCATTGTCTACTCCGTCAGGGTTCATCAAGGGTACCGCAAAAATAGTATGCTCTTGTCTAAACTTCTTAGCTAATTCAGAGTCACCCGAAATGGTTTCAATAAACGATTTCATGGCCAGAAACCCTGTTACCTCAGGTGGATGCTGTCTGGAAATGATCATCAAGGCTTTTTTTGCTGCTTCGTTTTCATTGATTTCCATCAAGTGCATGGTCCTTTTCTCTTTGGAAAGACCAATGGGGTAATTCTCGATAAATGTTTTTTGACTCAAGGAATCTACCCATCCTTTTACTACAGATGATGTGTATAGTTCTTGTGCCGTAACCCATGTCGGATTTTCAGTAACACTTATGGTAATTTCTGCGGATTCTGGGGCCGCTTTAATTCCAAATTCTCCTTCTCCTGATTCGATGGCTTTAAAATTTGTACTGTCCAATGGTGTAAAGTTTTTACCATTGGTACTAATTTTTGGGTAATATCTACTTCTGGAATCTTGGTAATTTAGCTGCACCGTAATATCGCGAGGTTCTTTGGACCAAACTTGAAAAGCATACCAAGGGCTCACATTTATTGGGGTGTTTTCGGCAGTAACCCAAATAGTGTAATGGTCGTCGCCATCGTAGGCCACACCATTTAAACGGGCACCATCAAATTGGTTCGAAAAAAAAGTTGTACTGTCATTAAATGCCCATACGCCTCTCCATTGCTTTTGAATGGGCTTGTCTACCGTGGGCACAACAGGGCTTTTTCCTTGTCCTTGATAACCTGTTTTTTTCTCGGTTTCAGCGGTTTCAGGATTCTTTTTACAGGATGATGTAAGTACCATGGAAAAAAGTATTCCAATGGCAATCAAACTTTTAATACGCATGGTTTTTGAATTATTTGAGTTGGTTTGATTACGAAGGTAGGAACAAGGAATGAAGTAGTACATAAAAAATTATTAATAATATTTCATTTTTTTTTGCATATTTGCACCATTATGAAGTTATAAGAATTATGTCCACGATAGATGTCACCTTTGGCTTAAAGCCAATTATGTAACCGAAATACTTCTGGGTACAGCTGGCATTTCAACACCTTTCACACACATAATTCTTTGATAATGAATCATCAACATACAAATTCATTTAAAAAGTTCATCCATTATTTTTGGATAGCTATTTCTGGTAAAGAAACTGAATTCACCTCAGGCAGCATCCGCAAGGCCATATTTATGCTTTCCATCCCCATGATTTTGGAAATGCTCATGGAGTCCATTTTTGCTTTGGTGGACATTGCTTACGTATCCAAAGTAAGCGTTAATGCCGTGGCCACTATTGGGCTCACAGAATCCGTAATCACTTTGGTGTATGCCTTGGCCATTGGCCTTAGTATGGCCGCCACGGCCGTCGTTGCCCGTAGAATTGGCGAAAAGGATGTGGACGGTGCCAGAATTGCCGCAGTACAAGCCATTAGTTTAGGGGTAGTAATTTCCGTAGTAATTGGAATTATTGGAATCTTCTACGCCAAGGACATTTTGGCTCTAATGGGTGCTGAGCCCGATTTGATTGCAGAGGGCTACGGCTACACCCAATTCTTGATCGGAGGTAACATTACTGTAGTGCTCTTGTTCTTGATTAACGCTATTTTCCGAGGCGCAGGTAATGCATCTATTGCCATGTGGGCCTTGGTTCTTTCCAACGGACTCAATATTATTTTGGACCCCATGTTCATCTTTGGTTTTGGTCCTATTCCGGAAATGGGGGTTAAGGGAGCAGCTGTTGCTACCAACATTGGTAGGGGAACCGCCGTAATTTTTCAGTTAGGAATATTGTTCTTTGGATGGGGTAAAATCAAATTGGTGGCCAAAGATTTAGTCTTGAATTTAAAAGTTATGATCAATTTGATCAAGGTTTCTTTGGGGGGAATCGCTCAATTCTTGATTGGAACCTCCAGTTGGATTTTCCTTATGCGTATCATGTCCGAATTCGGAAGTGAAGTTTTGGCAGGTTACACCATAGCCATAAGGGTGATGATGTTTACCTTAATGCCATCTTGGGGCATGAGCAATGCAGCTGCAACTTTGGTTGGACAAAATCTGGGAGCCAAACAACCAGATAGGGCAGAACAATCTGTATGGAAAACAGGAAAATACAATGCCTGGTTTATGGGAACCGTTTCATTGGGATACCTCATTTTTGCGAATTCTATTATTTCTTGGTTCAACATCACCCCAGCGGTGGTGAAAAGTGGGGCACTTTGTCTTCAAGTAATCTCCATTGGCTATATTTTTTATGCTTACGGTATGGTGGTGACCCAAGCTTTTAATGGGGCAGGGGATACCCGAACCCCGACCAAGATCAATTTGATATCGTTCTGGTTGTTCCAATTGCCATTGGCCTATATATCCGCCTTAGTTTTGGGCTGGGGAGCAACGGGTGTTTTTGTGGCTATCACTTTGGCAGAAGTATTGTTGGCTGTTTTGGCCATGGTATGGTTTAAAAAAGGAAAGTGGAAGAAAGTCCAAGTATGATGGGTTTCGTATCTTTATCCTAAAAATCGGCCAACATGAAAAGCAATAAAAAAGGATTGAATACCATCTGCACCCACGTAGGGGAATTGGAGGATAAAGAATTCAAAGGAGCTGTTTCGCCATTGTACATGAGCACCTCTTACCAATTTGAAGACGTAGCGGTTAAAAGATACCCAAGATACTTTAACACCCCCAATCAAGAAGCACTGTGCAAAAAACTGGCTGCCCTGGAACATGCCGAGGCCGCTTTGATTTTTGGCAGTGGTATGGCCGCCATTAGCACGGCATTGATGACTTTTCTGCAAGCTGGCGACCATGTGGTGCTGCAGCAGACCATTTACGGAGGAACCTATCATTTTGCCGTAAGCCAATTTGAGAGATTTGGCATTGAATATTCCTTTACCACAGGGTGGGAAGTTGAAGATTTCGAAAAAGAAATCAAATCGAACACCAAGGTGCTGTATTTGGAAACCCCTTCCAATCCTTTATTGACGATTACCGATGTAAAAGGAATCGCAAATTTGGCCAAAAAGAAAGGAATCCTGTCCATGATCGATAATACCTTTGCAAGCCCCGTTAATCAAAATCCGATTGATTTTGGAGTGGATGTGGTGGTGCACAGTGCCACAAAATATATGGGAGGACATTCCGATATTTGTGCAGGTGTGGTTGCCGCTTCGCAAGAGAATATGGGTAAGGTGTTCCAAACAGGGATTTGCTTTGGTGGAAGTTTGAGCGATTACACGGTCTGGTTGTTGGAACGAAGCATCAAAACCATGGCCATTCGTGTAAAGGCCCAAAACGAGAATGCAATGAAAATGGCTACCTATCTAAAGCAAAGTAAAGATGTGGATAATGTGTATTACCCAGGCTTGGAAGACCATCCAGGTCACCAATTGGCAAAATCGCAGATGAATGGTTTTGGTGGAATGTTATCGTTTGAATTGACCCCGGAAATAGATGTATCCTTATTTTTTAAGGAACTAAAACTGATAAAACCCTCCATGAGTTTGGCGGGAATTGAAAGTACCGTGCTTTCGCCCACCCAAACATCTCATGCCCTTATGAGCCCGGAGGACAGGGCAAAACAGGGGATAAAGGACTCATTGATTCGTTTTTCTCTCGGCATTGAGGAGATAGAAGATTTAATAGCGGATATTGAACAGGCGATCGCCAAAGTAAAATCCATGACCGTTACCGCATAAAACAATATGAAGTTAGACATTTTAGTTTTCGGTGCACACCCTGATGATGCCGAACTTGGAGCAGGAGCCACTATTGCAAAAGAGGTTTCCAAAGGAAAAAAAGTGGGAATAGTTGATTTGACCCGTGGCGAACTCGGAACCCGTGGCTCAGCCGAAATCAGGGACAAAGAATCAGCTAAAGCCGCAGAAATATTGGGCGTTGCTGTTCGGGAAAACATGGAGTTTGCCGATGGTTTCTTTACAAATGATAAAGAACATCAGTTAGAACTTATCAAAATCATTAGAAAATATAGGCCAGAAATTGTTTTGTGCAATGCCATTGATGACCGCCATATTGATCATGGAAGAGGTAGCAAGTTAGTAAGCGACGCTTGTTTTTTAAGCGGGTTGAGGAAAATTGACACCAAAATGGACGGAGGTGATGAATGGCAGGATGCCTGGAGACCTAAATTGGTCTATCATTTTATTCAATGGAAAAATTTGGAGCCCGATTTTGTAGTGGATGTATCCGGGTTTATCGATAAGAAAACCGAGGCAATCATGGCATACAGCTCCCAATTCTACGATCCAGACAGTGAAGAACCGGAAACACCTATCAGCAGTAAAAATTTTACCGATAGTGTAAATTATAGAGCAAGGGATTTAGGAAGAATTATTGGTGTGGAATATGCGGAAGGCTTTACCGTGGAACGCTATATTGGCGTGGATAGCTTGGAAGATTTAATCTGATCAAGAAGCTTTTTGATACCTACTCTGTGCTTTGGGTACAGTAAAATAAAAGGTTGTGCCCTTACGCGGAATACTTTCCACCCAAATTTCACCATTATTTTTGTGCACCATTTCCTTACATAGCGAAAGGCCAAGACCCGTACCTTTTTCGTTATTGGTACCGTAGGTTGTAATATTGGAAGAATCCTTGAAAATGGAACGCTGCATTTCTGCGGTCATACCAATGCCAGTATCTCGGACGGATACTTGCCACATATCTGACTTTTCCTGTGCTTCAATGGTGATAAGCCCGTTCTCTGGTGTAAACTTTATTGCATTGCTCAGCAGGTTTCGGATAACAATATCAATTTGATTGTTATCGGCCCAAATACGGGGGTTTTCCGGTAGTTGGTTTATAATTTTAATAGATTTACTTTTTGCAATCTCAGATAACAATCGGATGTTATTGCCCACAAGGTATGACAAAGATACCCGTTTAGGCTTGGTGACTACACCATTGAGTTGGTTCAACCCCCAAGATAAAAGGTTGTTTAGGGTAAAGGATATATTTTCCACATCCGTTTTTAGTTTGGGAATAAAGGAAATAAGTTCCTTTGTGGAAATATCACCATCGGTAAACATTTTAAGTATTCCCTGCAACCCACCAATGGGACCTCTAAGATCGTGACCAATAATGGAGAACAGCTTTGTGTTTGTTTTGTTGATTTCGTGGAGTTGGGCCTCCCTTTGGATCACAGCTTCTGATTTATCCTTAAGTTTTTTGTTCAGTTTTTTCTGGATATTCTCACTTCTCCTGATTACAAACAGTATTATACTTAGGATGAAAAGAATGATTATCGAAAAATAGATATAGTTACGCTGCTTGGCAAGGGCCGCTTCATTGGCCTCGATCAGTTCCTGTTTTTCCTGTTCGTAATGAAGCTTGGTCTCTAAAAGTGATAAGCTCTGTTTATTCTTGTCCATGAACAAGGAATCGGATAAGGTTTTAAAAGTCTCTAAATAGGCCAAAGCCTCGGGGTTGTTACCGTTTTTCTTTTGTACTTTGTACAAAGTTTCCGAACAATCAATTTGTCCTTGGAGTGATTTGATTTTTTTTGATAAAGTCAGGCCTTCCTCGGCATATTTTAATGAAAGGCTATCTTTTTCCAATCCAAAATACACTTTGGCCATACCATTCATTAATTCAATTTTTATTCTGTCATCCTCAATTTGATGTTTAAACAGCATGTTGCTTTGGTCGAACCAGTACAGGGCCCATTTATACTTTTTTTGATTTAGGTAAATATCTCCTTTTACCTGATAGGCATAAGCCAACCAATCGTATATTTTATTTTTTTCAAAAGTGTTTATGCTCCTGTTAATGTTGAACATTGCACTTTTGTAATCCTTGGCATCTTTATAGAGCGATGCCATGTTGCTATACGTTTCAGCATCAATTACCTCATTGCCCAGTCTTCTATTTATTTTTTGGACAGTATCGTAGAACATTAGGGCGTTTTTAAAATCTTTTTGATCCGCATACAGCCCAGCAATGTTTTCATTGAGAATAGATAGCATTTGTTGATTGCCCGCTTCCTTTGCTAGGTCAATTCCCTTAAGATTCCAGTTTAGTGCTTCGGCATAATTTCCTTCAAAGCTATAGTTTTGTGCAAGCGTGTTTATTAGGGATACTTCGCACTCTATATTTTCAATTTCCTGCGCCAATTCCAATGCTTCCTTAAAGAGTGGCATTGATTTTTCTCGATTACCTTTACTATAATAGTAATTGCCAAGAGCATCCAAACCTTTTATTTCACCATAGGCATAGTCAATGTCCTTACTGTATTTTAAAACCCTTTCGCCAATGGAGTACAAACTGTCAGTATCCAAATATCTGTAAGAAAAGGCCAAGCGGGACAAAAGGTTAATATGGGAAGTATCTTTTGGGTTGAATCTATTGGTAGATTCCAATCGTTGTAATTTAAAGGCTAGACTATCTCTTTTGCTAGACTGTGCCAAAATAGGTATGGACAAACAAAATGTGAAGGCACAAAGCACTAATTTTGCTAGTGAGCTTTTACGAGTGGATATGAGGTTATTTTCTGACAATGCCTAGGTGAAAATATTTAATGCAAAAATAAATTCAGAGCACCTTTTTAAGAATTAAATGTTGTGAAATGCCCAAAAAAGTGTGTTTGGTCTTAAAAACGTGTATTTAGTCGGTAAATTGTACAGATTTGGTTTAATGTAAGTTACGGGCAGATGTAATGTTACAGAAAAAGAAAGAAGTGAAGACAGGCATAATAAATTAAGGGAAATTGAAAAATCTTTTGGTTGAATCATTACAAAAAAGTATTTTTGCATCCGTTTTAAATGGTGGTTGTAGCTCAGCTGGTTAGAGCGCTGGATTGTGGTTCCAGAGGTCGCCGGTTCGAACCCGGTCTTCCACCCAAAAACTTGAAAAGAATCCCAAACCAGTCTTGGTTTGGGATTTTTTGTTTTTGACTCAATAAAAAAGCCCTCAACATGGAGGGCTTTTAATATGATGTAACCGCAAGTTATTAATCCGAAACTTTATCAACCACCAATCGATTTGG
Source organism: Flagellimonas halotolerans (assembly GCF_035818535.1). Taxonomy (NCBI): domain Bacteria; kingdom Pseudomonadati; phylum Bacteroidota; class Flavobacteriia; order Flavobacteriales; family Flavobacteriaceae; genus Flagellimonas; species Flagellimonas halotolerans. Next base: position 307,741 of record NZ_JAYKYV010000002.1, on the reverse strand, counting down.
TCTGTTCGCTATTTCCCAAGCGGTATGGAAAATAAGCCGAGTACGGTTTTCCAAAAGATCATAATCTATCTTGTCAGGGGTATCAGTTGGGCGATGATAGTCCGCATGCGTGCCGTTAAAATAGAATATAATCGGAATGTTGTTCTTTGCAAAGTTGTAATGATCGCTCCGGTAATAGAACCTGTTTGGGTCGTTTTCGTCGTTGTAGGTATAATCAAACTCAATATTCGTGTATTTTTTGTTCACTTCTTCCGATAGATTATGGAGTTCTGTGCTCAATTTGTCAGAACCAATGAGATACAAATAGTTTCTCGCTCCCGTATATTTTGGATCTATTCTACCGATCATGTCAATATTAAGGTTGGCGACGGTGTTTTCTAAAGGAAAGACAGGCTCAACATCCGTATAGTATCTGGAACCCAAAAGTCCTTTCTCCTCTCCAGTAACATGCAAGAAAACCAAGGAACGTTTAGGGCCATTGCCTTCATCAGCGGCTTTTTTGAATGCTTGTGCAATCTCCAGCAATGCAACGGTTCCCGAACCATCATCATCGGCACCATTGTTAATTTGTCCATCGGCGGTAATCCCAATATGGTCCAAATGCGAAGAAATAACCACATACTCATCAGGTTTTTCGGAGCCTTTAATAAAGGCAACAACATTTTCGGAGTTTATCGCATCATTGCCACTTGAAATATCCATTGTAATGTTTGTATTAATGGATTTCGGGACATTATCCTCTTCAATATCACTCTTTAGCGTTTTTGCAGCGTCATCATTCAGATAAATCAGAACTTCATCACCCGCATCTGATGCCAATTGCATCCTACCGCTATTGTTGTTTTTCATAAATTGAAAATAGCCCTGAAACCTAGGGAAACTCAGCATATCATAATAGAGAACTCCTAACGCTCCCTTTTCATGGGCAATGTCCCGTTTTTTACCTACCGCTTCAGATGCATTGCTCCAAATCGATTTCTCCATATTTCCTGAAATTGTGTAAACACCATTTTCATTAACAGGTTCGCCCGCTTTTATGAGCACATATTTTCCTTGAACATCAATTTCTTCATAATCGGAATAATCACCATCCTCAATACCGTATCCCACGTAAACAATATTGTTATAGGTTCCTTTGGCTTCGGAAAAAGTTAAAATGTCCTCCCCAAGCTCAAAAGATGTATCGTTTATACGTAAACTTCCCTCCGGAACTTTGGATACTTCCAAAGGAACTTTCTGAAAATAATCACCATTGGATTGGGCAGGGGGCACAGCCAAAGATTCGTAATGTGTTTTTATGTATTCAACTGCTTTTTTTTGACCGGGAGTACCTGTTTCCCTTCCTTCGAACTCATCGGAAGCATAGGTATACAAATGTTCTTTTAAGTCTTCTTGGGTAATTGTTTCCGCATAGGGTACCGGATTTGCCATTGGCTTGGGTTGTGGTGCCTCTAAAACGGTTTTTTGTGAAGAATTACAGGCAAAGGCTAGGCCCAAGACCAATAAGGATAGTTTTTTCATTCGTATGTATGTTTTCAAAATCCTCCAAAAATAGTCAAAAGTTTGAGAAAGAAATGGGAAACATGGATTTGAAATGGTTCTGGTTCAAGCTTGGGCTCAAGTTCAAGTTCCAAATGCCTAGTTTCAAATTCCAAATAACAAAAACCTGAAACCCCAAACCATACATACCAAAAACTCTAAATTTTTCCTGCCCTTTATGTATCTTGGCGCTTCTTTTAATGATGTTGCAATGGGCAAGAATAAAAGTGTAATCGTAGTCGGAGGTGGTATCGTGGGACTTTCCACGGCTTATTTTTTACATAAGGCAGGGCACCAGGTAACAGTATTGGACAAATCGGACATTAGTTCTGGAGCTTCGTTTGTAAATGCGGGCTATCTTACCCCGAGCCATATCGTTTCCTTAGCTTCGCCAGGTATGATTACACAGGGGTTGAAGTATATGTTCAATTCTTCCAGCCCTTTTTATATGAAGCCACGGCTGGATCCCGACTTTATTCGATGGGCATGGCTTTTTAAAAAATCGGCCACCCAAACCAAGGTAGAACGGTCCATGTCTGTTATTCGAGACATCAACCTTTTGAGCAGGGAATTGTATGAAGAGATACAAGTTTCAGGTGACTTGGGGGATTTTCAAATAGGTAATCAAGGTTTGATGATGGTGTATCAAACCGAGAAAGCCCGCGACCACGAAATGAAGGTGGTGGAAAAAGCAGCCAAAATGGGTTTGGTGGGCAAACACCTTTCCAAATCAGACTTAAAAAAAATAGAACCCCATGTAGATTTTAATGCAGAAGGAGCCATACTTTGGGAGTGCGACAGACATACCACACCACCGCTTATCATGAAAAGAATGGTGGAGTATCTGGAGAAGTCCGGAGTGGATATTCATAAAAATGAGGGCGTAACAGATGTATCTCTTTCAGATGGAAAAGTAACTGGGATTACCACCCAAAAAACATTCTACAAAGCGGACGAAGTAGTTTTCGCTGCGGGGTCATGGACTTCCGAGCTTTCAAAAAAATTGAGTTTAAAATTGCCATTGCAAGCGGGAAAGGGGTACAGAATCAATGTAGAAGAGCCGACAAATATTACCATGCCCGCCATTTTAATGGAGAAGAAAATAGCGGTTACTCCCATGGAAGGATTTACCCGTTTTGCGGGAACCATGGAATTTTCCGGAATTAACCATACCATCCGAAAGGAAAGGGTAGGGGCCATTGCCAAAGGTGTTGAAGGATATTACAACGGGTTCCAGATTCCCGAAGAAGCCAAGAACAATGCAAAATGTGGCCTACGGCCCGTATCGCCCGATGGTCTTCCGTACATTGGAAAGCCCAAGAACATTCACAACTTGACAATTGCAACAGGTCATGCCATGATGGGATGGAGCATGGGCCCTGCAACAGGTAAATTGGTTACGGAACTTATTTCAGGTGATAAATTGTCCATGGATATTTCACCTTTTGCCACCGAACGTAAATTTTAGGTGATTTCTTGCCGATAGGGGCATGATATATGTGGTTTAGATTTTTCAGTTGCGTTTTTAACGACTAATTTTACAACATGAAAAAACACTACACCATTTTTCTACTTTTTTCATTCTTCCAGATTGTTGGAATGTGGTCCCAAGAGGTGCAAATCTTTACTGTGAAAGATTTTGATTTGAAGGGCAAGGTGAAATCCTGTCTTGTTACCACCGATTATGGAAAGGAGTTGTTTGAGTTTGATAGGCAGGGTATTTTGACCAAAACCGTGACCCAATACAACGATACCGACCAAGACATTACCTATTATAAATATGATAATGGTGAATTGGTCGAAAAGCGTATGGAAAGTTATAAGAACAATGTGCTGGACGAATCCACTTCTATGGTAAATTTTTATGAGATTGATACGGTTCCCAACCGAAAAGTAACTGAGAAAATCATTTCGTACGATAAACAGTTCTTGGAGCAACAGCAATACCATTATGATGATGAGGGTAAATTAACCCGTATTATATCATCCAATGGCGAGGGCGTGGACGAGACAACTTTTGAATATGTTCAAGTTAAAAATGAGTGTACTGTGAGCACCTTTACGAACGGAGTTCTTCAAAAAGCAGTTAGAACTTCTACCAAAAAAGGACCAAACGGCACCCAAGAAGTAGTTTTGACCAAGGAATATATTGACGGTGAACCCAATACGGCCCACGAAGAGGTTTTTGACAGCAAGGGAAAGTTGGTGACCAGTGAAGACTTTTTGTACGATGTGGCCGAGAAAGAGTTTGTATCGCAAAGAAAACGCTATTACTATTACTCCGATGGCAAATTGAGCAGAATGGTTAAGAAAACTATCAATACCGAGTCTACGGACAAGTATATTTTTCAGTTTGACAGCCATACCCCCAGCAATTGGGTAAAGCAAATAGTTACCCCTGACAACACTTATATTACAAGAACCATTGAATATTATAAAGAAGAGGCGCCCGACGATGAAACTTCCAATTAGAAGTTAAATCAAATCTTTGATGATACTGGGCTTTATTTCGTGCCCTCCTTCAAATATGGTAGTTTCCGCATTACTTTGGAACAACTTGTCAATTTTGATTCTCTCGCCTTTAAGTCGGTCTGGGGTCAGGAATTCATCTTGGTTGCCATAAATTATTTTTATTTCGGTGGAACTGTAATCCATAAACTCAAAATCTTCAGTAGTAAGTTCGTTCGGAATGCCACCTGCATATAAAACGACCAGCTTGCAATTTGCTTTTTTACTTGCCAACCATCGGCTGGCTATGGAAACGCCTTGTGAAAACCCAAAAAGGATAAGATTCACATCTTCTGGAATATTTTCTGCTTCAAGAACGGCATCAATATAGTTGAGCACGTTTTTTACTTCCATTGATGTATTTTCCCTGGTCAACCAACTGGCACCAACATATTTGTACTCGTTCTTCAAATAATATTTGGATGGGGCTTGGGGAACAATAATGTAGTTTTCCTCAGTATTCAAAACATTAAAATATTTTACAAAATAACGGCTCAAATAGCCAATTCCATGAAAAACCAACCATACATTTTTAGTTTTTTGGGTTAATTCATTCTGCGTTAGATAAGTATTTTCGGTAGTGTAGGTAACGGTCTTCTCTGTGTTGGACATGATTGAGGTCTCTTGATTTAGCTATTGCCAAAGCTTTGTGTAATTTTACAAAAAAAAGAAAGATGAACGAGCATAAAGAGAAGATTCTGTCCGTTTGCAACGAGATTTGCAAAGGCACATTAATGGAAACATTGGATATTACCTATATTGATGTCGGCGAAAATTTTCTCTTGGCCAAAATGCCCGTAACACCCAAGGTGCACCAACCCGATGGTGTATTGCATGGCGGTGCATCCGTAGCACTTGCCGAAAGTGTGGGGAGTGCAGCATCCTATATTTTCTTGGACGGACAAAAGTTTTTTGTTCGCGGTATCGAGATTGCCGCCAACCACGTTCGCTCCATAAAAGAAGGCTTTGTGTATGCCAAGGCATCCATTCTCCATAAGGGTAGGACCACTCAACTTTGGGAAATAAAAATTACCGACGAACAGGACCGTTTGATTTCCAACTGTAAACTAACCACCATTGCACTACCCAGAAAATAAAGCCCTCGAAGATATTTTAGAAAGGGCAGGGGCTTGTTTGGAAAAAGGGTCACCCTTTGTAGTTTACCGAAAGCCAAATAAGACAAATATTGTCGGCGTATTTCAGTCGGGCAATGTACTCCATTATTCCAAAGATTTTACGGAAAAAGGTTTTGTTTTCGCCCCTTTTAGTTCAGAGGATAAAGTGGTTTTGATTCAACCTGATAAGGTTTGGCAAGGAGAGTTTCATCCTGAAAAATCACAAAAAGCAAACACGATTACTTTGGATGAATCGGGGAAAGACGCCCATATCCAATTGATTGAAAATGGAATCAAGGAAATTGAAAAGGGCAGGCTACAAAAAGTAGTGCTCTCTAGAAAAATTGAGGTTTCCATCACAAAATCTCCCGTCAAAATCTTTAAAACACTTCTTAAAAAATACCCTAATGCTTTTGGATACCTTCTTCATCACCCCAAAGTAGGGACTTGGTGTGGTGCAACGCCTGAAACTTTGGTTAAAGTAAAGGACAAGAAATTACAAACCATGTCCTTGGCCGCCACTTTACCTTATATTCAGAATGAAGATCCTAAATGGGGCAACAAAGAGATTGAGGAACAGCAAATGGTATCCGAGTATATTGGCGACAAATTGGCACATACCATGGAACGGCTGGAAATTGATGAGGCCGAGTCCGTACGTGCAGGTAATTTGTGGCATTTGCGTTCGGAGGTGCGTGGAACCATGCTACCCAACCTGAATGTCAAAGAAGTAATCAGGGCCCTGCACCCAACTCCTGCGGTCTGTGGAATACCCTCGGAAGAAGCGCAACAATTTATTAAAGCTAACGAGAACTATAAAAGAACGTTTTACACAGGCTTTTTGGGGGAACTGAATTTATGTTCCCGAGGAGAACTGTCCTTGTTTGTAAACCTTCGTTGCATGCAATTGGAGGATGGTAAGGCTTTCATTTTTGTTGGGGGAGGAATCACCGAGGCCTCCGACCCGGAAAGTGAATGGATGGAGACCCAAAACAAAAGCAAGACCATGTTGGGCATCTTGTAAATTGATGTTTTACTAGCATAGTTTTACCATCAAGATGATGTATTTTTGTAGTTAATGACGTACTCAGATATACCTTCCGCACAAACCTTGGTTTTGTATTTTAAATCAAGGGGCGTTAAAAATATAGTTATCTCACCGGGGTCCAGAAATGCCCCTTTGACCATCAGTTTTACCAAAAACCCTTTTTTTAAATGTTACAGCATTGTAGATGAGCGTTGTGCTGCTTTTTTTGCCATGGGTATGGCGCAACATTTGCAGGAACCGGTTGCGGTAATCTGTTCATCGGGCAGTGCCATATTGAATTTTTATCCAGCCGTTGCCGAAGCTTTTTACAGTGATATTCCCTTAATCGTAGTTTCTGCGGATAGACCAAGCTACCGAATTGATATTGGTGACGGGCAAACGATCCGACAGGAAAATATACTGGAAAAGCATATTGGGTATTCCGCTAATTTGAAGCAGGATGTTTCCCATGCTACGGATGCCATTTCAAAATTTAGTAAGTCCTTATTAAACGAAAAGCAGGAAGAGATACAATCGTACAATGAACGGGAAATTGCCAAGGCTCTTGCGCTAGCTTTTGATGAAACGTGTCCGGTTCATATCAATGTTCCGTTTGAGGAGCCTTTGTACGGCAGGACAGAGGAGCCTTCGGTGCAAATTAAAGATGATGGAAAATACTTGGAACAAAAATCTTCAAGCGAGGAGAATTGGGTCGAATTAGCGAAGGTTTGGAACAATAGTGCACGAAAACTGGTTTTGGTGGGCGTAAACCAACCCAGCGCGATTGAAGCAGAAGTTTTGGAAAGCTTGGCACAGGACCCAAACACATTGGTGTTTACCGAAACCACATCCAATTTGCACCATCCGGAATTCTTCGAAAGTATTGATAGTATTATTGCGCCAATTGAAAAATCCAAAAACAGAGAAAAACTTTTTACAGCTTTGCAACCAGAGCTTTTGGTAACTTTTGGAGGATTGATTGTTTCCAAAAAAATAAAGGCATTTTTACGGGAATATAAGCCCAAGCAACATTGGCACATCGACTCCAAAAAGGCTAACGACACTTTTTATTGCTTAACAAGGCACATCAAGACAAATCCCAATCTGTTTTTCAAAAAAATTGTTTTGGAAAATAGCAATCCAGCAAGCGATTACAAGGCGTTTTGGGAAAGCAAAACGAATAAGTACGAAGCAAAACGAGATGCCTATCTTAAGAAAATTCCATTTTCCGATTTTAGCGTTTTTGATCGTATCATCGAAAACATACCCAAAGGGTATCAGGTGCACTTGGCAAACAGTTCCACGGTGAGGTATGCGCAGCTTTTTCCTTTGGACGCATCATTGAAAGTATTCTGCAACCGGGGCACAAGTGGTATAGACGGTACTACATCAACAGCCGTGGGAAGTTCTATTTACAGTAAAGAACCGACTGTGTTGTTTACAGGCGACCTAAGCTTTTTTTACGACAGCAATGCCTTGTGGAACAACTATATACGTCCAGATTTTAGGATTGTGCTCATCAATAATTCGGGTGGTGGAATTTTTAGGATATTACCAGGCATGGAGGAAACGGAAGAGTTTGAGACCTTTTTTGAGACCAATCACGAATTATCGGCCCAGCACTTGGCCAATATGTACGGTTTTGAACATATTACTGCCCAAAATCAAACAGAACTGAAACAAGGTTTGGCAGAATTCTATTCAAAATCGGACAAACCGAAAATCTTGGAAGTCACAACACCACGAGTATTGAACAATAAAATTTTGCTTGGGTACTTCGATTTCATATCTTAGGCCTTAGCTATAAATTAATTAAGAATACTGACCAATTATGAGCAAAAGAGACGAACTGATCGAAAAATACGCAGCCGACATCAAAAGTAAATTCGGGCAAGCACCAGACATGGATTTGTTGACCAAAGTGGCTGTAGGACTGGGTCCTGCAATTTATAATTTAGATGCCTCCAAAGTTTCAGGTTCCGATGAGAAGGAATTGGAGACGGTTAAAAACAATTTCTTGATCAAAAAATTGGGTCTTGCCGAAACACCAGCATTGATGGAATCTATCAATAGTGTTATTGATGCGTACGGAAAGTCAGAAAAGAACAAACACCGCGCTGTAATTTACTATATGTTGACCAAGCATTTTGGAAAAGAATCGGTTTATAATTAGTGGTATTTATTATTTTTAATAAAATTAATAGGTTAATACAGTTAAGAAGGGCTGCTCTTGAAGGGCAGCTTTTTTTAGACCCATAATTTACAGCTACCTTTGCCGAATGATAGAATTGGGAAACTACAATACCCTTAAGGTGCTAAGAAGCACCAGTATAGGACTTTTTTTGGGAGATGATGAGGGCACGGAAATACTTTTACCGAACAAATATGTGCCCGAAGATTTTGAAATAGATCAAGATTTGGAAGTGTTCTGTTATCTGGACAATGCCGAACGGCCCATATCCACAACCTTAAAACCGAAGATTGTTCGGAACGGTTTTGCCTATTTGGAAGTGGTTGAAGTTGGGAATTACGGCGCTTTTTTGGATTGGGGGCTGGAAAAACACCTACTTGTTCCCTTTAGGGAACAGTCCGAAAGGATGGAGGGGAGAAACAAATACATTGTTCATTGTTATATGGATGATGAAAGCATGCGTCTCACTGGATCTAGCCGGGTGGATAAGTTCCTTTCCAACGAAAATGTAGAATACGAGCAGAATGATCAAGTTGACCTTTTGGTCTATCGGAAAACTCCGTTGGGTTGGGAAGTAATAGTGGATGACAGGCACAAGGGGCTTATATTTGACAGCGATATTTTTAAACCCATCGCTATCGGCGACCGTTTAAGGGGATTCATTAAAAATGTACGGGACGATAAAAAGATAGATATATCCTTACAGCCCATTGGAGCCAAAATGTTGGAACCAACAGCCAAAATAATTTTGGAAAAACTAGAGGAGAACAACGGTTTTTTGCCTTTGCACGATAAATCATCACCGGAAGACATCAAGAAAATCTTGCACTTGAGCAAGAAGGCTTTTAAAAAGGGAGCGGGCATTTTGTACCGACAGCGCAAAATCAATATTCAGGATGACGGGATTCATTTATTGTGATGAAAACCTTGTTGATACCAGTTTCTTTCAAGCTTTCGAGCAGTAAAGTTTTTTTCTTTGGACAAAAATCCTATTTTTGTAAGGATTCATATTAACTTATTGGTTGTTATGTTTTTAGCATAACATATAACATAAAACTCCTCCACAGCATGCCTTTTATTGAAGAAAGCGATTTGTTGGACCTTCATAAGGATATAGATAAGGCCCAGATTATAAACGAAAGACTGCTCGATCAGATAAAGTTCAAGAACAAAGATCTTCGTAAAATTAAACTACAGCGGAACATTCTTTTGAGTTTCGTGGGGCTGTTCGTGATCGGTACCTTGGCCATTACATCTTTTACTGCAGGCCTTAGTAGCAAGCAATCTTTCGAAAATCAAAGTAATGTACTTGTTTCCATAGATAGTTTGGATGTAATCAAGGCTAGGATAGATAACCTTAGGTCCCAGAACGAAGAGCTCAGTTTGGTAAAGGAGTTTTACTTGGCCAAAGAGTTTTTGAACAAGGAAAAAATTTATTCAGTTCAGGTAAAATCTTTTGTGGAAAACAATGTAACCTTGGCTTCCGAAGCATTGACCAACACCCTTTTTGTAAAGACCAATCCGTTTTATGCCTATTCCCTTGGTAATTTTGAAACCTTGGAAGAAGCTCAAAAATTTAGGCAGCAATTGGTTCAAATGGGTTTCCAAGATGCATTTGTTGCATCGTACAAGGATGGTCAAAGAGTTAAAATAGAAGATCCGTATTAATCTTGGGAAACACAAAGGCTTGGGTACAGGCTGCTAGACTGCGCACACTCCCTCTTTCTTTATCTGGAATAATTGTAGGCACCGCCTTGGCCATGTTGGAAGGTCAATTTGAACTGCCCATCTTTATTTTGGCCCTGTTGACCACTGTTGGTTTTCAGGTAACCTCCAATTTTGCCAACGATTATGGCGACGGTGTAAAGGGAACGGACAACGAGGATAGAATTGGTCCGGCACGGGCAATACAAAGTGGAACCATTACCAAAAGGGCATTAAAAAAGGGCATAGTTGCATCTATAATTATTAGCTTGTTGATTGCCTTGGCTCTTATTTATTTGGCGTTTGGCTTGGAAAATGTACCCTACATACTTCTTTTTTTACTATTGGGTCTATTGAGTATTTGGGCCGCCATTACATATACCGTAGGGGCCAATGCGTATGGATATAGGGGTATGGGAGACCTATTTGTATTCCTTTTCTTTGGTTTGTTGGGCGTACTGGGCAGTATGTTTCTCTATACAAAATCTTTGGGATGGTCCTCGCTTTTGCCCGCAATCTCCATCGGTCTTTTGTGCGTAGCCGTGTTGAACTTGAACAACCTCAGAGATATAGTCTCCGATAAAAAGCATGGCAAGATTACTATGGTGGTTAAAATGGGTTTTAAGAATGGAAAACGCTACCATTTCCTTTTGATTTTTATGGCCTTGATCAGTTTTGCATTATATCTTTGGATGGAGGACTTTGATTGGAAACAATCCTTCTTTATGGTGGCCTTTGTGCCATTATTGATCCATTTACGAAAAGTGATGATGACCAAAGATCCGGGGGAATTGGACATCGAATTAAAAAAAGTGGCACTCAGCACTTTTTTATTGGCGTTGTTATTCTTAATTTCTGTTAATATTTTTTTGTAAATTTGATTTACAACCAAATAAACTTAAAGGAACCTTGGAACATCCGATAAAAATTTTAATCGTAGAGGATAATGTCATCATAGCTGATGACATGCAATCCATGCTAGAGGAAATCGGCTATGAAATTGTTGACAATGTCATAGTTTACGAGCAAGCAGTAGATGTCTTAAAGAACAATCATGTTGATTTGGTGCTCATCGATATCATTTTGGCATCGGACAAAACAGGTATCGACCTTGGCAAACATATCCGGGACACATATAACATTCCTTTCATATTCGTTACATCCAACTCAGATCGGGCCACCGTTGAAAATGCCAAAACGGTAAAACCGGACGGATATTTGGTGAAACCCTTTGAGCAACAAGACCTTTATACGTCAATAGAGATTGCGTTATCCAACTTTAACTATGCCAAAAAAGGAATAGACAAAGTAGCGGACGAAGCCGATGAAATTACTTCCAACTCCGTTTTAAAGGATTCCATCTTTGTAAAAAAACAACATCTGTACTATAGGATCCAGTTTTGTGATATCCAATTTATAAAGGCGGACAATGTTTATTTGGAAGTTAATACGGCCGATAAAAAGTTTTTGGTACGATCCCCCTTAAAGGATTATTTGGAAAAATTGCCAAAGAACAAGTTCTATAGGGCCCATAAATCCTACATTGTCAATGTTGACCACATTGATGCCATCAACTCCAAGGATATTATGATCAACAACAATCTGATTCCGATTTCCAAGGATTTTAAAGAATTTATATTGTCATCCATGAACAGTTAATGTTAGTTGGAACATACCATATACAAGTGCCTTTAGGGGCACTTTTTTTTTGTGGCAACATTTTTTAAAGGGGGAGACAACAATTTTTAAGGAGTTCACAACAATATTTTTTATACAATGCCTTACGCCCATACTTTAGCAGTGTTAATAAATCAGAAAGTAATTTTTTCATTTTCATATAGTGTTCTCGTAAAAGGGTCTTGTTGTAAAAAGCAGGACCTTTTTCAATTTTATGCTCTTTGTGCCAATCCAAATATTCCATAAAAAGCACAAAACATCGACAAAATGCATTTTGACATACAGAAATTCTGTTTTCACAACAGAAAACAACACTTTCACAACAATAGTGGTCAACTCTTTCCTATTGGATTTAATTTTGTGGGAAAACTAACGTTCTTTATATACCCCATACGTTGCAATTCGGTACAATGTTCCGTTTTTTGAATTGAATTGGATGTCGGGGCAATAAAGGAAAAAAGGGCACGATAATAATATAGGGCCCGCGGAAACAATCCGTGGTCGCTATATCAATTAAATTAATGGGACGTTACGTAAAATTTTTATTTACCACGGTATTTTTTGTTTTTCTTTTCAATTCATCTGCACAAAACGCTGTAGATGAAGAGGAAAGTGTCCTCAAAGAGTTTCAGGATACCGACCAAGCTTCTCAGCGGTTTGAGGTTTTTTTCAATTCCTTGGATCGGTACAATGTAAATTCTGCCTACGATTGGTTGGATACCATCAAAATTTATTTGGCCAACGCCCAAAAAACTCAAGATACTACAGCTTCGCACCTTTACCAAGTAATGCAGGCACAGGTGTACAACGATTTGGGCGAATATGATAAAAGCACAGCCTTGGCTATGGAACTGTACGAGATTAAGGATTCCTTGGATGCTGACTCCCGGCGAATAGTTTTGGATGTCCTCGATGATAACTACGCCAACCTCCAATTGTTTGATAAACAGATTGAAATCCGAAAACAAAAGCGCGAGCTTGGATTGACCAATAATGTTTCTTTTTACGACATCTACAGCAATCTAGGATTGTATAGAAAAGCCCGTAACCAATATATAATGGAGGTAAAGCCAACCATTGCGGACAACGATTCCTATGGTTTGGCAAAATACCATAGTAAGGTGGGCAACTATTTAAGGTTGGACGACTCTGCACCGACGGCCTTGAGCGAATTAAAAAAAGCAAAGGCTTATTTGGATGTGTATATCAACGATATTTCTACCCAAAAAAGTGAATCGGATATATTTGAAAGTAATCTGTTAAAGGCAGAAATAGAGGGGAACATTGCAAAATGTCATGTAATGCTTGGCGAATATGAAGAGGCAATCCCACTTTTGGAAACCAGTATAGAAACCTTAAATAAATCACCAAATAATAAGGATCAAAGCGAAGTTGTGGAAAACACCCTTTACTTGGCCGAGGCCAATTTGCAAATGGATCGTTTTTCTGCGGCAAAAAAATATTTAGACGTTGAGTTCGACAATATCTCGGTGCTCCAGACCATAAAAAAGAACAGTTTGCTGGCAGCTTTTTATGACAAGGTCGAAAACTATAAAAACGCCTCGATCTATTACAAGCGTAATGAAAGAATCAAGGATTCGTTATCAAAAAAACAATCAGCACTTATAAAACAACAATTGGTCACCATTGTTGCCAACGAGGACTTGGAAAATTCCCAAAGGCTCATAGATGAGCAAAAAAGAATAAACGAACTGGCCCGTAGCGAGATGAAAGCCAAGGATGAACGAATCAACTTGGTGTTCATTTCCTTGATATTTACCCTTTTGGGCTTTGCTGGATTGGTATATGCCTATTTAAAGAGTATCAAAAACCAACGATTGATCGCCGAACAGAAGCATATTATTGAAAACTCCCTTGTGGAAAAAGATTCTCTTTTAAAAGAGATTCACCATAGGGTAAAGAACAACCTGCAAATGGTAAGCAGTTTGTTGAGCCTACAGACCAAGAACACGCGAAGCAAAGCTGCGATTGTGGCTCTGGAAGAAGGCAAGAGCAGGGTAAAGGCCATGGCTTTGATCCATCAAAAATTGTATCAGAACGATGACCTTTCGGTGATAGAAATGCAAGGATACATCGAGAGTTTGATCAACAGTGTGCAATCCGTCTACAAAAAAGGAGGTCACAACATCAGCATTACCATTGATGCAGAAGGCACCGAACTGGACATTGATCGGGCGATTCCCTTTGGCTTGATTTTGAACGAACTTGTATCCAATTCTTTCAAGTACGCCTTTCCCGATAACGATGACAACGGTAAAATCTACATCCACCTGCGTAAAAACGGTGATCAAGGCTATTTTGAATATACCGACAATGGTATAGGGCTACCGGAAGATACCGATGAACGTGCCCACTCCTCCATGGGCATTCGCCTTATCAACCGATTGGTGAATCAACTTCAATCCAAATTGAACATAGATAGGGAAGTTGAAGGGGTACGGTTTTGGTTCAACTTTAGTTGATTTATTTTTCTCTCGCTAAAGGGATATTCAAATAATGATACTTAAATTTGGCCTACTTCATGAAAGCAAGCTCTAAAAAGTATACCCTTAATTTTAAAGTCCCCAGCGGTACCTCGCGCGGTGTAATGACCCAAAAAGAAACTTGGTACATCATCCTTAAAGATGCTAATGCATTTGGAATAGGGGAGTGCGGAATATTGCGCGGATTGAGCGTTGATGACCTGCCCGATTATGAACAACAACTTGCTTGGGCCTGCAATAACATCCATTTAGGAAAAGATGAATTGTTGCATCATTTAAGGGCTTATCCGTCCATTCAGTTTGGGCTGGAACAGGCCTTGTTGTCGTTACAATCCAAAGACCCGTTTGAGCTTTTTCCGTCCGATTTTACGAAAAAGGGATCCCCAATACCCATAAACGGGCTTATTTGGATGGGCGACGAGGCTTATATGCTAAAACAATTGGAGCAAAAACTGAAAGATGGTTTTGGCTGCATCAAAATGAAGATAGGAGCCATTGATTTTGAAAAAGAAGTTTCTATCCTTAAATCCATCCGAAAAAATTTTACCCCAGAAGAAATAGAACTGCGTGTAGATGCCAATGGAGCGTTTTCACCCGAAGAAGCCATGGAAAAATTGGAAAAATTGTCGGAATTTAAAATACATTCAATTGAACAGCCCATAAAAGCAGGTCAGTGGGAAGAAATGGCCAAGCTTTGCAAAAAAACACCATTGCCCATTGCATTGGACGAGGAATTGATTGGAGTTTTTGATGTAACACAAAAAGAAAAATTGCTACAAACCATACAACCGCAATATATCATATTGAAACCAAGTTTGGTCGGCGGGATAAAAGGTAGCCAAGAGTGGATAGATTTAGCAGAAAAACAAAGCATTGGTTGGTGGATTACAAGTGCGCTGGAAAGCAATATTGGGCTAAACGCCATTGCACAGTATACGTATTCGCTGGACACAACAATGCCGCAAGGGTTGGGAACAGGTAGCCTTTTTACCAACAATATAGCAAGTCCTTTGGAAGTAGCCGAGGGCAAGCTTTTTTACAGCCGAACAAATGGCTGGGATATGGATTTAATTCAAGAAATATGTACATAGAGCAAGCGTATAAAGGATTTACAGAGCGTTGGAGGTATTTGGTCGGTTTGTTGATTGTTTTTATTGGTTGGCAGGTGCTTGGAGGAATTCCCCTTATTTTCGCCTTGATTTTAAAGTCGGATTTTATGAATTCCATACCGACGGATTATGGTGCCATGGCCGAGACTCTAGGTCTCAACTTGTTTTTTCTTTTGGTACTCCTGACCTTTTTGGGAGGAATGGTAAGCTTATGGTTTGTTGTAAAGTTCATTCATAAGTTGCCATTCAAGGATTTCACCACTTCTAGAAAAGGGATTGATTGGAGACGAATCGCTTTTTCCTTTTTCCTTTGGGGGATAATTTCATCTGGACTGGTTTTCCTGGATGTGTATCTGTCTCCCGAAAACTATGAGTTCGATTTTAATCCTGGACCATTCTTTATGTTGGTCATTATTTCAGTAATTTTTATCCCTGTCCAAACCAGTTTTGAAGAATACTTTACCCGCGGCTATTTAATGCAGGCCATTGGAATTGCTTCAAAGAACAAATGGCTTCCATTTTTGATAAGTTCCTCACTTTTTGGACTATTGCACATTTTTAACCCAGAGGTAGAGAAATTGGGCTATGGTGTTTTGGTATATTATATAGGAACCGGTTTTTTTCTTGGCATATTGACTTTAATGGATGAAGGACTGGAATTACCTTTAGGTTTCCATGCAGCCAATAATTTTTTTACGGCCATTCTGGTTACGGCGGACTGGACAGCCTTCCAAACCAACTCACTTTATAAAGATGTTTCGGAACCCGTATTGGGCTGGGATGTTCTGATTCCTGTTTTTGTGGTTTATCCCATTTTGCTGTTTATTTTCTCAAAAAAATACGGCTGGAAGAACTGGAACGAACGCCTTTTTGGAAAAGTGTTGACCAAAGAAGAATATGTAGCAATTAGCGATGGAGCATCCGACTTGGCATAATGTCCACCCCGATTTTAGGTTAAACAATATTCCATCAAATTTTGAAGGTCTACCTAAAATAGGTCAAACCCTCATAAAGGAAGGAAAGCCGTTTGAAAAAAGCATTGGAGACTTTTTGTTGGACTGGTCTTCGGATGAGTCAACAATGAAAGTCCACACTTCTGGATCTACGGGCAAACCTAAAACCATAGTGCTTAAAAAAAAGCAAATGGTAAATTCCGCACTGGCTACGGGAACATATTTTAAATTAGAGCCCAAGCATAAGGCCCTTTTGTGTTTGCCATGTGCCGGAATTGCTGGTAAAATGATGTTGGTACGAGCCATGGTTCTCGGTTTACATTTGGATTGTGTGGAACCCTCATCGACACCCTTGTCAAATACTAATAAAACCTACGATTTTGTGGCCATGGTGCCCTTACAGGCCCAAAATTCCTTGAAAGATTTAGTAAGGGTCAACAAACTGATTATTGGTGGCGCACCCGTGGATTCAAGTTTGCAAAGCAAGCTTACGCTAACTGTTGAAGCTTACGAAACCTATGGGATGACAGAGACCATAACCCATATTGCCATAAAACGAATAACTGATGATTCAGTTAATAGTTTTGAGACGCTGCCCCATGTTTTTGTAAGCCAAGACAATAGGGGGTGTCTGGTAATTGATGCACCTAAAATTTCAGACCGGAAAGTCGTCACCAATGATTTTGTGGAACTTGTAAGTAACACCAAGTTTAAATGGCTGGGCAGGTATGATTCCATAATCAATTCGGGCGGAATCAAATTGGTTCCCGAAACGATTGAGGAAAAACTATCAAGTGTAATACAATCACGCTTTTTTGTTACTGGCATACCAGATGAAACTTTGGGACAAAAATTAGTGCTCTTAGTAGAAGGCGTTTCAACCGATGGGCGTGAACTGCATCAAACCATCAAGGAATTAAAAACGCTATCAAAATACGAGGTGCCCAAGGAGGTTTATTTTGTAAAAGCCTTCTCGGAAACTGCAACTAAAAAAATCAATAGGAAAAAAACAATTCAGCTGATTGCTTAATTTTATAAGCATCAAACTAAAAAATCAACCATGCGAAAAACCATCAACCTAATAGTACTGCTATTGCCCTTTATTGCCATTTCCCAACAAATACTCCCCGAAGTGGAACGTGCGAGGGTAGTGGACGAAATCCTTGAGGATAGGTTCAATAATTTACTGCCTAAATTAATGGACGAGACCGGATTGGATATGTGGATATTAATATCCCGTGAATACAACGAAGACCCTGTTCTTAAGACGATGCTTCCCGCAACATGGTTGAATGCAAGACGAAGGACTATCATCCTCTTTTATAGGAATAAGGAGAACAACACAATAGATAAATTGGCCGTCTCCCGTTATAATATCGGAAAAAGCATTATTTCCGCTTGGGATAAGGACAAAGAGCCCAATCAGTGGAAACGTTTGATGGAATTGATTACCGAACGGAACCCTGAGAAAATAGGGCTCAATTTTTCCAAGGACCACAACATAGCCGATGGTCTTGATAAAACGGATTACGATGAGTTTATGTCCAATCTACCTAAAAAATACCGATCCAAAGTGGTTTCCGCAGAACAACTGGCAGTACGTTGGATAGAGACCCGTACACCTCGGGAAATGACCATTTTTAATCAGTTGACGGATATTACCCACGACATTATCGCCGAAGCTTTCTCGGAAAAGGTGATTACGCCTGGCGTTACCACCACCACCGAAGTGGAATGGTGGATGCGTCAAAAAGTTACGGATTTGGGTCTGGAGACTTGGTTTCATCCTACCGTGGATGTTCAGCGGACAAGTGAAGAGTTGGTAGGTCACCTATATTCTTTTTCGGGAAGACCAGATGACGAAGTCATCCAACAAGGGGATCTGTTGCACTGCGATTTTGGAATCACCTACTTGCGTTTAAATACGGACTGCCAGGAACTAGCCTACTTACTTAAACCAGAAGAAACCGAAGCCCCCTCTTTTTTGGTGAACGCTTTATATGATGGTAACCGTGTACAAGACTTTCTCACCCAAAACATGGTAGCGGGCAGGGTAGGCAACGAGATTTTGGCCAAAGCCCTGCAAGATGCGAAAGTTGCTGGACTAAGACCATCAATTTATACACATCCTTTGGGTACCTATGGACACTCTGCCGGGACCACTATTGGTATGTGGGATGCACAAGGCGGGGTTATGAAAGATGATGGTGAAAACTATCCCTTAAATCCCAACACCGCCTATGCTATTGAACTGAATGCCACCGTAAACATCCCCGAATGGAACAGGGACATCCGCATAATGCTGGAAGAACCTGGTTTTTTTGGTGAAGATGGGTTTCGATACATTAATGGACGACAAACCGAATTATTGTTGGTCCCAAGGCCAAAATCGCATTTAGGGAACTGATTATTTTTTTGTAGATTTAGTAACCTTCTAATTTTCAAGTTGCTATGAGGTTGCTATATTTTACAGGAGTATTTATTTTGTTTTCTGGTATGGCCTATGGTCAAAATCAGATCAAAGGACGTGTCACTGATGGTAAATTGGCATTGTCCAACGTTCAGATTACCAATTTGGCTACTGGATGTAAAACGGCGTCTGATGCCGAGGGCCAATACCGAATTATGGCCAAGACCCGTGAAGAAATTCAATATACCTACATGGGTATGGATACCGTCACCATTATCGTTGAAGATATTACCCGAATTTTGAACATAGCCATGCAACCTAGAATCGAAGCATTGGATGAAGTGGTCGTATCTAAATCTATTTTAAAAGGGCAGAAAGAAATGGAATTAGAATATAATTCAAGCCCTAAAATTATAAAATCTTCTTTTGGTTATATGGATCAAGAGACGTCAAGTTTTCCTTTACGAATAATTGGTGAAGATGAAATTGATAGAGCACCCAACTTGAATTCATTGATTGTTGGACGGTTTGCAGGTGTAAATGCATTTTGTAATCTTACAACGGACGAACTGATTGTAAAAATGAGATCGATTCAAAGTGTATCTTCACACAAAAGCATAGCGGTTTTCGATGTGGATGGTGTGGTTTTGACTAAAGTTAATTGCAGCCAACTTCTGGGAAATGTGAAGAGAATAGCCTTTATATCTTCATTGACGGCAACATCCCTGTATGGTACACTTGGTGTGGGAGGTGTTGTTTTAATCAACACCAAAACCGGCACAGTTACTCCACGTGAAAACAATAAACCTTTCGATCAAGCTAGACTGAGAAACAATTTTGTAAAGGAAGGTCAGGTAAAAGAAAGAATAGATGCGCAAACATTGCCCGTTTATTTAGAACGACTTTACCAAAGTGAATCCGCAGCAACAGCCAAAAACATTTACAGTAAAATGAAGGGAACCTACGGTAATCACCCGTATTTTCTTTTGGATTCCTATACTTATTTTTATGAGGAACGCGGGGAGGAGGACTTTGCAGAGGAAATTTTGGAAAGATTTATAAATGTAACCGATAAAAACCCAGTGATGCTGAAAGCGCTCGCCTACACGTTGGAGAGCGAGGAGAGGTACGAAAAGGCGCATGAAATCTATAAAAAAGTTTATTCATTACGTCCTGATTATGCCCAAAGCTTTATAGATATGGCCAATAGCTATCGTAATTTGGATCAACCCAAGTCCGCAACCACTTTGTATGCAAGGCATGCATATCTTCAGGATGAGGGAATGTTGCCTGTGGATAGTATGGAACTGGGGATGATCATGAAGCGCGAAATCAAGAATTTGTTCACTCTGGAGAACAGCACCTTAAAAATCAAGGATAGAAAAAAGGATAAGGAAGCTAAATATGCTGCTAGACTTGTTTTTGAGTGGAACGATTCGGAAGCCGAGTTCGATTTGCAGTTTGTAAACCCAAGCAATCAATATTTCAACTGGAAACATACCTTGGCCGAAATGCCAGAGAGGATTCGTTCCGAAAAGAAATTGGGCTATTCCATGGCCGACTTTTTGCTTGATGATGAATTGCCGGGCATATGGAGGATAAATGCAACCTACCATGGCAACAAACAATTGACGCCCTCTTACCTAAAAGTTACCATTTACCGCAACTACGGCAGCAAATTGCAAAGCAAAGAGATTAAGGTTTATCGTTTGGGCACCAAAGGCGCCAATCAGCATTTGTTTGATTTTACTTTTCCCATCAACGTAGTCAACAATTGAAAACACTTTTCTCAATACTATTTTTGTTCGGAGTTGTGACCTTGAGCTTTGCACAAAAAAATATCGTAGGCCATGTAAACGATGGTAATAAACCCTTGTCCAATGTGAAAATCATTAATCTTTCGTCTGAAGAAAGTACAACATCAAATACAGAGGGAAGGTATGAGATTCTAGCTGCTCCGAGGGAAGAGCTTCAATATACGCACATGGGCATGGATACCATCACCATTATCGTTGAAGATGTTACCCGAATTTTGAACATTGCCATGCAACCTAGAGTAGAATTGTTGGATGAAGTGGTGGTAACCAAGAAAATTAGCAGGCAAAAGAACCTTGCAATGAATTATTTCATGGATTCAACCATAGTACATTCATCGTTCGGATATATCAGTCCTGCTACTGTAGCCTATCACTTAAAAGTGATTGACGGCTCAGAATTTACACAAGGTTCAGATGTATTGCGGGCGATTGCAAGTAGAAGGTCAGGGATTAGGATAGGCACAAATAGTAATCCTTCCACAGGACGTTCTGTTCGAACTTTGTTTTTAAGAGGGGGAGGCTCAATCAATAATCAAAAACCTGCACTGTTCGAGGTGGACGGAAGCATTTTTACAGACCCACCTATATGGCTCGACGTCTCCAACATACAGCGTGTAGGCATTATCCCAGGGATTCAGGCGGTATGGCGTTATGGACATATCGCTAGTGGTGGTGTAGTAATCATAAACACAAATAACGGTGTGCACGGACTGCGGGAAGAAAATAGCCTTAAAATTTATGATCAAGCTAGACTGCGAAACAATTTTGTTACTGGAAAAGTTGTATCAAGTTCTGAAGCTAAGGACGATTTGCCCCTGTACTTAAAGGAAATGGCAAATGCAGTAGGTTTAAATAAAATGATTCAAACCTACCATAACTATGAAAAGGATTTTTCCGGAGTCCCCTATTTCTACTTGGATGCCTACTCTTTGTTTTTTAAGAAACATGGAAAAGGAGAAGCGGATAAAATAATAGTCGAGAATTTTAACTTTTTTGAAGAAAACCCTGTTTGGTTAAAAGCATTGGCCTTTACGTATGAATCTCAATCCCGTTTTGATAAGGCTTATGAGGTTTACAAAAAGATTTACTTGTTGCGACCCGATTATACTCAAAGCTTTATAAATATGGCCAATAACTACCATAATCTAGGTAAAACGGAACAAGCAGCTTTACTTTATGCGCGGCACGCGTATTTGCAAGGTGAGGGTTTAATATCTTCAGGTGACAAAGAACTATCAGCTATAATTGCTCGGGAAATTGAAAATTTGTTTGGCGCTAAAATGAATAAAAATAATAGTCCGCTGGGTGATTATACCACCAGACTTGTTTTTGAGTGGAACGATTCGGAAGCCGAGTTCGATTTGCAGTTTGTAAACCCAAGCAATCAATATTTCAACTGGAAACATACCTTGGCCGAAATGCCAGAGAGGATTCGTTCCGAAAAGAAATTGGGCTATTCCATGGCCGACTTTTTGCTTGATGATGAATTGCCGGGCATCTGGAGGATAAATGCAACCTACCATGGCAACAAACAATTGACGCCCTCTTACCTAAAAGTTACCATTTACCGCAACTACGGCAGCAAATTGCAAAGCAAAGAGATTAAGGTTTATCGTTTGGGCACCAAAGGGGCCAATCGGCATTTGTTTGATTTTACTCTTCCCTCACCAATGGCCCAAAGCAAATAAATTATACTTGTAGCACTCCCATATTAAATTGCTTTATAATGGGAGCATGATTGGCGGCCTCAACCCCCATGGAAATCCATTTACGGGTATCCAACGGGTCGATTATGGCGTCCGTCCAAAGTCGGGCTGCAGCGTAATAGGGAGATATTTGGTCATCGTACCGTTGCTTTATGTTATCAAAAAGTTCTTTCTCTTTTTCGGCATCTACTGGTTTTCCACTTTTTTCTAAACTTGCCTTTTCAATCTGCAAAAGCACTTTTGCGGCAGAATTTCCGCTCATAACGGCAAGTTCGGCACTTGGCCAGGCTACAATCAATCTTGGGTCATAAGCTTTTCCGCACATGGCGTAATTTCCCGCTCCGTAGCTGTTGCCAATTACAATGGTAAATTTGGGCACTACCGAATTGCTAACGGCATTCACCATTTTGGCACCATCTTTTATAATACCGCCATGCTCACTTTTACTGCCCACCATAAATCCGGTAACGTCTTGTAAAAACACAAGTGGAATCTTCTTTTGATTGCAATTGGCAATAAATCGGGTTGCCTTGTCCGCGGAATCGGAATAGATGACACCGCCAAACTGCATCTCACCCTTTTTGGTTTTGACAACCTTTCTTTGATTGGCTACAATGCCTACGGCCCAACCATCTATGCGGGCATAGCCTGTTAGTATTGTTTTGCCGTAACCCTCTTTGTATTGCTCAAATTCGGAATCGTCCACCAAACGCTTTATAATTTCCAACATATCGTACTGGTCGCTTCGGGATGCGGGCAATATGCCAAAAATATCATCAGGATTCTCGACCGGTTTCTTGGCTTCAACCCGATTGAAGCCCGCCTTGTCAAAATCCCCGATTTTATCTACGATGTTCTTTATTTTGTCCAAAGCATCCTTGTCGTCCTTGGCTTTGTAATCTGTTACTCCACTAATTTCGGAATGCGTCGTAGCGCCGCCCAAGGTTTCGTTGTCAATACTCTCCCCGATGGCAGCCTTTACCAAGTAACTTCCTGCTAAAAATATGCTCCCAGTTTTGTCGACGATCAAAGCTTCGTCACTCATAATGGGCAGGTAGGCACCACCAGCTACGCAACTACCCATAACGGCTGCAATTTGGGTAATTCCCATACTGCTCATCACGGCATTGTTTCTAAAAATGCGTCCAAAATGTTCTTTGTCAGGGAAAATCTCGTCCTGCATGGGTAAATATACCCCTGCACTATCCACCAAATAAATAATGGGCAACTTATTTTCGATGGAAATTTCCTGTGCGCGTAGGTTTTTCTTTCCGGTAATGGGAAACCAGGCACCCGCTTTTACGGTAGCATCGTTCGCCACGACAACACATTGTTTGCCTTGCACATAACCCACTTTTACCACAACACCGCCCGAGGGACATCCACCGTGTTCCTCATACATGTTTTCCCCGGCAAAAGCACCTATTTCAATGGATTGTCCATCATCATCCAGTAAATAATCAATACGTTCCCTTGCAGTCATTTTGCCTTTGGCATGATGCTTTTCAATACGACTTTTACCACCGCCGAGTTTCACTTTGGCCAATCTACGGTTCAGGTCTGAAAGTTTTAATTTATTGTGGTCTTCGTTCTTATTGAAGTTTATATCCATTCTTTTTGAAAATTCATTTAGTTGGTTAAAGATAAGGAGTTATAATTATTACTTTTGAACTCTATGGAAACCAAAATAAGATGGGGCATTGTTGGCCCAGGAAAAATAGCTAGAAAATTTGTATCGGACCTTATGCTCGTTGATGATGCCGAGATTGCTGCGGTGGCATCAAGGTCATTGGAACGTGCCGAAGCTTTTGCAAATGACTATAATGTACAACACACTTTTGGAAGTTATGATGCATTGTTCCGGTCAGGAACAGTAGATGTGGTTTATATAGCCACACCGCATAATTTTCATAAGGAATTGTCCGTAAAAGCCCTTGAAAATGGTATTGGGGTACTTTGTGAAAAACCAATGGGCGTCAATAGGGCGGAAGTGGTGGAACAGGTAAATGCTTCCAAACAAAACAACGCATTTTTAATGGAGGCCATGTGGTCTAGGTTCAATCCATCCATCAAAAAAGTAAAGCAATTGGTTGATGAAGGGGTGGTGGGTGATTTGAAATACATCCATGCGGATTTTGCATTTTACGGTTTGGACAGAGATTTGGACTCTAGATTATTGAATCCCGATTTAGCTTCGGGCAGTATATTGGATATAGGTATTTACCCCATTTTTCTATCTTATTTGTTGTTGGGCATGCCAGATGATATTATGGCTACATCCAAGTTCCATGAAAATGGAACAGAACTCCAAACCAGTATGATTTTTGATTATAAAGAAGCCCAATCAATCCTCTATAGCGGACTTACAAGCGATTCTAAAATGGAGGCTGAAATATCAGGTAGCAAAGGACAGTTGTTTTTAAAACCTAGATGGCACGAAGCAGACGAGTATACCTTGGCAAAAGATGATAAAACCAATAAGTTCAGTTTGCCTTTAACCGGAATTGGCTACTACTACGAGATTTTGGAGGTGCACAAATGTTTGTGTGAAAACAAAATTGAAAGTGACCTATGGTCACATCAAAATAGCTTGGATTTATCAGAGTTGTTGGACAAGGTCAGGGAAAAAAGTGGTGTAAGCTTCCCTTTTGAAACATAATCCTTAATAATAACTTTACATTATATCTATTTTTACGATATTTGAAACCCTTCAGAAATTTAAACAATGATTATGAATAAGAACACAGTGCTGGCCTATGCCACATGGATTATGATTTTGGTAGGTTTGGGTATGATAGCACTTGGAGCTTTTAAATATGATGAAGTAGCAGGATGGGGCTTTGCTGCTGTTGGAATTGGATTTTTTGCCGTAGCTTGGGTGTTCAACGCCTTAAAAGGCAGAGTATAGCCTCTTTTTCTTAAACCATTTAATTTATAGTAGATGTCAGACGATAAAAAAGTCATTTTTTCAATGTCTGGGGTTACCAAGACCTTTAAAACGGCCAACACCCCTGTACTTAAAAACATATACCTAAGCTTTTTCTATGGCGCCAAAATTGGAATTTTGGGTCTAAACGGTTCGGGTAAATCCACCTTGTTGAAAATAATCGCAGGGGTCGATAAAAATTATCAGGGAGATGTGGTTTTCTCTCCAGGTTATTCTGTTGGTTATTTGGAGCAGGAGCCACAGTTGGATGAGGATAAAACCGTTCTTGAAGTGGTAAAGGAAGGTGTTGCCGAAACCGTCGCCATTTTGGATGAGTACAATAAAATCAACGATATGTTCGGTCTGCCCGAAGTATATGAGGATGCGGACAAAATGCAAAAGTTGATGGACAAGCAAGCTGCGCTTCAAGATCAGATAGATGCTTCCAATGCTTGGGAATTGGATACAAAACTGGAGATTGCGATGGATGCCCTTCGTACTCCAGAATCTGACAAGAAAATAAGCGTACTTTCCGGCGGTGAGCGTAGAAGAGTGGCATTGTGCCGTTTGTTGTTGAAAGAACCGGACGTGCTTTTGTTGGATGAGCCTACCAACCACTTGGATGCCGAGTCGGTACATTGGTTGGAGCACCATTTGGCACAATATAAAGGAACGGTTATCGCTGTAACACACGACCGTTATTTCTTGGACAATGTGGCTGGTTGGATTTTGGAACTGGACCGCGGAGAGGGTATTCCCTGGAAAGGAAACTACTCTAGCTGGTTGG
Organism: Flagellimonas halotolerans; assembly: GCF_035818535.1. Classification (NCBI taxonomy): domain Bacteria; kingdom Pseudomonadati; phylum Bacteroidota; class Flavobacteriia; order Flavobacteriales; family Flavobacteriaceae; genus Flagellimonas; species Flagellimonas halotolerans. The sequence continues at coordinate 281,768 of NZ_JAYKYV010000002.1, read as the reverse complement.
ATCAAAAAGCGAAACGATTGGAGCAGGAGAGCAAACAAGCTTCCAAACGCCAAAAAACATTGGAACGAGAGTTGGATTGGGTTCGCCAAGGCGCCAAAGGAAGACAGGCAAAGCAAAAAGCCCGTTTAAAGAATTATGACAAACTCCTGAGCCAAGATCAAAAACAGATGGAGGAGAAGTTGGAAATTTATATTCCCAATGGACCACGTTTGGGAACCAATGTGATCGAGGCCAAGGATGTAAGCAAAGCTTTCGGTGACAAATTGTTATACGAAAACTTGAACTTTAACCTACCACAGGCAGGGATTGTTGGTATTATTGGCCCGAACGGTGCCGGTAAGACCACTATTTTTAAAATGATCATGGGCGAGGAGACTCCCGATAAAGGGGAGTTTATCGTTGGTGAAACTGCAAAATTGGCCTATGTGGACCAATCGCATTCCAATATTGATCCCGAAAAAACCATTTGGGAGAATTTTAGCGACGGCCAAGAATTGATTATGATGGGAGGAAGGCAAGTAAATTCACGCGCCTATTTGAGCCGATTCAATTTTTCAGGAAGTGAGCAGAACAAAAAGGTGAACATGCTTTCCGGAGGGGAACGTAACCGCCTCCATTTGGCGATGACATTAAAAGAAGAAGGCAATGTGTTGCTTTTGGATGAGCCTACCAACGACTTGGATGTAAATACGCTTCGTGCTTTGGAAGAAGGTCTGGAAAACTTTGCAGGCTGTGCGGTGATCATTTCGCATGACAGGTGGTTCTTGGATAGGATTTGTACCCACATCCTTGCTTTTGAAGGCGATTCGCAAGTATATTTCTTTGAAGGCTCTTTCTCTGATTACGAGGAGAACAAAAAGAAACGCTTGGGAACGGATATTATGCCCAAGCGTATCAAGTACAAAAAATTGATTCGTTAAAAAAGGAGAAAATTATTCTTCTCCGCCGAGATTTTTGATGCCTTCCTCCAATAACTTTTTTGCTTTTTCCAAATAGGCTTTTTGGTGGGCTGCTAAGCTGTTAGGGTCTTGATTGTTACCCGCAGAGGCTGGACCAATGGAACTGGATAGTTCCACCAATTGCTCAATGGCTTGCTCCGCTGATTGGAGTTTGTCATTGGCATGTTTTTCAAAAACCTTGATCATTTCCAGTTCCATAGAGTTAACGGAAGCAGTTTTGGTTTTTTCTTCAACAGCATTTTCTTCGTAGTAACTAGAAGAATCTACGGTCGCAGTTGTAGTTGTTGAATTACCAAGGGTACATTGGTCAATAATTGTAATCAATTCGTTGATTTCCCCAAGAGCCTTTTTTGTGAAAAACCTACCAGTTTCCCAGTCAACCGGTTCTATGGCCTTGTCCAAGGTTTCCATGGCGTCCAAGGTTTTGTTTTTGGCTTTGTCGCAACTACATTCGGCCATAAACGCTTCAGATTTTTCCAAAGCGGTACGTGCCCTTTCGGCATAATACATTTGATGCTCAAAATTCGTAGCGTTCATGGCTTTTTTGCCATGGCTGAGCGCATAGGTTACTTTAGCGTAAAAATTGTCACATTGATTAGAGTAGGTAGCTTGTACGGCAAAAAAGATTGCCAAAACTACTAAAACATGGGATTTGGGAGCCATATTCAAGTTTTTTGGTTATTAAGTTTGTTGTTCTAACGATAAAATTAGGTAATTATTTCACATACCTAAAAATCATCGTTGGGATACCAGTCCAATTGTACCACTTCAATATCGGAATCTCCTTCGTTCACAATCGTTTTGAATTTTTTAACATCACTTACCTCGGGTCTTCCTCTAAAGTGATATGGGTAAACTTGTTTGGGTTTGAATTCCAACACTGCATCGGCAGCGCTTTCCACGGTCATGGTGTAGGGTAGGTTCATACAAATGAATGCTTTGTCAATATTTTCCAAGGAACGCATTTCTGGAATATCTTCGGTATCGCCTGAAAAATAAATACGTTCATCACCAAAGGTGAAAACATAACCATTTCCTCTGCCTTTTACATGGAAGTCTTTGGCCTCTTCACGCAAATTGTACATAGGAATGGCTTTTACGGAGAAACCAGCGATTTCTTTGGTCTCTTCATTCTCCATAGTAATTGTTTTGGAAGATAAGTTTTCCTCCATTTGTAGTTTTACGGCATCGGGTGCAATAATCTGTACACCTTCAAGATTTAATTCATTTAAGGTTTCTGGATTAAAGTGATCGCCATGTATATCGGTAATAAAAATTATGTCTGGCGATTTTTGCCCCTCAAAAGCTGCTTTGCCGCCAACGGGATCTATATAAATGGTATTTCCGTTCCACTCAATTACGGCTGTAGCATGTTCAATAGGTATTATTTCCGCGGCTACTGGAGCTTCAACTTCCATTGTGGTTTCTTCTACTTCGGCAGTTTTTTCATTCTTTTCTTCCTTCTGTTTACAGGAAATCAGGAATATCAGCAAAGCACTTGCAGTTAAAAGTATATTTTTTATCATGGTCAATCATTTTTAAATCCTCCTAAAAATAAGGGATAAAGGGCAGAATAGTAATTTTTTGTGAACATTATTTTAAATCAAATAATCCAAATACAAATCTGATGCGTATATAAACCAAATGCGATTGATTAATAACCTTAAACGAGAATCAATTAAAACAAAAAGTTATGACTGAAACAAAAAATAACAATAACGGATTGAAGGTAGTTGCTGGTCTGTTAGGTGTAGTTCTTTTGGGAACCATTATTTACACTGTTAGTCTTTATCAAGATAAAAAAGCAACCACAGAAGCCCTTACTCAAGAGAAGGAATTGGTTGTAGAGGATTTGAACAACTTAAAATCTGAATACGACAAGGCTATTTTGGAAAGCAACGCTACCAACGAAGAATTGGTTGCTGCTAGAGATAACATCGCAAAGTATATCGATTCTGTAAGCAGTATGAAAGCTGACATTGCTACACTTTCCCGTTACAGAAGACAAGTAAGTGTTCTTAAAGCTGAAAGAGAAGAACTATTGAAACAAGTTGATTCCTTGACGCAATCCAACAGCTTGTTGGCCATGCAAAGAGACAGCACTTTTGCCGAATTGGAACAACAAACAGTTTTCAACGATTCTTTGATCATCCAGAACACTCAATTGGCCGATGCTGTTGAAAAAGGTTCTGCACTTAATCTAAGCACTATTAGTGTTGACGCCATTAAAGAAAGAAACAGTGGTAAATTGGTTTCTACAAGAAGAGCTAGAGCCACTGATAAATTTAAAGTTTGTTTTACGATTGCCGATAACTTAATCGCCGAAGCTGGAGACAGAGAATTCTATATCGAAGTTCTTGGACCACAAGGTAACGTTCTAGGTGAAGGTCTTACAAAAACTACAGAAGAAGGTAGCTCCCTTACGTACAGTAAAGGAACAAACTTTTACTACGAAAACGATGCTTTGGACGTATGTGACTATATAAACAAGCCTAGTGGAGATTTCCAAGATGGAAATTACATGGTAAATGTTTATGACAACAAGTTGAAATTGTTGGGCACTTCCAGCTTCGAATTGAAATAGTAAACACACACTATCACCATAATAAAAATGCCCGTCCAATTTTGGACGGGCATTTTTTATGTCTTTAAAATAAACTATTTAAGGCTACCTACCATATCTTCTGGTTTAACCCACTCATCATATTCTTCGGGGGTTACATAACCAAGGTTAATGGCTTCCTCTCTGAGGGTTGTTCCATTTTTGTGTGCTGTATTGGCAATCTCGGCAGCTTTATAATAACCGATTTTCGTATTCAACGCAGTAACCAGCATCAGCGAATTGTTCAACAAGGTTTTAATGGTCTCGTGGTTTGGCTCAATGCCGGCAGCACAGTTTACATCAAAACTTACACAGGCATCGCCTATCAATTGGGCAGATTGTAAGATGTTGGCTGCCATAACGGGCTTGAAAACGTTGAGCTCGTAATGTCCCTGTGTGCCACCAACACTAATGGCAACATCATTACCCATAACCTGTGCGCAGACCATGGTCAAGGCTTCACATTGGGTTGGATTCACTTTACCGGGCATAATGGAACTGCCTGGTTCGTTGGCCGGAATTATAATTTCCCCGATACCGGAACGTGGACCAGATGCCATCATGCGGATATCGTTGGCGATTTTGTTTAAAGAAACGGCCAATTGTTTCAATGCACCATGACTTTCCACAATAGCGTCGTGTGCGGCCAATGCTTCAAACTTGTTTTCAGCGGTTACAAAAGGTTTTCCGGTAAACTCGGCAATATATTTTGCAACAAGAACATCATATCCTTTTGGAGTGTTCAAACCAGTACCTACAGCGGTTCCACCAAGGGCAAGTTCGCTCAAGTGGGGCAAGGTGTTCTTCAAGGCCTTTAATCCATGGTTCAATTGGGAAACATAGCCAGAAAATTCTTGACCCAGGGTTAGGGGAGTGGCATCCATCAGGTGGGTTCTACCAATCTTCACCACATCCTTAAACCCTTCGGATTTTTTCTGTAAGGTGTTACGTAGTTGTTCTACACCGGGAATGGTTACTTCTACTATTTTTTTGTAGGCGGCAATGTGCATTCCCGTAGGGAAAGTGTCGTTGGAAGATTGACTCTTGTTTACATCATCGTTGGGTTGAATGGTTTTTTCGCCCTCACCAATTTTTTTACCGGCAATTTCGTGCGCACGGTTGGCAATTACCTCGTTCACGTTCATATTGCTCTGTGTGCCCGAGCCTGTTTGCCAAATCACTAAAGGAAACTGGTCGTCATGTTTCCCTTCAAGTATTTCGTCACAGACTTGGGCAATAAGGTCTCTTTTTTCTTGGCTTAGTACGCCAAGCTCGTGATTGGAATAGGCAGCTGCCTTTTTTAAATACGCAAATCCGTACACTACATCCAAGGGCATGGATGCGGGAGCACCAATTTTAAAGTTGTTTCGGGAACGTTCAGTTTGGGCGCCCCAATATTTATCGGCGGGTACTTTTACCTCGCCCATGGTATCTTTTTCAATCCTAAAGCTCATAGTTTAAAATTTTGTTGTACAAAGGTAGGATATAGGGCATTTATATGGTAGTTAAGCAGGATAAATACATTTTTTTGACCTTGTATTTGTTTTTTTTGACAAGAAGAAAGTATCTTTGTTAAAACAAAAGGAGTAAAGATGTTCGAATTTGACCAATATTTAGGTTTTTTAGCTTTTCTAACAATTTTGACAATCGGTTTTTGGTTGATGATATTCTTGTTGACCTTTGTAGTTCCTTATTGGTTGATCGGTAACCTAAGGGAAATGTTTAAAGAAAGAAAAGAGGCCAAACGCGCCCAACTAGAAGAATAAAAAGAAAAACAAAAAGAAGCCAATTGGCTTCTTTTTGTTTTTAAGATTAGTTTTCATTTGGTTTGAGAACTAATTTTTTGTCTTGTTTAAAATCAAATTACGTAAAGCAAAAAAAGCAGTCGTTCGGCTGCTTTTTTATTTAAGTTTCGGGGAAACTCGCTTTTTTGTTAATCTTAGTATTGTCCTTCGCCATCATCGTCACCAGGACCTTGTTGTCCGCCCCTTTGGCGTTGCTCCTTAGGTTGGTTAAACCTATAAATAAAGGATAAGTTTACCTGTCTTTGTCTCCACTGGAACTCACTGTCCGATGTAAATGTAGGTGTTTGTGTAAAAGACCGTCGCTTTCTGGAGTTGAACAAGTCACTGGCATTTAAGGATAATGTAGCCTTATCATCGAAAAGATCTTTGCTTATCGCTAAGTTTAGCGAGAACATTGGATCGGATTCTGTTTGGGCATTTTGCCTTGGGCCCATATAAAAGGAGTTGGCCTGAAGCTCTAATTTTCCAGGCAATGTAAACTTGGAGCTCAAACGGGCAAAATAGCTGGAATTGGTTGTTCCATAATCGACCCCGTTAAATGTTCCATCTGAAGAAAAAGTGAAAAAGTTGAAACTACCGTTCATTCTCCACCATTTAGTAGGGTTGTACATTACACCTGCTTCGGCACCGATACGCTCGTTGGTGGATAGGTTTATGGGAACCCTTCTAATGATCTGGATACCATCCGAAGTAAATTGACCCGTATTTTCGGTAATAAACTCAAAAGATTGTGTTTCCCGTTGATAATATACAGAAGAGGTAAAGGTTATCTTTTTCCACCTCTTCATATAACCCAAATCAAAAGCATTGGCAAAGGCCGGATCTAAGTCTGGATTTCCTTGAAAAACGTTTGTCCTACTAGATCTGGATGGAAATGGGTTTATAAACCAGCCCCTTGGCCTGTTTATCCTCCTGTTGTATCCAAGCGAAATGTTTTGGGTTTCCGAAATTTCGTATACAAAGTTGACCGTAGGGAAAAGTCCTAAGTAGTTCTTATCAAAATTAAGGTCAACATCTTCCCCCACAAGTTCTTCCAAAGCCTGGCTATCTATACTGGCATCTACCTCACCCCTCAATTCCGTATTTTCCAAACGTAAACCAAGTAACACAGAAAATTCACCGTACTTGTTCCCATATTGGGTGTAAAGTGCATTCACATTTTCGTGATAGGTAAATAAGTTGGTAAGGTCTTGATTGGTAATGAAATTGCCTGTTCCTTGATCTAGGGTATCCAACTGGTAATCGTTTACCTCTTTTTCAAAAGTACCTCGGTAACCCGCCTCAAACTGAGCATCTCCCATGGGCAAAACGTAATCAATCTGAGCCAGAATATCGTCCTGTTTTTGTTTTTCGTAAATGTTTTCGAGTGCTATCAAACTATCACTTGGCACCGTACGATCTTCACGAATACCGGTCAAAACATCCTCATTATCATAAGAATACTGAAAATCAGCAGTCAACTTCTGTCCATCATCATCAATATTGTTGGTGTAATTAAAAGAGAACTGTCGGCTGTTGTCCTTCTCTGCTTGATCTTCCGTTCTAAAGGTTCTACTGTTGATGCTTCCATCAGAAAACCGTTGATTGTCATTTTCAGTCAGATTATTTTCATCTGACCATCTGTAGAAAAAGCTACCGGTAATCGAGGATTTTTCGGTTATAAAATACTCCATACCAATATTTACATTGAAGCCATCATCATTTCTACTGATATCTCTGTCTTCGTAAATTCTATCAAATTCACTTTGTTCGGATAGATAGGTATTATCATTGTAACCGCCTCCTGGAGATTCTCGGTGAAAATACCCCAAGGTGTTAAAAATATTGAACTTTTCAGTTCGGATATTAAAGTTGGTAGTGGCTCTGGCATTAAAGGGGATTCCTCCTGTTAGGTTAATAGAACCATTGATGCCCAAGGTCTTCTCCTTTTTAAGCACAATGTTCAAAATACCTGCGGTACCTTCGGCATCATAACGGGCAGAAGGACTGGTAATTACCTCCACCTTTTCTATGGCATCGGCAGGTAGTTGCTGCAGTACATCGGTAGAGCCAAAACCGGCCAATGCGGATGGTTTCCCGTTGATTAGGATACGAACATTATCGTTCCCCCTTAAGCTAATGCCTCCCTCTACATCTACGGAAACAGAAGGGATATTGCCCAAAGCATCACTAACGTTGCCACCACTTGTAGTGATGTCCTTTCCAATGTTATACACTTTTTTGTCCAAACGTACCTCAACAGTGGTTTTTTCACCTACCACCTCAACTTCTGCAAGTTGGGCAACATCTGGGGACAAAGTAATTGAACCTAAATTGGTATCCGAATTGTACGTTTGTCCTTTTTGGGAGTATGTTTTATATGAAATAAATTCTACTCTAATATTATAAGTTCCAGGTGTGGTTTCAACTTCAAAATTACCAGAGAGGTCAGTGATTCCGCCAGTAACTTTGTCCGGGTTATCCGTATTTTGCAACACAAATGTCGCATATTCCAATGGTTGTCCAGATTCCGAATCAACCACTTTACCTGTAATAGTTATGTTTTTTTGGTCTTGTTGCGCCTTCCCTTTAAAAATAGCCAGGGTCAATAGCAGCAACGGGATAATAATCCTTTGCATAGTTTGATTTTTACGCTGCAAAAATTGAAGGAAAAAAGGAGGCTACGAAATATAAATCCCCCAACAACGCAATTGAACCTGCGAATGACCTTAAAGAATTGTTAATCCCTGTTTTTCTTCTTTTTCTTCTTCTTTTTTTTCTTTTTGGCTTTGAAGTGGTTCTCTTGCAGTTCCATAAAGGCTTCGTATTTGTCTTCAGGCAGACCTGCCTTTAATTCGGCGTCTTGGCGTCTCTTTATTTTCTCGATTTCCTCTTTCATTTTAAGAGGTTCCAGTTCCAAGATTTGAAGCTCTATACGTTGTTGCACAGATTGCACCAATGAAGTGCGTACTACAGCTTGCTCAAAAGGGTCCAAGCCTATTGCCTCGGTGATGGAGGGCATTTGTTCGTCCACTAATTCCTCTGCAGTTGGAGGGGTTTCTTCTTTTTGGTTGTCCACAGGACCCGCTTGTGGCACATAACTACGTCCTCTGCCATACATGCCGCGAGAACCGTATGGGGAACCATAACCATATTGTGCATACATATCGTTAATGGCCAACATACCTATGAATAGGGTAATCAAGAAGAGGGTTTGTGTACTTTTCATGGGCTAAATATAATATTTAGGATTCATTTATATGCGTATTCGTTGTTAAATGTAGCTGTATATCAGAGTTATAGCAACTTGGCAATATTCTCTGGAGGTCTGCCCACAACTGCTTTTTTTCCATTCACAACAATGGGTCGCTCTATCAATTTTGGGTTTTCGGCCATCGCGGTGATCACCTCATCATCGGTCAGGGTTTTGCCTTTGAATTTTTCTTTCCAAATGGCTTCGGTTTTACGTACCAAATCTATTGGGGAAATTCCTAAATAATCAACTAAGGTTTTAAGCTCTTCTTTACTGGGAACATCGTCCAAATATTTTACAACTTCAAAATCTTTTCCAGATTTTTCCAATATGGCCAATCCTTCTCTGGATTTTCGGCATCGTGGGTTATGGTATATTTTAATCATGATTATTGTGTTATTCCTGTTCTTCTTTTTGTCCCATCATCATCAAATAGGCCTTTAAAAATGCGTCCAAATCACCGTCCATAACAGCATCCACATTTCCGGTTTCCTGTCCAGTACGTACATCTTTTACCAGTTTATAGGGGTGCATCACGTAGTTTCTGATTTGTGAACCCCACTCAATCTTCATTTTGGAGGATTCTATTTCGGCACGTGCCTCTTGTTTTTTCCGAAGCTCGATTTCGTACAGCTGTGATTTCAACATTTTCATGGCTGTGGCCCTGTTGTCGTGCTGAGAGCGTGAATCGGAACAGGATATTTGGATTCCAGTTGGCTTGTGCACCAATTGGACCTTGGTCTCCACTTTGTTTACATTCTGACCGCCAGCACCACTGGAACGTGCTGTGGTAATCTCAATGTCGGACGGATTCACTTCAATCTCGATACTGTCATCCACCAACGGATACACATATACGGAAGCAAAGGAAGTGTGCCGCTTGGCATTACTATCAAAAGGGGAGATGCGCACCAAACGATGGACTCCATTTTCTCCTTTGAGCCAACCAAAGGCATACTCCCCTTCAATTTCCAAGGTAACGGTTTTAATTCCAGCTACATCGCCCGCTTGGTAATTGAGTTCCTTTATTTTGTAGCCATTTTTTTCGCCCCACATCATATACATTCGCATTAGCATGGAGGCCCAGTCGCAACTTTCGGTGCCACCGGCACCTGCGGTTATTTGAAGTACTGCCGTGAGCTCATCACCTTCGTCCGATAGCATATTGCGGAACTCCAGTTTTTCAATGGCCAATTGGGCTTTTTCAAACTGTTTGCTCACTTCCTCTTCAGAAACTTCACCCGCTTGTTGAAATTCCATAAGCACCTCAAGGTCGCCGATCAAGGTTTTGGCTTCCTCAAAATCTGCTACCCAATTTTTTTTGGATTTAATGGACTGCATTTGTTTTTGGGCTTCTTGTGGATTGTCCCAAAAACCAGGAGCAAGAGTTTTTTCTTCCTCGTTCTCTATTTCAATAAGTTTGGCATCAATGTCAAAGATACCTCCTTAACGCACCAAGGCGCTCAATAAGATCTTTCTGCTGATCTGTGGTTATCATGTATCGTATTTTGGGGTAAAAATAAGTTTCTTTCTGCACATGACCTTGGAAAAAGATAAGTTCAAGCACCCAAGTTCAAGTTCAAATATCAAAGACGGGAGTTACTGCTGACTGTATAATGACCTCCGACTTCGGGCTTCGGACATCAAACTCAAGCTCAAGCATCAAGTTCTAGTTCAATCTCCAACTTTCAAGTACAAGTTTCCGATTGTATGTTTTAAATTCAAATAACCGAACCCAGAGAATCTATAATGTATAAGTCTATCATCTTATATCGAAATGTAAAATGAATTCCATATTTTTAGGAACAATATATCAACCAGATTATGAAGAACACAACTACGCTCATCACCTTATTTTATTTTGTTTGTGCCTCATTGGCAGCACAAACCTTTGAAAAAGCTAAAGACTTCCAGAAATTCAATGGCTACTTCAATTTTTTCTACGACGATTCAACTGACAAAATCTATCTTCAGGTAGATGAGCTCGAAAAAGAATTTCTATATGTTTATGCACTGAGCAGTGGCATCGGTAGCAACGATATTGGACTTGATCGTGGCCAGTTAGGCAACGAACAGGTAGTATTCTTTCGCAAAGCGGGAAAAAAACTGCTTCTGGTTCAGCCTAATCTGGAGTTTAGGGCCATCACCGACAACGAGTTGGAAAGAAAATCCGTGGAGCAGGCCTTTGCAAAATCAATCTTGGAAGGATTTGAAATTGTTGAGGAGTCCAAAGGGAGCTACCTTATAGATTTCACCGACTTTTTAATGCGAGACGCCCATGGAGTTTCCAACCGATTAAAGAGAGCTAAGCAAGGTTCGTACAGTTTGGACAAGTCCAAAAGTGCTTTGGCCTTTGATCGCACAAAAGCATTCCCTAAAAATGTGGAGTTTGATGTAACCTTAACCTTTAAAGGAGACCCACAGGGAGATTGGATTCGTTCGGTAACGCCTACAGCCAGTTTGGTAACCGTGGCACAACACCATTCATTGATTGAATTGCCCGATGATGATTTTGAGAAAAGGCTTTTTGATCCCCGAAGCGGGGGATACCCATTCTCTTATTACGATTATGCCACACCGGTAGAAGAATCTTTGGTAAAAAGATTTATAAGAAGACACCGTTTAAAAAAGAAGGACCCCAACGCCGAAGTGAGCGAAGCTGTTGAGCCGATAATATATTATTTGGATAACGGAACCCCGGAACCTATCCGTTCAGCCCTATTGGATGGTGGAAAATGGTGGAACCAAGCGTTCGAGGCAGCAGGGTACAAAAATGCCTTTCAAATGAAAATGCTACCGGATGATGCAGACCCTTTGGACTTGCGTTACAATGTGGTACAATGGGTGCACCGTTCCACACGAGGGTGGAGCTATGGGGCCAGTGTTGTAGATCCACGAACCGGAGAAATCTTAAAAGGGCACGTTAGTTTGGGGAGTTTGCGCATTCGTCAAGATTTTATGATAGCCCAGGCCTTGATGAACCAACCATTTGAAGAAAGAGACGACAACTATCAACCTATGTTGGAGTTGGCCTTGGCAAGAATCCGTCAGCTTTCCGCACACGAAATAGGACATACGCTCGGTTTTGCCCATAATTTTGCAGCAAGCACCAACAATAAAGCATCTGTAATGGATTATCCGCACCCACAATTTGAGTTGGATGGAGGTGAAATCAGTTTTAAAAATGCCTACGATACTGGTATAGGTGAATGGGACAAAGTAACCGTAGCCTATGCCTACTCCGATTTTCCAAGCGAAACCAACGAGCAAGAAGCGTTGAATGCTATTTTGAAGAAAGCCCAGGACGATGGATTGCGCTATATTTCCGATCAAGATGCCCGCCCTAAAGGCGGTGCACATGTGTTGGCCCATTTGTGGGACAATGGAAAAAGTGCCAGCCAGGAATTGGAGAGCATGTTGGAGATACGGAAAAAAGCGATAGAAAACTTTTCAATAGACAATATTAAAACAGGCGAAGCCTATTCTGTTTTGGAAGATGCGTTTGTTCCTCTGTATTTCTTCCACAGATACCAGACCGAGGCCGTTTCCAAGGTTATTGGTGGTTTGGATTATAATTATGCAGTTAAAAATGGTGGTCAAACGCCTGTAAAACAGGTCAATCAAGATGTTCAAAAAGCAGCAATGGAATCCATTCTAAAAACATTGGACGCCGAGGTGATTGCGGTTCCTAAGAACAAATTAGACCTTTTTCCGCCAAGAGCCATCGGTTTTAGCCGCTCCAGAGAATCCTTTAAAGGCAGGACAGGCGTAAGTTTTGATGCCCTTTCCGTTGCGGAAACTGCTGCAGATATGACTTTGGAACTATTGCTTCACCCTGAGCGAGCTTCCCGTTTGATTCAGCAAAAAAGCTTGGATAAAGGTCAAATGGGTTTAAAAGAAGTTTTGGATGAAACCATTAAAGGTACATTCGACCTTTCTCATCGCGATGATTACGAAGCAGAAGTACAAAACACCATCAATTTTAGAGTACTTTACCACATTATGAATTTAGCTGCTCACAATGAAGTGCATCCACAAGTAAACGCCATTGCCAACGAAGCATTGAATGATTTAAAAACACAATTATTGGGCAATGGCAAAAATGCCATATCGGCAGAAATGGTCAAGAGAATTGATGCATTCATGAAAAAGCCATCAGAATTCAAACTTATTCCAGTTGAAAAAATTCCAGATGGGTCGCCCATTGGTATGGACTGCATGGACTAAATTATTTTATGGAGATAAATTTAATAAGTGACACCGTCACAAGGCCTTCATCCGGAATGTTGGAGGCAATGATGAATGCGAAAGTAGGGGACGATGTATTCAAAAATGACCCTACGGTAAATGAATTAGAAGCTAAAGTTGCCGAGTACTTTGGTATGGAAGCCGCACTATTTTTCCCAAGCGGCACTATGACCAATCAAACGGCGATAAAAATTCACACCAATCCCGGTGATCAGTTAATTTGTGATAAATATGCGCACGTCTACAATTACGAAGGGGGAGGCGTCAGCTTCAACAGTGGTGTTTCCTGTAAACTGGTGGATGGCAACAGGGGGATGATGACCGCAGAACAAGTGGAGGCCTCCATAAACCCGCCCGATTTTTACCACAGTCCATTAACCGCTTTGGTCTGCATAGAAAATACCACGAACAAAGGGGGTGGAGCCTGTTGGGGTTTTGAGGAGTTGAAAAAAATCCGAAAAGTTTGTGATGAGCACAATCTAAAATATCATTTGGATGGTGCCCGACTTTGGAATGCCTTGGTTAAAAAGGGTGAAGACCCTAAAGCCTACGGGAAATTGTTCGACACCATCAGTGTATGTTTGAGCAAAGGCATGGGATGTCCCGTAGGTTCCGTTTTGGTAGGAAGCAAAGGTGAAATAGGCAAAGCCTTGCGCATCCGTAAAATTTTTGGTGGCGGCATGCGTCAATCCGGGTATTTGGCTGCCGCAGGGATTTATGCTTTGGATAATAATGTAGAACGATTGGCAGAGGACCACAAGAAAGCTCAGGAAATAGGGGAGGTGCTTCAATCGTTGGATTTCATTAAAAAAGTGGAACCTATCGAGACCAACATCATTATTTTTGAAATAAATGAGAATAAAATGTCATCCGAAGCTTTTTTGGAACAATTGACCAAAAATCAGGTATCCATCATAGGGATGGGGCAGGGAAAATTACGCATTGTTACCCATTTGGACTATACCGATGCTATGCACGAGCACTTTTTAAAGGTTTTGAAAAGCATTGGATAGCGCAGTCGAGAAGTCCAAAAAGGTCTCGACTTAAGTTTGTTTTGAGCGAAGCCGAAAGGCTCGACCTGACATATTACTTAATAAAAGCATCCATCCCGGGAATATTCGGCATACCTTCTTTGGCCACAGCGGCCAATTCAGCTTCATTTACCTTGGTGGCTTTTTCAATGGCTTTGTTCAAGGTAAGTACCAAATAGTCTTCCAATTGCTCCTTGTCTTCCAAAAGCGAATCATCAACAGCAATGGATTTTATTTCTCTATTGGCCGTAAGAGTAACTTTTAGGAGTCCATCGGAGGACTCTTCATCAATCATAACGGTGTTCAAACGCTCCTTCGTCGCTTCTACCTTCTTTTGGGTTTCTTTGATTTTACCCATCATTCCCATTAAATCTCCGAACATAACTTTAAATTTTAAATGTATTTACTAACATCTTTACGGTTATCTGTCATGTCGAGCGCAGTCGAAACACTTTAACTCACCCTTCGACTCCGCTCAGGGTGACAAAACTAGGACAAACAAGTGATAATTATCAAACGTAAGTTCAAAAATAGTAAATTGGCTAAAACACTATCTCATGAAACTAATCAATTCAAGAATTTCTATTCTGGTTTTATGCCTTATTTTTGCGACCGCTTGCAAAAACAACAAAGACGAATCCATGAGTATAACTCCCCCTGTAGCACCAAAACATCCAACAAAACTTGAGAAGCACGGTGATGTAAGAATCGATGATTACTATTGGATGAACAATAGGGAGGATCAACAGGTTCTCGATTATTTGAACGCCGAGAACGAATACTATCAAAAAATGACCGCCCACACCAAGGAGTTTCAAGAGAAACTTTTTAAAGAGATGAAGGGTAGGATCAGGGAAGATGATTCGTCTGTTCCCTACAAATTGGACGGATATTGGTACATTACTAGGTACGAAGAGGGCAAGGAATACCCTATTTATTCCAGAAAAAAGGAAAGTTTGGATGCCGAAGAAGAATTGTTGTTCGATTGCAACGAAATGGCACAAGGCCACGATTTCTTTAACATGAGGGGTGTTTCCATCAGTCCAGACAATACCATGGCCTCCTTTGGAACGGATACCATTTCCAGAAGGCAGTACAATATACAGGTGAAAAACTTACAATCGGGTGAAATTTATCCCGATATCATTGAAAATACGACGGGAAGCTCTGTTTGGGCCAACGATAACAAAACGCTGTTCTATACCAAAAAAGACCCTGTCACCTTACGTTCCGATAAAATTTTTAAGCATGTGCTGGGTACTTCCAGCGAAGCGGATGAATTGGTTTTTCACGAAAAGGATCCCACGTACAATACCTTTGTGTACAAGACCAAATCCAGAAAATATATCGTGATTGGCTCTAGCAGCACGTTGACATCAGAATATAGAATTTTGAATGCGGATGATGCTGAGGGCGAATTCAAGGTGTTTTCCCCACGAAAAAAAGGGGTCGAGTATGGCATATCACATTTTGAGGATGAATTTTATGTGTTGACCAACAAGGACAAGGCCACCAACTTTAAGTTGATGAAAACAGATGAGAAACATACATCATCGGAACATTGGGAGGAATTTATCCCGCATCGGGAAGATGTTTTGTTGGAAGATGTCGAAATTTTTAGGGATTATTATGTGCTTACAGAGCGTAACAATGGCCTCAATCAAATGAAGATAGCCAAATGGGACGGTTCTGACAGTTATTATTTGCCTTTTGATAGTGAAACCTATGTGGCAGGACCTTCTGTCAATTTAGATTTTGACACCAAAATACTTCGTTACTATTACAACGAAATGGGAGAACCTTATGCCATAATTGATTTTGATATGGAAACCAAAACCAAAACCATTATGAAGCAACAAGAGGTTTTGGGAGGTAAATTTAATAAAGATAACTACAAAACAGAGCGCTTGTGGGCCACGGCCAGGGATGGTAAAAAAGTACCAATTTCCTTAATTTACCGTAAAAACACCTCTTTGGATGGCACAAGTCCGTTACTGCAATACGGTTACGGCTCTTACGGTGCCACCATAGACCCCTATTTTTCATCCATACGGTTGAGTTTATTGGACCGTGGGTTTATCTACGCCATTGCCCACGTTAGAGGAGGAGAGTATTTGGGCAGGCCTTGGTACGAGGACGGAAAATTATTTAACAAGAAAAATACATTTACTGATTTTGTCGATGTTTCTCAATATTTGATTGACCAAAAATATACGACCCCGGAACATTTATATGCCATGGGCGGCTCTGCCGGTGGGCTTTTGATGGGAGCCGTAATCAATATGGCACCAGAACTATATAATGGAGTAATCGCGGGAGTTCCTTTTGTGGATGTGGTCTCTACCATGTTGGACGATACCATTCCGTTGACCACGGGAGAGTATGACGAATGGGGAAATCCAAACGAAAAGGAATATTACGATTACATTAAATCTTATTCCCCTTATGACAATGTAGAGGCCAAGGCATACCCAAATATGTACGTATCCACTGGATTGCACGATTCCCAAGTGCAGTATTGGGAACCGGCCAAGTGGGTGGCCAAATTGAGAGAATATAAAACCGACGACAACCTGTTGTTTTTGGATACAAATATGGATGCTGGTCACGGTGGAGCCTCGGGCCGATTTGAGGCTTTAAAGGAAACGGCGAAGGAATATGCCTTTATTTTAGACCTTGAGGGAAAAGCCCTTTAAAAAAAAATGTTACATTTGCATGGAATAATTTTATTTTTAAGGTAAGATTGTTCCCTACCTAATACCAGTTATGAAGAAACAGATAAATGCGCACAGCAATATCCTAGACCTAATTGGAAGTACCCCCTTAGTTAAGCTAAACAGAATTACTGCCCCACTTACCGGAAATTTTTATGCTAAGCTGGAATGCTTTAACCCCGGACATTCTTCAAAAGATAGAATTGCGATTCATATTATTGAAGAAGCCGAGCGAAAAGGGCTTCTTAAACCGGGTAGCACCATTATCGAGACTACATCTGGCAATACAGGCTTTAGCTTGGCCATGGTGAGCATAGTCAAAGGCTATAAGTGCATATTGGCCGTAAGTTCAAAATCATCGCCGGACAAGATCGATATGTTGCGTTCCATGGGAGCCAACGTATATGTTTGCCCAGCCCATGTTAGCGCGGATGACCCACGTTCCTATTACGAAGTAGCCAAACGTTTGCACAGCGAAACTGAGAATTCAATTTACATCAACCAATATTTTAACGAGTTAAATATAGATGCCCACTATTCCAGTACAGGGCCCGAGATTTGGGAGCAGACCAATGGTCAAATTACCCATTTGGTGGCTTGTAGCGGGACAGGGGGGACTATATCCGGAATTGCCCGTTATTTAAAGGAACAGAACCCAAATATTAAAATATTGGGGGTAGATGCTTATGGGTCTATTTTGAAAAAATATCACGAAACCGGAGAGTTTGATCACAATGAGGTGTATCCATACCGAATTGAAGGATTGGGCAAAAACTTGATTCCGGCAGCTACGGACTTTAATAGCATTGACAGGTATATTAAGGTGACTGATGGTGAAAGTGCCCACATGGCCCGTAAATTGGCCCATACCGAAGGTATTTTTGCAGGTTACACAAGTGGTGCCGCAACTCAGGCATTATACCAATTGAACACCGAAGGGGAGTTCACCGAGGACAACAATGTTGTTGTGGTGTTCCCGGACCATGGTTCTAGGTATATGAGCAAGGTGTACAGTAACGAATGGATGGAAAACCAAGGTTTTTTCGACATCCAAAATGCCGAAATACCAGAAGAAATAAAGTATATTAAATAAACCAATACCCAATAATACTTATAGAACGGCAATGAAAAACATTGCCGTTTTTTATATCTGAACATTTCGTTATGCGAGGTTCATAAAAATATATACTTTTGCATTTGAATTAAATTTAAGGTAGATGAGAGATTTATTCGATAGAATCATTGAGAACAAAGGACCTTTAGGAAAATGGGCCTCACAGGCTGAGGGCTATTTTGTTTTTCCAAAATTGGAAGGACCTATTTCCAACAGAATGAAATTCCAAGGGAAAGATGTGATAACGTGGAGCATCAATGACTATCTGGGTCTCGCAAACCTACCTGAAATAAAGAAAGTGGACGGAGAGGCAGCACTGGAACACGGAGCTGCTTACCCAATGGGAGCCCGAATGATGAGCGGCCACACCGATTATCATGAACAGTTGCAAAACGAACTGGCAGAATTTGTACATAAAGAAGCTTCTTATTTATTGAATTTTGGATACCAAGGCTTTATGTCTGTAATCGACGCTTTGGTGTCTAAGGATGATATTATTGTAT
Organism: Flagellimonas halotolerans; assembly: GCF_035818535.1. Classification (NCBI taxonomy): domain Bacteria; kingdom Pseudomonadati; phylum Bacteroidota; class Flavobacteriia; order Flavobacteriales; family Flavobacteriaceae; genus Flagellimonas; species Flagellimonas halotolerans. The sequence continues at coordinate 263,560 of NZ_JAYKYV010000002.1, read as the reverse complement.
ACGATGTGGATTGCCACGCTTGTATTATAGATGGTGTTCGCTTGCATATGGGCAAGCGTTTTACCTTTAAGCACAACGATCCTGAAAGCTTGGAAAAAAACTTGGAGCGTGCCACCAAATTGGCCAATGAAACCGGTGGAGGAATCTTGGTGATTTCTGAAGGAGTTTTTGGTATGCGAGGAGAACAAGGGATACTAAAAGAAATTGTAGATCTAAAGAAAAAGTTTCAATTCAGGCTTTTGGTAGATGATGCCCACGGTTTTGGAACATTGGGAAAAACAGGTGCCGGAGCAGGAGAGGAGCAAGGCGTACAAGATGAAATTGACGTGTATTTAGCCACTTTTGCCAAGTCTATGGCAGGTATTGGTGCATTTGTAGCAGCAGATAAGGAAATCATCGAATACCTAAAATACAATCTTCGTTCCCAAATGTTCGCTAAATCATTGCCCATGGTTTATGTTAAAGGAGCGCTTAAGCGACTTGACATGCTACGTACCATGCCCGAACTTAAAGCAAAGCTTTGGGAGAACGTAAACGCACTCCAAAATGGACTAAAGGAAAGAGGGTTCGACATTGGGACCACCACTAGCTGTGTAACCCCCGTTTATTTGAACGGAAGTATTCCAGAAGCAATGGCCTTGGTGAAAGATTTACGCGAAAACCATGGAATTTTCTGCTCTATTGTGGTATATCCCGTAATTCCAAAAGGACTGATTTTATTGCGTTTGATTCCTACGGCGACACACACCATGAAAGATATCGAAGAGACACTTGATGCTTTTTCCGCTATTAGGGAGCGTTTGGAAAATGGCACTTACAAAAGACTTTCGGCGGCCGTAGCTGCGGCTATGGGCGAATAAATTTTATGATGGGCTTGCCTTGCGAGGGGATATTTGGCTATGGTTAAACTCAAGTCGTTCTACTTGGGTTAATATAGATATTATTTCAATCGCTATTACTTTTTTCTTTCATCCATACCGGGGTTGTTTCCGATTTATGGTCTTTGCCAATTATATCTTTGTACAATTCTGGTTTTCTGGCATTCTTGTACCTCCAACCTCCCGAGAGTTGAATTTTATCTTTTGTTATTTTTGAAATTGTAATATCATTTTCAAAGGATTTTATTTCGGACAAAATTTCACCATAAGGGTCAATTATCATCGAATTGCCATTTTTTAAGTGCTCACCATCGTAACCGATCGGGTTTGTAAATGCATAATAGACCCCATTGTCATAAGCTCTTGCAGGCAACCAACGCATTAACCAACGTCTGCCTTTTGGGCCATCGAATTCCATTCGTAACGAAACTGGGTCATCTTCGCGGTTTTGCCAATATTTATCGGCTACATAACCTCGATGTGGCATTGCAGATGGGGTACAGCCCGTAACATGTGGGGCAAAAATCAATTCTGCTCCCAAAAGGCTCGTTGCCCTAACATTTTCAATCACGTTATTGTCATAGCAGATTAAAATTCCACATTTCCAACCAAGTATGTCGAATACGCAATATTCATCGCCAGCAGACATATACTTGCTAATAAAAGGATGTATTTTTCGATATTTTGCAATTAGTCCTTCTCCAGTAACACAGATAAATGTATTGTATATTTTTCCATCAGATATTTCTACGAGACCAGCCAAAATAGGAATGTCCAATTCTTTGGATATGGCAATCAATTCTTGTGTGCTTTTTCCGTTAGGTACCTCTTCGGCCAAGTTCGTTATTTGTTCAAGACTTAAGTCTTTGGTAAAAGTATAGGCCGTAATCGACATTTCATGAAAACTGATTAAGTCGGCTCCTTTGGATTTTGCTTTTTTTGCAAGTTTTTTGATTACCGATAGATTATAGGCTTTATCACCGTCTTTTGGTTCAAATTGGGCTACTGATATGTTCATTTTTTATGGGGGTTGATTTTTTATGGGGGTTGATTTTTTTGATTTTTGGTTGCATGGCTATCCCAACTAAGGCGAGTAGCGTTTTAAATTTGTATGCAACAGTTAAAGGTAGCTATTGGAGATTGATTTGCTATAGCCACTGTTGAGAAATGTGCTTATTATCCTTAGCGGAGCGAAGGCCTTAATTGGTTTAACATGGGATAAATATAGCGAATAAACAGTCGTACTGCGTGGCCGTTGGGGAAGAATAGCTCGGGAATCGTTCCGCTTGCGGTACTGGCCGAGCGGCCGCAGTCACTTTTCCAACGGTCAAGTATAACCGTCAGTTACGGGACTAAAGTTAATGATTTTCGGTTAAGCACAGACGTTAGCATCTATGTACACCGTTTTTTATTCACAGTCTTTTATTAAATTCCAATCTTCAGATACAGTTTTAGTCTTTGGATTATATTCAAATTCCGTTATTTTATTCTTGCAATTCAAGGTTAAATAATCATTCTCTAATTTGTTAGTGTACCAATAACCTAATAAATTAGCGTAGTGTTTTATCGGATAGCAACTTTTCTTTTCCAATTCCGAGAGTTGTTCATATTCCTCAATATCGATACTTTTAAAAGTAGGCAACTCAATTTTACCTAAATCCAACTTTGTAAATTCAAATTCCAGATTACGTATTTCAACTGATAATTCACGGTCTTTTAAAATCAAGTCTGCTTTTGCTATTCGTTCAGGTATTTGCAATTCAAAGAATCCGTCAAAATCCGAATTTATTTTCAACTCCGAATTTTTAAAATATACTTCAACTCCAGGTATTTCTGAATTTTCTAGAAATAGTTGACCAGATATTTGAGCATTCGCTATTCCGCTGAATACTAAAATCAAAATCGATATGTAGAATGTCTTTTTCAAATGGTGTACAACTACTGGATACAAGGAACTTTCCGCATATCCCTATTCAATGGTCATAAATATATTACTTTTTCAAGGGAATTCGATATATTCGTTTATCATGTCAGTTGACGGTTTTGTGAAAATACTGGAGGTTAAAAGGTATAGCAAGAATACTATAGATAGCTATACCTCTATCGTGAAGATGGCCGGACACTTCTTCAACAAACCTTTGGATAGGGTAGATGAAACCGATTTGCACCGCTACTTTTATTTAATGGTGCACACCAAAAAAGTGTCCTATTCATATCAAAAGCAGATTGCCATGGCATTAAAACCATATTATAGGGAGATGTTCGGGCAAAGTATCAATCTAGAACTCTTGTTCCCAAGCAGAAAGCCCAGTAAACTACCCGTAATCTTAGCAAGGGAAGATGTGCAAAAAATTATAGATAAAACAAAAAACGTCAAACATAAAAGTATGATTGCCCTTACTTATAGTGCGGAGCTAAGGGTGGGAGAACTCATAAGTTTAAAGATATCCGATATTGATTCGACACGGATGGTCGTGCACATAAAGGCGGCCAAGGGAAACAAGGACAGGATAGTCCCCTTTCGCAAAAGGCGCTCCACATGCTCAGGGATTATTATAGGGAATATTTGCCCAAATATTATTTGTTCGAGGGGCAAAAAGGAGGAAAATATACCTCGTCCAGTTTCAACAAATTGTTGAAATCGGCGGCAAACGGGCCAAGATACATATGCATATCACGGCACATACCCTTCGGCACAGTTATGCTACCCATCTTTTGGAAAAAGGTATCGAGATAAGGGTCATCCAAAAACTTTTGGGGTACAATTCCATCAAGACCACCATGATCTATACCCAAGTTTCTGAGCCCACAATGCTTCACGTTTCAAGTCCGTTTGATGACGATAATGGTGACCACCTTTGATGTATTTACGCTATAGCGTTCCTTGGGATTTCCACTTCACCTCTCCTTTTGAGGGGTCGAGACTGCTATAGGGGCTTTTTGGATGAGAGAAAAACAGCTAAGGCTACAAATCCTTCACATAAGTACGCCTACGCTTGATCACTTTCGGGTCAAAATGTTTCCACATTTGCTGTATGGCAATATTATCTTCCAGTTCGGGAGTTCTAATACAATTTACCACCCCACGTTTTTTAAACGTATGGTGAAACTCATTAAAAATAATAGAAGTCACCCCTTTGTTTTGGTATTTGGGATGTATGCCGATCAAGTAGAAAATCGCATCCTTGCTATGCTTTCGGGCATGGAGCAAGTGGAAAACTCCAAAAGGGAATAATTTTCCCTTGGCTTTTTGCAATGCTTCGGAGAAAGAGGGCATTACAATGGCAAAGGCCACTAGGTTATCGTCCGAATCCACTACAAACTTGATGTACTCCGGATTTATAAAACTGATGTATTTTTTCTTGAAATATTCCTTTTGGATATCGGTAATCTTCACAAAGGATGATAATTTGGCATAGGTTTCGTTAAAAAGGTCGAACATCTTGTCCACCCAGGGCATTATATCGGCACTTTTTTCAAAGTTCAATTCCCGTAGGCCATAGCGCTTTTTGATCAGCACATTGGCCTTGGCAAACAACTTTGGGTCGGCATTGGCCGCTGGAAACTTACTTTCGCGATATTCTTTTTCCTTGGTAAATCCATGTTTTTCGTAATGCGATTGGTAGTAGGAGTGGTTGTACCAGGTCACCATGGTTCCGATATGGTCAAAACCCTCGGTAAGCACGCCTACTTTGTCCAAATTGGAAAAGCCCACGGGACCTTCTATGTATTCGAGCTGGTTTTCCTTGCCAATTTCATGCACCTTGTCCAACAAGGCTTTGGATACTTCAAAGTCGTCCTCAAAATCGAACCATCCGAACCGCATTTTCTTCAAGCCTTGTTCCTTAACTTCCAACCAATTGATAATGGCTGCTACGCGTCCCACAATCTTGTTGTTTTTGTAGGCCAAAAAGAATTTGGCCTCCGCCGTTTTAAAAACAGGGTTTACGTCCTTGTCAAAAGATGCCATTTCATCTTTAATGATAGGGGGCACCCAATACGGAGAATCTTTGTAGAGCGAAAAAGGAAATTTTACAAAACGCTTTAAGTCCGATTTGGACTGTACCTGCTTAACGGTTACCATAGTTGCAAATTAATGCCCAATATTATGAATATTACTTGCAGTAGAAAAATGAAGTTTGTGGAAAACTTAAAAATCTATAGTTCCGCCGCGGTTTTTCTTTCTTCTTTTGGATTTTCGTTTATTGGCGTTTTTCTTGATTTTTCCGTTCATACCCGATTGTTGCTCGTTGATGGGGATAAGCTCGTCTTTGTGAAAGTCCAAACGGTACGAGAATCCAAGCACAACAAAAATACGGGATGGGTCGTTTTTAAAATTGGAACCTAAATGGAAATCTGCCTGAAAATTGGGATTGATCAAACGGGCCACCCCGGTTCTTAAAATAATATCGGAATAACGGTCGCCAGAAATACCTTGACCCTCAAAAAAAACACTCCATCGTGGATCGCGAAAAGCGTGGGTCAACGATAAGGCGTAGCGCCATTCGGGAAAATCGGTGGTAATGCGGTCATAAGCAATATTGGAAATCAAAACAAATCGTGGCGAAAGCCTACTCTGCGTTTGGATGCCACCACGATACGAAACCGTAGGCTCGCCAGGGTAAAATGGATTGTCGCCGACCACAAAATTGGCCCCACCATATACGGATACGGCAGGAATCAAATTTTTCCATTGGAATACATTGTTCGCCCTCCAACTATATAAATTGGGTTTGTTGCGTTCTGGATTCTTAAAAGGGTCAAAAACCAAATATTTCAAACCTACCCGGTTTCTGGAAAAATTGGTCAGCTTGCCCTCTATGCCCAAATCGGGATAAGTAATATTTTGAGTAATGAACGATCCCTCAGCAATTATTTCCAGTTCTTCAAAAAGGAAACCGTACCTCAACGCATAATCGGCCCCAAAAATATTGGAATCTGAATTGAGGTCGGCATTATCCTGTTGTTCGTACAACATTCCAATCTCGGCCTGTGCCACATTTTTACCAACGGCATAAGCACTGGCGGCCCTTCCAGGCCTATTGGAATTGATGACATCGGTATATTGGGCAGTAAGAAATGTTGGGAATAGAACGAAAAGAAATAATGACTTTTTGATCATGGAAATATCCATATAACTGGGTTTTTAATACTATTTTAAGATACGTTTGATGGGTTTACGGGACTAACAATGTAACTTTGATACAATAACTAAGGTTATATGGTTTTATTACAAACGATTTTAATTGTCATATTAGTATACTACGGGCTCAAATTACTTTTGAAGTGGTTGGCACCGAAGCTTCTTAATTATGCAGTTAAGAAGACGAGCGAACGTTTTGGACAGCAGTTTGGCAACCCACAAGATTTTGATGACTCGCATACTAAAGAAAAAGAAGGGGAGACCATCATTTCCAAAAAACCACCCCGTAGATCCAATCCCTCAAAAAAAGTTGGAGAATACATAGATTTTGAGGAAATTGATTAATATTTGCGCTATCAAAACCTATCCATGAATCTTTCTCCAAAAGCCATCATCACCCATATTTGTGTTATCAGTTTATTTATTCTTGCCTCGCTGGTCTACTTTTATCCGGTATTGCAGGGAAAAGCCATTTATCAGTCGGACATTGCCCAGTACAAGGGCATGGCCCAAGAACGTGATGCATACAAAGAGCTTACGGGAGAGGAATCGTATTGGACCAATAGCGCTTTTGGTGGGATGCCCACCTACCAATTAGGTGCCAATTACCCGCATAACTATGTAAAGGAATTGGACCGTTTGATTCGGTTTTTACCCAGACCTGCCGACTATCTTTTTCTCTATTTGATAGGGTTTTACATTTTGCTGTTATGCCTTAAGGTCGATTTTAGGTTGGCGGCATTGGGGGCATTGGCCTTTGGCTTTTCCACTTATCTAATTATTATTCTAGGGGTGGGACATAATGCCAAGGCACATGCTCTGGGGTACATACCCTTGGTTTTGGGTGGAATTATTCTCGTTTTCCGAAAAAAATACATTTTAGGATTTATACTGACTGCATTGGCGATGGCCTTGGAAATAAGTGCCAATCACTACCAAATGACGTATTATTTTATGCTTTTGGTGTTGGTGATGGGTCTGGTATATCTGATTTACGCCATCAAGGAAAAAGAGTTCAAACACTTTTTTGCTTCCGTAGGCATTTTGATTTTGGCCGTTGTGCTGTCCATTTTCACCAATGCGACCAGTCTTATGGCTACCAAGGAATATGCCGATTGGAGTACTAGGGGGACATCGGAATTGACCATAAACCCTGATGGAAGTGACAAAGCCATTTCCACAGGTTTGGACTACGATTATATTACCCAATACAGCTATGGGATTGCAGAATCCCTCAATTTGTTTGTGCCACGTTTGTTCGGAGGTTCGGGCGGAGAAGATTTGGGCAAAGATTCCAAAGCCTATGAATATTTGACCAACCAAGGATTATCACCATCAAAAGCTATTGAGTTCTCTAGCAGTTTGCCCTTATATTGGGGAGACCAGCCTATTGTAGCGGCTCCTGCGTACGTGGGTGCCATTGTGTTCTTTTTGTTTCTGTTGGGTGTGTTTCTGGTGGATGGTAAAAAGAAATGGTGGTTGTTGGCGGGTGCCATTTTATCCCTGCTGCTCTCGTGGGGCAGAAACTTTCCGTTGCTCACCAATTTTATGATCGATTATTTCCCGATGTATAATAAATTCCGAGCGGTGTCCTCCATTCAAGTGGTATTGGAGCTTTGTTTACCTGTACTCGGAATTTTGGGAATACGGGAATTGTTTAAATCATCGGTCGACCAAAAAGAAAAGCTCAAAGCACTAAAGCTAGGTTTCTTTATTTCCGTAGGACTGGGCATCTTTATTTTCTTGTTGAAAGGATTCTTTGATTTTGAAGGACTGCGCGACGAAACCTATCGTGGTTATTTTGGCGATGAATTGATGACCATGATCCAAGGTGATCGTGAAGCCGTTTATATCAGCGATACCATTCGGTCATTAATTTATGTGGCCCTTGCAGCTGCTGCGCTGTGGTTTTTCATCAAAGAAAAAATCAATAAAAACATTTTAGTTTTTGCCTTGGGTGCATTGATTTTGTTTGATTTGGTGGGGGTGGATCTCCGTTATGTGAATGAGGGTGACTTTGTGCGTCAGCATCAGGTAAATCAACCTTTCCAAGCCAATCAAATAGACCAAATGATTCAGCAGGATGATTCCATTTACCGTGTTTTTGACCCTCAAGAAGGTTTAAATGGGGCACGTACTTCCTATTTCCATAAATCAGTAGGTGGGTATCATGCGGCGAAACCCCGGGCACTTCAAAATTTGTTCGAGTTTCATCTGTACCAAAACAATCTTCAGGTGTTGAATATGTTGAATGTAAAATATATTATTCAACAAGATGAGGAAGGTAATAGTTTCCCTGCGGTGAACCCCGATGCCAATGGCAATGCATGGTTTGTTAATCAGTTGGTCCCCGTTTCATCGGCCAATGAGGAAATTTTGAAACTTAAGGATTTCAATTCCAAAACACAGGCAGTGGTCAACACAAAGCAATATCCTGAATTGACCAAGTTTCGTTATTCGGTCGATTCCTTGGCCCAGATTAAATTGGTGGATTACCGCCCCGACTATTTAAAATACACATCCAACAATTCCAACGACGGCTTTGCTGTTTTCTCGGAAATGCACTACCCATCGGGCTGGAACACATTTATTGATGGAGAACCGCAAAAACACTATGAAGTGGATTATGCGCTTCGTGGAATGAAGGTTCCCGCTGGCACACATGAAATCGAGTTCAAGTTTGAACCCGAAGTGGTGGAAACGGGAAGCCAGATTACCTTGGCTGCCAATATTCTCTTGGGATTGATGATTGTTGGGGGACTGGGCTTCACCCTGTTCCCTAGGAAAAAGGAAGCATCCTAATGCGAAAAACCTTGGTCATAGCGTACTATTGGCCTCCGGCAGGGGGACCAGGGGTACAGCGTTGGCTTAAGTTTGTTAAGTATCTGCCCGATTTTGATTTTGAGCCCTTTGTGTATGTTCCCGAAAATCCCAGTTATCCCATTGTGGATGAAAAGTTGATTGTGGAAGTTCCAGATGTTAAAATACTTAAGCAACCCATAAAAGAGCCTTACGGCTGGGCTTCACTGCTCTCAAAAAAGAAGACCAAAACCATTAGCTCGGGGATTATCAAGGAGGATGACCCATCATTGGTGGAAAAGTTGTTGTTGTGGGTTCGTGGCAATTTTTTTATTCCAGATGCCCGAAAGCTTTGGGTAAAACCGTCTATTTCCTATTTGGCAAAGGTTATTGCAGATGAGGGTATAGAAACCATAATTACCACTGGACCGCCCCACAGTCTACATTTAATCGGGTTGGGCCTCAAAAAAAAATACAATATCCAATGGATTGCCGATTTCCGTGATCCATGGACATCAATAGGGTATCATAAAAAGTTACGGTTGACGAAATCCTCCCAACAAAAACACAAAGCTTTGGAGAAGAAAGTGCTTGTTTCCGCCGATAAGGTCGTGGTAACGAGCCAAACCACTAAAACAGAATTTGAGCACATCACGCCCAAACCCATTAAAGTAATCACCAATGGTTTTGATGATGAGCTACAACCAGGACCTTTGGATTCAGCATTTACCATTTCTCATATTGGCTCGTTGTTAACTGGAAGAAACCCATTGGGGTTATGGCAGGCCATTCAGGAGTTGATGGAGGAAAATGAAACGTTTAAAAAGCACACAAAAATCCAATTGGCTGGGGTAGTAGGGGAAGAGGTTTTGCAATCCATCCAAAAATTTGGGCTGGATGATCATTTGGAGCAATTGGGTTATCTGTCCCACGATAAAGTTTTGGAAACACAGCAAAAATCGCAATTACTTTTGTTGTTGGAGATTGATTCCGAAGAGACCAAAGGCATCATTCCGGGAAAATTATTTGAATACCTAAATGCGAAGCGTCCCATTTTGGCGATTGGCCCAAAAGGGTGGGAGGCCGGAGCCATGGTGGAACAACACAAAGCTGGAAATACTTGTTTGCATTATGATGTAGCGGCATTAAAAAATGTACTTTTGGATGCCTTTAAACACTATCAAAAAGGAACTTTGCTTTGCAACTCTAAAGGGGTTGAACAATATCATAGAAAGGCATTAACGGAGTCTTTGGCTAAATTTATCTAATGGGAATCGTTTTAAAACAATCCTTTCAGAATACGGTAACAACTTTTGTCGGGTTTGCGTTCGGGGCCGTGAACACCCTGTTCCTCTACACCAATATTTTAGCGCCCAAATATTATGGTCTGGTAACTTTTATATTGGCTACGGGTGCCATATTAATGCCTTTAATGGCACTGGGGGCCCACAATGCCACTATAAAATATTACAGTGCCCAAAATGAGCAGCACAAGAATGGTTTTATAACCTTAATGCTTTTAAGTCCATTGATGGTTCTGGGTGTCTTATCACTATTGACATGGTTTTTTTATGAGCCGATCGCGTTGTTCTTGTCTAAGGAAAATCCAATTGTTAAGGATTATGTTTGGTATGTGTTCTTGGTGGGAATGGCCATGGCCTATTTTGAGATATTCTTTGCGTTGAGCAAGGTGTATTTTAAATCGGTGTTTGGTAATTTCATGAAAGAGGTCTTTGTCAGGGTTTGTGTTTCCATCTTGTTGGGCTTGTTGTACTTTGAAGTGATTTCGCTGGATTTTTTTCTAAAGGCCTTGGTGGGGGTATATCTGCTCCGTACCCTTTGTATGAAGTTGTACGCTTTTAGACTGCATAGACCTGTGTTGGATTTTAAGTTTCCCAAGGAATCCAAAACTATTTTGGGGTATGGTATACTGATGATTTTGGGCGGTTCTGTAGCATTGATACTTTTGGAGGTGGATAAATTTATGATCAACCAGTTTATTGTTTTGGATAATGTGGCCTATTATAGTGTTGCAGGATATATTGCCTCTAGCATTGTTGTGCCGGCCAGGGCCATGAACCAGATTACCTATCCGATGACCGCCAATTATTTGAACACGGGCAACTTTTTTGAACTTGAGCAATTGTACAAGAAGACTTCGCTGACTTCTTTTATTGCATCTGGGCTCTTGTTTGTATTGATTATTTTGAACATTGAAGATTTGTTCCTGATGCTTCCGGAAGATTACCGAGGTGGTTTTTTTATTGTTCTTTTAATTGGTTTGGCAAAGGTCTTCGATTCACTTTTGGGCAACATCAATGCCGTTTTGTATTATTCGGAATATTACAAGGTTATTCTGTTGATAGGGATTTGTTTTGCTTTGGCCATTATTTTGCTTAATCTTTGGTTGATTCCTGTTTATGGGATAGAAGGAGCGGCATTGGCCAGCTTTCTCTCCATTTTCATTTTTAATCTGGCCAAAGTGATATTTGTAAAGTCAAAGTTTGATTTTTTGCCCATTACTAAGGCTACGTTCAAGGTTTTTGCGACCTTGGTTTTGTTATCGTGCCTTTTTTATTTGTTGCAGTTTCCTTTTCACCCTATCATCAATATTGGCTTAAAGTCATTGCTTATTGTTGTCATGTATGTGGGTATTTTGTATCGTTTTAATATTTCGGAAGATGTTACGGGCATCTTGTCCAAATGGTTAAAAAAAAATACCCCGTAGCGAATAAATCCGGCTACGGGGTAAACAACTAACCAACCTAAAAAAACTATCTAATTATTTCTTCTGGAAGCACCTCTTGAACTACTGGTTCTAGCGCTACTTTTTCTGTTGCTAGAGCTTCTGCTCACACTTGGCCTAGAAGTTGTTTTTCTACTCACAGAACTTTTCCTGATACTCGGTCTAGTGCTTCTGGAAACGGCTTTCCTTGAAGAGTTTCCCCTGCTCACCGTAGACCTACTTCGTGTTCTCGATGTGGTCTTGGGTTTTCTATAGGTACTCTGGGTAGAACGCTTAACAGTTCTGCCTTTTGTACTAGGGGCCACTTTTCTGGAACTCACACTTCTTTTATTGGGCGTGCGCGTTACTTTATTATTGGAAGCCGTTGTTCTTCCAGATCTTGTTACATTATTTGATTTTCTATAATTATTGCTTCTGGAATCCCTGGAAACAACTTTCTGTCTTTTTCCATTATTACTGGAACGGTTAACGGCAGTATGTCCTCTTCTAGCAGAATTTTGAGCTACTCTCACATTGCTCCTGCCATAATCTACTGCTCTTCTATTATTGTTGCCGTGAACAGAAACTCTCCTATCATTTCTATAGATGTTGTCTCTTCTATACTTATTGTTGTTTCTATACACTTTACCTACTTTGACATACGCACGTCTTGTGTTATGTCGGTAAGGCGCATAGTACGTATATCTGACAGGTCTGTAATACCTTCTGTATGGTCTTGCATATACATTACAGAATCCAATGGAAGGTCTTGCAAAATATCTATGGAAAGGTCTGTACACATACCTTCTGTTATAAATATTGATGTAACCTGTATAGTGACTGAAAACCCCTCCATTATAGTAAACGTGCAATCCACCAATTCTACGAACCCTACCATTGTTGTACCAGATTTCCACATTTCCTATTTGTGAAACACGTCCGTAATAATCATAAAAAATAGGGGTGTTCTCAACTTGGATCACGGCACCATAATCATCATATTGTACATAAGGGTTGTAATTATATCCTGAGTTAAAGGTGATACCAACGCTTCCGATTCTGGCTCCAACACCTACATTTACCCTGTTGTCTATGTAGAAATCGAACTCACCATCTGGATAAACCGAGAAGGTTACTCCATCTTCCACAAAGATGAAAGAATTTCCATATCGATAATTGGTGGCAGTAGCCACTGTATTGGTTGTTTCTGCTTGGATACTTGGTATTCCAAAAACAACCGCTGCTATAATGAGTACTAACTTTTTCATACTACAAGGTTTTACGTTCTAGATGCAACTATTTACATCCACCCTAAAGTATGCAATCTGCGTGCCAAAAATTGTAAACAACTGATAATCAGTATAAAATATATGTTTTTGTACTCATAAATGATAAATATTGAACATGAAATTCCAAATCTGTATGTAGTAAGTAGTGGATAGTAGTCCGTCAAAAAGCGCAAGTTCAAGTGTCAAGTTCAAGAACAATTGTCCCCTTGAGGGGACTTTAAGGGTGTTTTTTCTGGAGTGGACAAGAATTTCACGAATTTGCAACAACAGATATGTTTATTAACTTCTAGCTTTGGACATCAAGCACAAACTTAAGTGTCAAGTTCAATAACAAAGAGAAAAGAGCCAAGAACCAAGACTCAAGTTCAGAGTTAGGGGGCGTTATGTATGATATTCAGTTTTTGAGTTACTGCAAACTGCATATTTCCGACCTCGGACGTTTCGACTGCGCTCAACGTGATACTTTGGACTAAGTTGTTCGCTTATTGAGTTACTGCAAATTGTGTACTGCGTACTTCCGACGTTTCGACGGCACTCAACGTGACACTTCGGACTAAGTTGTTCGGTTATTGAGTTACTACAAACTGTGTGCTGCGTACTTCTGACTCCGTGCATCGGGCTTCCGACATCCGACTTCTTATAATTTTTCCCTCAAATACGTTGCTGTGTAAGATTCCTTATTGTTGATAATTTCTTCGGGGGTGCCTTCCACCACTAAATTACCACCTTTTTCGCCACCTTCGAGACCAAGGTCGATGATGTAATCCGCACATTTTACGAGCTCCATATTATGCTCAATTACAATTACGGAATGTCCTTTGTCAATAAGTTCATCAAAGGATTTAAGCAATTTTTTAATGTCGTGGAAATGAAGACCTGTGGTAGGTTCATCAAAAATGAACAAGGCTTTTTCCTTAGTATGCCCTTTTACCAAAAATGAGGCCAGTTTTATACGCTGCGCTTCACCGCCGGAAAGGGTAGAGGAGGACTGCCCCAAAGCCACATATCCCAAGCCTACATCTTGCAAGGGCTTCAGTTTGGTTACTATCTTGTCTTGTTTGTGGGTTGAAAAATGTGTAATGGCATCGTCAATGGTCATGTTGAGGATGTCATCAATATTTTTTCCTTCAAATTGGACTTCCAGAATATCTTTTTTGAAGCGTTTACCTGCACATGCATCACATTCCAAATGCACATCTGCCATAAACTGCATCTCTACAGTAATTTCACCTTCGCCCTTACATTTTTCACACCGACCACCATCAACATTAAATGAGAAATGCTTGGCCTGGTATCCCCTTAACTTGCTCAGTTTTTGTGAAGCAAACAGACTTCGAATGTCATCGTAAGCCTTTATATATGTTACGGGATTGGAGCGCGAAGAACGACCAATAGGGTTCTGATCTACGAACTCTACATGCTTTATATGGGAATATTTCCCCTCCATTGCCGAAAACTGACCTGCTTTTTCTCCATATCCTCCGGTTTCTTTTAATATGGTGGGATACAATATTTTCCTGACGAGGGTACTTTTTCCACTTCCGGATACGCCAGTGACCACGGTGAGCATATTCAATGGGAAAGTGACATCTATATTTTTCAGGTTGTTTTCCCTTGCCCCTTTTATTTTAATGTAGTGTTTTGAATTCCTACGCTCCTTGGGAACTGGTATTTCCATGGTTCCATTAAGGTAGGATGCCGTCAACGAATCCGATTTAAGAATAGTTTCCCAATTTCCTGTGGCCACCACTTTTCCGCCAAGGGTTCCCGCTTCGGGGCCTATATCAATAATCTCATCTGCGGCCTGCATAATGTCTTCGTCGTGTTCTACCACTATGACGGTATTGCCCAAATCCCTGAGTGATTTGAGTACCTCTATTAAATTTTCTGTATCTCTTGGGTGAAGCCCGATACTGGGTTCGTCCAAAATATACATGGAACCCACCAGACTGCTTCCCAGCGAGGTTGCCAAATTAATGCGCTGGCTTTCACCACCGGAAAGCGTGTTCGATTTTCGATTCAGCGTGAGGTAACTCAACCCTACTTTATCCAAAAAGTCCAAACGTGTAGTGATTTCCTTCAGTAATCTATTGGAAATGGCCGTATCGTGTTCCGAAAGTTGAAGCTCATCAAAAAATGGTACCAGTTTATTGATGGGCAATTCGATTAAGTCCGAAATGGATTTGCCTCCCACCTTTACATAATCGGCTTCTTTGCGAAGTCGCTTTCCTTTACATACGGAACATTTGGTTTTTCCACGATAACGCGAAAGCATCACCCTATTCTGAATCTTATAACTTTTCTCTTCTAGCTGTTCAAAAAACTTATTGATGCCAATAAAGTGTTCGTTGCCGTCCCAAACCAGTTGTTTTTGTTCTTCGGAGAGTTCGAACCAAGGTTTATGGATTGGAAAATCAAATTTATACGCAGCATTCACCAATTGATCGCGGTACCACCCCATACTTTCGCCACGCCATGGAAAAATGGCATTCTCATAAACGGAAAGTGCCGTGTTGGGTATCACCAAGTCTTCATCAATACCGATTACGTCTCCATATCCTTCACACTTGGAACAGGCACCATACGGATTGTTAAAGCTGAACAGGTGAACGTTAGGCTCTAAAAATTTCATGCCATCCAACTCAAACTGGTTGCTAAACGTTTTTACTTCTCCAGTTTGAAGGTTTTCGATGGCGCATTGCCCTTTTCCTTCAAAAAAGGCATTGTCCACTGCATTTCCCAAGCGGTTATAAAAATCCTCATCATCCTTAACAATGATTCTATCCACCACTAAATCAAACTCCCTCCCGATATTTTCTGGAGCTTGATCTATTCGGATGACCTCGCCCTTATACTTAATACGGGCATAACCCTGCTTGGAAAAAAGCTCCAACGATTTTAAAGGCTCTCGCTCTTCTTTAATTTTAATGGGCGCCAACAATAACAGTTTGTCCCTTTCGTTTAATCGTTTAATATGGTTAATAACATCCGTAACGGTATGTTTCTTTACTTCTTTCCCAGAAATAGGGGATAGGGTTTTACCGATACGGGCATACAACAACTTTAGATAGTCATATATTTCGGTAGTGGTTCCCACAGTTGAACGTGGATTCGTAGAATTCACTTTTTGTTCTATGGCAATGGCGGGGGCTATACCTTTAATATAGTCCACTTTGGGCTTGTCCAATTTCCCTAAAAACTGTCGCGCGTAGGACGATAGGCTTTCCACATATCTACGCTGGCCTTCGGCATAGAGCGTATCAAAAGCCAGGCTCGACTTACCAGAGCCCGATAATCCTGTGATTACCACCAACTTATTTCTTGGAATAACCACATCAATATTTTTAAGGTTGTGCAGTTTGGCACCTTTAATGATAATATGCTGCTTGGGATCTACGTTTATATTGATTGACATTTGTTAAAATTAGGGTCTCAAAGATACGATACACTACACTTAATACGTATATTGCATCAGTTAACATATAAAAATCGGCAACTCACAACATAGATTTTAGGTCGCCTGCCTATTTATCTATATTTGAAGTGTAATTAAAATCCTGATAGGCCTATACAGAATAATTACTTTTTTAAAGATTAAAAACTGAATAACTAAAGTCTTTCTTAGAAAAGGGAGGACTGTGTTTTAACCCAAAAAAAGTAATTTGTATGGAACAACTACAGATTAAAGATTCGATTTTAGTAAAGAACTACATTGACGGAGACGAAAAGGCTCTTGAAATCCTGATTAACAGGCATAACCAAAGAATTACCAGCTTTATTTATAGCAAAGTTTTGGACAGAGATGTTGCAGAGGACATTTTTCAGGACACTTTTATAAAAGTGATCAAAACCTTGAAAAAAGGAAGATATAGCGAAGAGGGCAAATTCTTGCCTTGGGTAATGCGAATTGCGCACAACTTGGTGATAGATCATTTCCGTAAAAACAAAAGAATGCCCAAGTTCGAAGGCAGTGATGATTTCAACATTTTTTCCGTTATCCACGATGAGAAGTTGAATGCCGAAAAGCAAATCATCAAAGATCAAATAGAAAGTGATTTAACACTTTTGATCGATGAATTGCCAGATGATCAAAGAGAGGTGCTCATCATGCGTATTTACAAGGATATGAGCTTTAAGGAAATATCCGAAAACACCAATGTTAGTATTAATACAGCTTTGGGAAGGATGCGTTATGCACTCATTAATCTAAGAAAAATTGTAGAGCGTAAAAACATCGTTTTAACGAATTAATCGAGCAATACGTCGAAGTCTGCAATATTTCCAAACTAGCGCCGTTATATAATGGAAACAATTACTTACGCTAGAATATGGAAAACATTTACTCTGAAGAACAAAAATCCGTAAAAACGGTAAAAGCTAGTCAGAAAACAGTGGATTTTTTGCTTAGCTTTTCAAAATCGATTCATGTAGTTGACTACAAAAAACACCAGTTTGAAGTAACATTGAATTAATTTAAGGATCAAACTGACGAAAAGAGCCGCAACTAGCGGCTCTTTTTGTTTTTATAATACTCGTTGATCACGGTTTTTCTTCCAATCGTCTTGGTAATAATGTCTTTTTCCAAATCCCAGCCCCTGGCCGGTGAATATTCCCTACCGTACCAAATAATCTGAAGATGTAAACGGTTCCAAATCTCCTCTGGAAATAAGCGTTTGGCATCACGCTCGGTTTGCACCACATTTTTCCCATTACTGAACCCCCAACGGTACATGAGCCTGTGAATGTGGGTATCTACCGGAAAAGCAGGAATTCCAAAGGCCTGGGAAACCACAACACTGGCTGTTTTGTGTCCCACGCTTGGCAATTCTTCCAACAGCGCAATATCGCGAGGGACTTTACCATTGTATTTTTCAATCAAAATTTGGGACAGCCCATATATTCCCTTTGATTTCATGGGGGATAGTCCTACAGGTTTTATGATTTCCTTAATCTCATTCACAGAAAGTTTTACCATATCATAAGGGTTATCCGCCTTTTCAAATAAAAGAGGGGTGATTTGATTGACCCGAACATCCGTACTTTGGGCCGATAACAGCACAGCTATTAATAAAGTATAGGGATCTTTATGGTCTAACGGAATAGGAATAGTAGGATATAGTTTATCCAAGGTATTGATTGTGAACGCAACCTTTTCTTGTTTGGTCATATTTGTTTAACTTTGTTAATATAAATATTAAACAATTAATTCAAGAGCAACGCAAATGAATATGTTAAAAGTAGGAGATAAAGTACCTGATTTTTCAGCAAAAGACCAAGACGGCAATACAATTAATTTGAGTGATTATAAGGGCAAAAAACTTGTCGTTTTTTTCTATCCCAAAGCAAACACACCTGGTTGCACGGCAGAAGCCTGTAATTTAAGGGATAACTATAAAGAATTGCAAAATCAAGGCTTCGAAATTTTGGGCGTAAGTGCCGATTCGGAAAAGAAACAGTCAAACTTTAAGACCAAATATGAGTTCCCTTTTCCTTTATTGGCCGATGAAGACCATACCGTGATCAATACCTTTGGTGTTTGGGGGCCTAAAAAGTTTATGGGCAGGGAGTATGATGGTATTCACAGAACTACTTTCGTGATCAATGGAGATGGTGTAGTGGAAAATGTTATCGACAAAGTGAAAACGAAAGATCACGCTGCGCAATTACTTGATGCGTAAAACGTATTTGTCTCATCGAGCGCCCGCCTGCCGGACGGACGGGCAATCGAGATGCTATGGAACAATAGGCATTAAAAGTTCTTGACTGCGCGCGAACTGACATTTTAAAATAAAAAGGCGCTGAATAAGCGCCTTTTTATTTTATTTTTCCTTCTCTTCAAGAACCTTTCTGGTAAACAGGTTTTTCTCTTTTATTATTTCAGCAATACCTTCTGGCAGCTCTTTTTCCCATCCATCATCATTGTTAATAATCTTTTTGAGCACATTTCTTGAAAAGATATGAAGTACATCCGGGTCATAATCAATAATATCCATCACTTTTCCATTGTACTTAAAGAATTTGTACAATTCCTTCATACGAGGATGGACTTTGACATTGTTGCTGGTGAGTACTTGACCCGTTTCTGGATCTTTCATCGGATACAGGTACACCTTAAGATCCTTAAAGAACAATTTTCCGAAAGCTTCCAAAATGCCACCACTTAAGTGACGGTAGTATTTTTCATCAAATACATCCACTAAATTGTTCACGCCCATGGTCAATCCAATCTTGGCTTTGGTATAATTGTTAAAATACTCTACCAATTTATAGTACTCTTGGAATTTGGAAATCAATACTGTATGTCCGAGTGAACACAATAGCTCCGCCCTGTCCATAAAATCCTGCTCGTCGATTTCTCCAGATGCCTTTAGGTTGGATAAGGTTATTTCAAAAACAACAATGGCATTTTCCATATCCACGGTCTGTTCCCGAATAAAAATATCGTATGACTTTTGGAACATGTCCATATTCACCTTGGTAACAGGCCTAAAACTACCCCGTAATGCCAAGATATTTTTCTTGTACAACACGGCTGCAGGCAGCAAGTTGTTTCCATCGGGACCAAACATAACCGCGTCGGTCATGTCATTTTTAATAAGCTGAAGGCTCATCAACCTATTATCAACATCCGCAAAGTTGGGTCCTGTGAAGTTGATCATATCAATTTCCAAAGTATCATGGTCGATATGATCGTATAGGTATTTTAAAAGTTTTTTGGGCTTATGGAACTTGAAAAACGCTCCATAAATCAAGTTTACACCTAAAATGCCCAAGGTTTCTTGCTGTAGTCTTGCCTCATTTTGTTTAAAACGAATATGAAGTACGATTTCGTCATATTCCTTTTGGTCAGGGTCCAACTGAAAACGAAGTCCAACCCATCCATGCCCTTTGTAACGTTTGGAAAAATCGATGGTAGCCACAGTATTGGCGTAACTAAAGAACAAATAATCCGGATTACTGTCCCTACTGATCCGTTCCTCGACCAATCTCATTTCGTGATCCAACATCTTTTTTAACCGGGATTGGGTAACATAGCGACCATCTTCCTCAATGCCATAAATGGCATCACTAAAAGATTTGTCGTAAGCGCTCATCGCCTTTGCTATGGTTCCAGAAGCTCCTCCTGCCCTAAAAAAATGTCTGGCAGTTTCCTGTCCGGCGCCAATTTCAGCAAATGTTCCATAAATATCACGGTTCAAGTTGATCCTAAGGGTCTTGGCCTTTATGGAAGGAATATTTTCAAAAGCATTTTCTCTGCTTGGTACGCTAGGCATATCCGAATTTTTAAAGTAAAACAAAGTTACACTCTTCAATCAATCTATTAAATAAATAAGTTATAATTTTGGATTTAATGGATGATAAGATGACCATTACTTTTTTGGGTACGGGAACTTCACAGGGAATCCCCATAATCGGAAGCAAACACCCCGTTTGCCTGAGCAATGATCCAAAAGACAAAAGACTGCGTGTATCCGTACTCATTTCTTGGAAAGATTATAACTACGTGATTGATTGCGGCCCCGACTTTAGGCAACAAATGCTCGCCAACCCAATAGATAAGTTGGATGGAATTTTGTTTACCCACGAACATGCCGACCATACAGCAGGCATAGATGATATTCGCCCCTTTTTCTTTAGGCAAGGAGACATTCCTGTTTATGCACACCCCAGAGTGCTTGATTCCCTCAAGAAACGATTCGATTACATTTTTGCGGATGAAGATAGATATCCGGGTGCACCAGCCGTACAGGTTTATGAAGTTTTCAAGGATAAAAAAATTCCTTTGGGCGGCTTGGAAGTTATTCCCATTGAAGCTTACCACAACAGATTAAAAGTTTTTGGCTATCGTTTTGGCGAATTTGTATACATGACCGATGTAAAAAGGGTGGAGGAGGAGGAAATCAAAAAAATAAAAGGAGCCGAAGTGTTGGTGATAAATGCGCTAAGGATAGATCCGCACCATTCCCATTTTAATTTGGAGGAAGCATTGGAGTTTGCCGAGGAAGTGGGAGCGGAGCGAACCTATTTTACCCATATCAGTCATTTATTGGGGTTCCATGATGAAGTTGAAAAAAGTCTCCCCAAAAACATACATTTGGCCTACGATAACCTTAAAATAAAAATATAGACGCCCTTAATACGTTATGATAACATGTTTCAAAGTGTTGGATTGTTATCTTGAGCGCAGTCGAAAGATAGACAAGAACATCTCGACCATACACGATGTGACATTAACCATAATCAAGGATCCATAAAATTTTCAAAATCCATGAAGAGTAGAATTTTTCTATACCTATTTGTTTTTGCCGCATTATTGGCCCTGTTTCAATATGTAACAGGAAATAATATGCAAAAAGCATTGACCTCCGATGTTGAACAACTACAGACTGAGGTGGAAGAACTTAAGGATTCCCTGCAAACCATGCACCTTAAGGTTCTCGACATGCAGTACTTTACTTTGGAAAACAATGATGATGCCCTTGCCTATTATGATCATTTGGATATAGAAGACCCATCACGCTATATTCAGGATAAGTTATTGGAAACCAACGAACAAAAAGGGGATAATCCTTTAATTCCCTACGAAGGAATGGAAAGCGATTTTAAAATCAATAAAATCAAGGTGTTGAACCATAAATGGATTTTGGCCGATTTTTCCGATGGAAAATATTGGGGAGACCTTATTATAAAATATGAACTAAAAGATGATTTGAGCGTGGACTTTACCTTGGCCGAACATTTGCTTTATGCTCCGCAGTAATTAATCAGTGCCAAAAGGGAGAGAACATAGAAAATAGACGGATGTGCTTATTGGCTTCGGAGTTCAGAGTTAGGAGTTCAAAGTTACGAAGTTATTGGGTTAGTGCCTACCGCAAACTGCCACTGCTTACTTCAAGTTCAAGAGCAAAGAAAAGAGAACCAAGACACAAGAGACAAGACTTCGTGCATCGTGCTTCCAACTTCTAACACCGAGCATCAAACATGTCCCTCTAACCACTTTTTAAAGGAAAAGAAGTTCTGTTGGGAAACACCATGTCCCACAGGAAACTCCTGATAAGTAGTCGGAATACCCAATTTTTCTAGGAATTCTGGTGAATTTTGGGCCCATTCCAAAGGAATCACTTGGTCCACCTGCCCATGCGATGCGTAAAAATTTAGTTTACTATGGTCTTTTTCAGCATAGCCGTCCACCAAAATATTTTCGTTGATGTATCCGCTCAGTGCAATCACGTTCTTCACTTTTTCCGGATACGATAGGGCAACTGCATAACTTAAAATGGTTCCTTGGCTAAATCCTAATAGTGTGATATTATCTTTGTCCAAATCGTATGCCTCAATGGCTTCGTCCATAAAAGCAACAATTTTTTCCCTAGATTCTTTAGCTTGTTCATCATCGCTCCATTTGCCTTGTTCTGCATCAAAATTAATGGCATACCAAGCATGGCCAAATGGCTCAAGATTATAAGGTGCTTTTAAGGAAAATACCATCAGCTCTCCGGGTAATTCCGATGCAAAGGAAAAAAGGTCCTCTTCATTGCTACCATAACCATGGAACATAAAAAGCGCAGGTATTTTGCCGGAAACTTTAGAGGATGGTCGTAATAAATATGTTAGCGATAGGGGTTTTAAGGACATTATTATAGTTTATGATATGAATGTGAACCATTTTTGAAAGTATTTTCCCAATACTGGTAATGGTTTTGTTTTTTCGTTAAGGGCTTGCAAAAAGCCAAACACCCAGATTACAATATAAAAAATATAGATGGGAATAGATAGATAAACCAACCCTGTATACGTTAGCAATATTGCCAAGGCATGGAAAAGGATATGGATTCCAAAGGCCTGCCGTATATGAAAACGGGCAAAGGCATTTTTGGGTTCAATGTTCATGGTGATGGCAATCAAACAGCCCACAATGGTAATATATGCTACGACTGCCGTGGTTTTTCCTGGGGTGGAATTACTCATTATAGTGTACTTTGACCGTTATTGATGACTCCGTAAACTTTGCCCTTTAATGTGGAACCTACGAACATGCTATTCTTTGAGGTTGAAAGAATGTTCTTTGCCTCAAAAGTGTACTCCCCATCAGGATTGAACAGGGTTAAACATGCTTTGGAGCCTTCTTTTAGGGCAGGAGGCACTATTTGGAACCGAGAACGTCCTTTGGTTAAAAAAACAATGGTTTCTTCCAACTCAAAAATGGTGTTCAAACTTCCAAAAGCGGACTCTAGCCCAAGACTTCCGCTTTTTGCATTATCAAATTCCACACGTTTGTGCTCAATATCCATCGGAATATGGTCTGTGGTCACAAAATCTATGGTTCCGTTTTTCACTCCTTTGATCAATGTCTTACAATCCGATTTTGTCCGAAGGGGCGGCGACACCTTAAAATGGGTATCAAAACTCGTTAGGGTCTCATCCGAAAAGAATAGATTGTGAATGGCCACGCTGCACGTTACATCCAACCCTTTTTTCTTGGCCTCTGCGATAAGTTTTACCGAACCCCCTGAAGATATGGTCGGAATATGCAGTTTACCACCCGTATACTCCAATATAAAAAGGTCTCTGGCAATTTGTAGCTCTTCCGAAAGTGCAGGGATTCCCTTGAGTCCTAATTTTGTTGAGACTTCACCTTCGTGCGCCACACCTTTCCCTTTTATGTCGCCATCCTGAGGAAAGGAATACACCAATCCATCAAAATTTTGGGCATACAACAATGCAATTTTTAATAGGTTGGGATTGGAAACCTGTTTTTTGAAATCGTAAAAGGCCACGGCTCCCGCATTCTTCATGTCATAAAGCTCCGCAAGATCAACACCGTCGGAATTCTTGGTCAAGGTACCCAAAGGATAAATTTTTGTAGCCTTTCCAATTCCGCGCTCTTTTAAAAATACCACATCAGAACTGGTATCGGGCACGGGATTCGTGTTTGGGTTCAGCACAATATCGGTGAACCCACTTTTACCGGCCGTAAACAATCCATTTGCAATGGTTTCCCGTTCCTCAAATCCTGGCTCGCCAAAACTCACGCTGCTATCGAACCAACCGAGGGATACATGCAGATTATCTTTTTCTACCACCTTGGTATTGGCAGGAGCTTCCACAGCCGCACCGATCTTCTCAATAATTCCTTTTTTAATAAGGATATCCCTTTTCTTCAGGTGAAGCTCCTTGTTCTCTGGGCATACGATTTTTGCAGACTTCAGCAGAATGTTCATGTAACAAATTTTTGAATGAGTACCTCAATAAGCGCCAGAAGCAACGCTAAAATAACAAACCATTTCCAATATGCGGTAATGTTGTTCTCCGCTTCCAAGTATTCAAATAGTTCGGGAACGGAATCCATAGTGTTTGCATTTTCCAATGCTCCGATATCCATATATTTGAGTTGACTTTCCGCTCTGGGGTAATTAAAACTTATATTTTGTAGCCTTTGCTCGTTTTGTAAAATGAAAAAAATCCCATCTTCGGTCGGATTTTGGTCAAAAGTGAGCCGCACCCGATTTGGAAAAGTTTGTTGCAGTGGAATAAACCCGTAACCTGCTTTGGAGACCTCTAAAATATCGTCGTTACCTATTTGAGCAGAAATATCCACCGTAGTTGATTCACCAAGGGTTTGATAGGGCTTTGGTGTTTGCAAACTCGATTGTGCCATATTATAAAAGGTGGGCACAATCAACGGGGAGTTGATAAAATTGGAGTTATCCAATGCCAAGGGAACTGTAAAAACATACAGTCCATCATCCCCGGACAAAAACGAATCGCCGCCTTCCAAGGACAAAGCTTTGGGCAAAGTGGTCTGTATGCTGAAATGCTCTTTTACGGATGGATATTGAAAATTGGTCACTTCCTGTTCAAAAACGTTTCGGTACAGCGGGTGATCAAAAGTGATGGTGGTCAACTTGGCATCGGATGTGATTTTCTCCGAAAATTGTGTTGTGGATAAACTGGACAAAAACGTATTGTAAGAGGATAAATTACTGTTGATCGCAGGAACTATAATCAAGGTGCCACCATCATTTTTAAAAGTGCGCAAGATATTTTGAAGGCCGCTTGGAATTGTGGCTAAATTATCCAGAACCACTACATTTTGATTATCCAAATTACTGTAATCCAGTTGATTCAAGGCATATTTTTGAAAATCGAACTCGTCGCCTCGGAACAATCGCTTTAAATAATCGCTATCCGATTCACTAATGGCCAAAACTTTAATTTTTTCTTTGGAATTGATGTTGAAGTAAAACCGATTATCGTACCCCAATGCATTATCGATGATACTCAAACGTCCGTTTAACTCTTCACTGGCCGGAATGGTAAATTCGACTTCAGCATCTCCATTTGATTTAAATTTTGCAGCAGTTTTGGCAATCAATTCCTCATCATTATAAAGAGAAATGGGCAAGGCATTATTCTCGTTTCCTCCAGAAAGAAACACTTTTAATTTGGCCTGTTCGTTCAAGCCATCATCCACAAAAACGGAATCAATCGATACATTATTTTGAATCTCTTGCGGCTGCATCGGAACAAAATGAGCCACCAAATTTGTATCCAAATCGGTATTTCCATCGGATACCCTTTCTTGAAAATCAGAAATTACGATCAAGTTTTTTATACTACTACTGTTTTGGGAGAACAGACTGTTGGCCTTTAGGCCAATTTCGTTCAGGTTGAGTTGTTTGTACGAGTAGGGGAGCGATAGCAACGAATTCTGAATGTCAGTTATGCGAACATTATTGAATGCTTTTTCGTTTGTGAACAGACTGAACTCCGTATCTCCGTCAATGTTTTTGATTAAATCTTGGACAGCTTTTTCCAAAAGTGAAATGCCATTGTTCTTGGCTTGCATGCTGAAAGAATCGTCCAGATAAACAACGGTTTCCTTTTCTTGAAGCGCTGTTGTGGCCGAGGTAAACGGTTGCGCAAAGGCAATTATAATGGCAGCCAACAATAAGAGACGGGTAAACAGCAGCAGCCATTTTTTAAGCGTATTGCTTTTTCTGGACTCCGAAACCACTTTTTGTAGCATGGCCACATTGGTGAACGGGGTTTTGGTAAAGCGCCGTAACTGAAATAAATGAATTAAAATGGGTATGACTAGAAGAAAAAGTGCCCAAAGAATTTCTGGATGTTTAAACTGCATTCCCAACATTGCTTGATCAAAGATAGGCATTAAAACATTCTGATTTCAAACTTCATTTATCAATTGTCAATGAACATTCAACAATAACCAACGAACAATTATTAATGAACCCATTATGATTGTAGGCGAGGCAAAGCATCTTTTTTGAGATGGATTTCACGAATAGCTCGAAGCAATTGTTAAATGACTTTTCAAACCGGCACCTTGAGTACTCGTCCACCTGCCAGTACAAGCAAGTTTCAGGGGTTCCGCGGTTTATGGATTCCGTGTCAAGCACGGAATGACAAAAGATACTTGTACTTATCATTTTGGGCGAATGTGAGGAATCTAATTCGAAACAAGGTTGAATCAGCAAAAAAAGAAGTAATCCTGCATAGATGATCTGCCCAATTCTGAAAAGTAGCCCCTGATTTCTTTTTGGGCTTCCTCATTGGCAACGGTGATAATACTTTGTGGATTGTCCAGTTCTTGTAATGCCTCAAAGTGGACGAGTTCTTTACCATATATTTGTTTACCGATTTTTTTTGGATTGTCGCACAGCCAAACAAAATCAAGACCTCGCTTTTTTAACCCTTTTGTAATTTTCTTCCCTTTAAATCCAGCTCCCCAAACTACCAACGGACGGGTTACATCGTAATTCAACCTTAAAAAATAATGGAGTTTGATGTCCAAAAAATAGTTTTGTGCGTAATGCTCATGGGTGCGGGAAGTGCGGGTAGCGTAATCACGCCAAAGGTGCAGTACTTGGTCGCATGGAATAATTTTAAATCCATGTTCATAAAATCGAAAGGATAAATCGTAATCTTCCGGGTAGCGGTTGGGTCGAAAACCATTGCACTTATCAAAATCTTCTCGGTGAACCATCCAGCAAGGGGAGGGAATTACGCATTCTTTATAAATTTCATCATAATTATTGCCAGTTGATGTGAGTTGGTTCAACCATTTCTCATAGCGTTCGTAACCATTGCTGATGCCCCGGTCAGAAAAATATTTTACCTGTCCAACAGCAACATGACCAGTTCCATTTTCTTTTAAAGCATTCACCATTACCTCCAATCTGTTAGGTTTCATGATGTCATCGGAATCCATACGGGTCACAAAGCTTCCGTTACTTCGGGCGTATGCCGTTTGGAGCGCTGGAATAATCCCCGTGCCTTTGTTTTGGAAGACTTTTATGCACCCATCTTTTTTGGAGTAGTCGGAGAGAAGCTCAAAACTCTCATCGGTAGAATGATCGTTAACGGCCAAAACCTCCCAATTGGCATACGTTTGATTCACAATGGAATCCAAACATTCGGGCAAAAAATTTGCGGTGTTTTTAAAAGGAATGATGATGCTAACTTTACCGTTTTGCATGCTGCAAGGTAACTAATTCAAGGCAAGTAATTTTAGTTAAACGGAAGTAGGTCGGGTTCCAAATAGGTGGTTTTTGCCTTTGGGTCTGCAATAACATCTTTACCATAATGTTGGAACAATAATTCTTTGAACGAGGTAATCAATCTCGGAAATTCAACGATAAATTCTTCAAAATTGGTTGCGCTCGATTTTTGCTTAAAATGTCGCACCACTTTTACAGCGGCCACGGTCAAGGTTGTGTGATATTTAGTGCCATCTCCATGTAATCGATCAAAATTCTTGATGGCTTTACAAGTTTTTACGATGGCAGTTTCCTCATCAAACAAGTTAAGATAAATCCAAGCTAGTTTTATATGGGCTTTATGGTTGAATTGTTCCGGCGGGAATTGTCCGTTTTCAAAAGCCTTAATAAAATCAGCATCGTTCATTTTATTCGCTTTTAAGAACCGTATCAATGGCTTCCTTCACCATTTTTTCCATGATGTCGTAACCTGCTTTGGTCACGTGTACTTCGTCTGTGGTCAAGTCGGATGGTAGTCCATTTCTATCATCGGCCATTTCGGAAAAATAATCCAAATACAGTACTCCTTGGGCTTCCGTCATAGCCTTGAGCATGTTGTTGAGCTTTGGTATTTTAATGTTCGGCTCCAAACCTGGACGCCATGGGTAATCGTAAGCAGGCAGTACGGAACAAACTATTGGTTTAATGCCATTTGCTTTTGCCAGTTCCACCATGGAAAGGATATTGTCGTGTATTTGTTTCAGCGACATGGGGCCTGTATTGCCCGCAATATCGTTGGTTCCAGCCAAAATAACGACAACTTTGGGATTTAGATCAATCACATCTTGACGGAAACGAAGCAGCATCTGTGGCGTGGTCTGTCCGCCGATGCCTCGGTTTACAAAAGGGTGGTCCTTAAAAAAATCAAGATGGGCATCTTTCCACATTTCGGTAATGGAATTGCCCATGAAAACTACGCGATTTTCATCTTCGGTTGATGCAGCTAATTCCGTATTAGCATTTTTATACTTTTCCAAATTGGGCCAATCTTGGGCATTGATTTTAGAAGTGCTCATTAATCCTAAAAAAGAAAGCATCATCCAAAGTATGGTTTGTTTTTTCACTATATGTGGTTTTTCTAAAAATAGGGAATTTCAATCAAAATGAATTAAGAAAAAAAGCGATGCGATTACTTTTGAATCATACCGCTTTAAAATTTATCAATACCATTATATCTTTTAAAGGTTTCTTGAGCCAGAAACCATCAATTCGAGTAAAATTCCAGAGGAATTTTGTATCGAGAGTTGTTTTAGGCTTGAAATTCTGGTTCTCGATACGATTTTTCTTTGGTTTCGACTTCGCTCAACCACCAAAAAATCACTCGAACTGACGAATTTCATCCATAATACATAATGGGATTATCATTTGTTGAATCTATTAATATTTCGCGCTCTTTCCTTTGGCTTGGGTTCTTAAAATGAACGCTCTAATATCGTCGTTGGCCGATTTTAAATCTTCTTTTCTCAAATACATCATGTGACCGGAACGGTATCCTTTAAACTCAAATCGGTCTTTCATTCTACCGCTAGGGTCTACTTGCGACATGGTGTACTTGGCCGCAAAATAGGTGCAGGCGCCATCATAATAACCCGATTGAACCAAAACGTTCAAGTATGGATTTTGTGCCATCGCTTGACGTAGATTGTCCCTTACGTTATCATCATCATTGTCCCAAGGATGTACAGGGCCAAACATATTGTACTTAATGTCAGTTTTAAAATCAAGCTCTTCTTGCAAGTAATAATTAATGGCAGGGGTAAAACTGTGCAGCCAAGAGGTCAACTCGGGTGAATAATCGGGTCGGGTTCCTGCCAATGTTTTGTCGATTCCCAAATAACGGCTATCCAAACGCCCGATCGTGTATCCGCTTTTATCTCGCAACAAAGCTTTCCAAAAGAATTGCGTAGGCACATCCAAATTGTGGTCAATAATGTCTTTTGCATCCAATCCGGAATAAAGCGCCATTTTATCGGCAATGGCTTTACGCTCAGATTCAGGAATAAAACCACCTTTGGCGATAGCCGGCAATAATTCATTAATTGTGAATTCTTCCACCTCTGGCAACACTTCCAACAGGTCTTTGCTTTGCAAATCGGATGGCAGGGCTTTGTGGTGCCATGCTGCGGCAGCAAAATAAGGAAGGTTCAATGCACTGGAAACAGGGTCGTTGTCGCGGAATACCTTGTAATCGGCAGGGGAAACCATAATTACGCCGTTCAAGTACATCCATTGTTGGTTTTGAAGTGCCAAGGAAAGGCCCATAACACGGGTACCTCCGTAACTTTCACCCACAATATATTTAGGGGAGTTCCAACGGTTGTTTCTAGATACAAAAGTGTTCAGCCATTCGGCCAAATATTTGGTATCTGCATTGATTCCGAAGAATTTTTTACGGTCCACTTCTTTTCCTGTTTCGGGAATGGTACGTGAATAGCCCGTGTTCACAGGGTTTACGTAAACAATATCGGTTACGTCCAAAACAGAATACGGGTTTTCCTTAACGCCATAGGGTTGCACGGGATACCCTTCATCATCAATTTTAAGAATACGCGGACCTGTGTAGGCCAAGTGCATCCAAACGGAACCGGAGCCCGGTCCGCCGTTAAAGGAAATCAACAAGGGTCGCGAAGACCTATCCTTCACACCGTTTTTAGTGTAGTAAGTGTAATGCAAGGATGCAATCGGTTCTCCCAATTCATCCCAAACGGGTTGGGTTCCTGTTGTTGCGGTATAGTCAATGTTGGAACCGTTGATGGTTACGGAATGTTGTGTGGTTACTGTGGTGTCAACGGGTAATTTTCTACTTTGGGCAAAGGCAAATGATGTGCAAAACGCCATGCCTAACAATACGAGTTTTTTCATTTTTACGGGTTGAATTAGTCGAGTTCATAAAAATAGGGAATTTGAAGATTCTTATACAGACAAAAGCTCTGAAAATGCATGAAGGTGCATTCGATTGTTCTATTATGTGTAAATTTAATAGCGTTAACTAAATCTATATTCCATGAAGAGTCTCACCCGAAGAAATTTTAATACCCTGACCGCAAAAGGCATAGGAGGTGCCGCCTTGTTATCATCGGTGCCGTTTGCCTGTGCCATGGGAGCCAATCAGGATAAAAAGAAGCTGGGCATTGCCTTAGTTGGACTTGGTAGTTACAGCACCTATCAATTAGCGCCTGCTTTGCAGGATACCCAACATTGCTATTTGGCAGGAATTGTTACCGGAACTCCCGAAAAGGAAAAGGTTTGGGCGAATAAATACGGTATTCCTGAAAAGAACATTTACAACTATCAAAATTTTGATGATATTGCCAACAACCCCGAAATTGATGTGGTATATGTGGTGCTTCCCAACAGTATGCATGCCGAATTTAGTATTCGTGCCGCTAAAGCAGGCAAGCATGTTATCTGTGAAAAACCTATGGGCATTAGCGTGGCAGAGTGTGATGCCATCATAAATGTATGTAAAGAAGCTGGCGTAAAACTGGGCATGGGTTATCGCTTACATTCCGAGCCCTATACGCAGCAGGTAAAGGAATTTGTCAGGGAAAAAACCTTTGGCGATGTCTTGTTTGTTTCC
Source organism: Flagellimonas halotolerans (assembly GCF_035818535.1). Taxonomy (NCBI): domain Bacteria; kingdom Pseudomonadati; phylum Bacteroidota; class Flavobacteriia; order Flavobacteriales; family Flavobacteriaceae; genus Flagellimonas; species Flagellimonas halotolerans. Next base: position 232,585 of record NZ_JAYKYV010000002.1, on the reverse strand, counting down.
GCAGATGCCGCCTACCGCTCCACGGGCAATCCAGAACAATGGCGTTTGGACAAAAAACTTTCGGGAGGGGGCGCTTTAATGAATATGGGCGTGTATGCCGTGCAAAGTGCTATTTATGGTACGGGTGAGAACCCTATTTCGGTTGCTGCACAGGAATTTAGCACCCGACCAGAATATTTTAAGGAAACCGATGAGACCATTACGGCACAATTTAAATTCCCGAGTGGGGCAGTGGGCAACATTTCCACTTCGCACAATTTTAATGCGAATGCGATGTATGTTTCCGGGACTTCGGGCTGGTTTCGGCTACAACCGGCCAACAATTATGGTCCGTTGAGCGGAGTGACCTCTAATGGCGATGTCATTAAATTTCCGCACGAGAGCCAGCAGAAATTGCAAATGGACGATTTTGCACGGCATGTATTGTTCGACGAGCCCAACAAAGCGCCTGGTGAAATGGGCAAACGCGATATGATAATCGTGGAAGCCATTTACAAATCCATTGCGAATGGGGGAGAAACCATTTCCTTGGATTTTGAACCTGGTTTTGGGTTTGGGGGATGAGTTGGGTCGATTGAAGAATAGGAGGTATTTTTAATTGGTATTTGCCCGATTAATTTTTTGATAGCTACTTTCTATATTGACTTTGTACTTGGGCCATAATATTTAGGTTCCGTGAGACAAATATCCTTAGCGCTATCTTTCAATCCGAAAAAGTCTAAACCGTTTCTCTGAAAAAAACAATGTAATTCGCTAACTTCAATCAAAATGAATAAAAAAGAAACTTTGGAACAACTACGTTACCCTATTGGAAAATTTGAGGTTCCTGATATCATCACAAAAAATAATTTGGAGGAATGGATTTCTGTTTTGGAACAGTTGCCCCAACGTTTGAGCGATTTGGTTACTCCATTGTCCGAGGAACAGCTCGAAACCCCTTATCGACCAGGGGGGTGGACTGTTCGCCAAGTGGTCCATCATATTTCCGATAGCCATCACAATAGTTATATTCGCTTTAAATGGGCACTTACGGAAGATACTCCTATAATTAAAGCCTACGATGAAAAGGCTTGGGCCGAATTGTTCGATACCCGTACCGCGCCCATATTAATGTCGCTTTACCATTTGAGTGCCATACACGCCAAGTTGGTTTATTTGCTGAAAGGGCTTTCCGAAGGAGATTTAAAAAGAAGCTTTATACACCCCGATGGAAACCAAGAGACCACTTTGGAAGAAAACATAGCTCGCTACGCTTGGCACAGCAATCATCATTTTGCCCATATTGAAAACTTGGTAAAGCGCGAAGGGTGGTAACCTAAAGGTTTTTGGTTAAGATCCACATGGCCTTCTCGGTAGGTTTAACGCGGGGCAAAACCACCTCGCTCTCCCGTTTGATGGTAAATCCGTTTTTTTGATAGAAATGAATCGGGTTTCCTTTTTGCATGGCATCCAACCAAACGATTTTCTTGTTCAAATCTCTCGCCGTATCTTCAATAAATTGAAGCACTTGTTTGCCTATTCCTTTACCTGAGTGCTCTTTCAGTAAATAAATTTTCTCTGCTTTAAGCGCATCTGTATCTGCAATTTCATCGATGCCACAGTTTTTTACCAATTTAAGGATACCAACGTTTTTATTGTTTTGTTGAATTAGATAGTTGAACGCATTGGGGTCCTGAAGGTCACGCTCAACAACTTCTTTGGTCAGTCCATACGAAATATAGGGGGTTGGATCTTCGTTTTCCCAAAGATGTAGGTAATGTTCGCAGTACGATTTTACGCCAACAGCCAAATATTCATTTAAGTTATCTTGGATAACGGGTTCCAAGCTTACCATGTTTTTTTGAACAGTAAGAGTCATTCTTTATTATAGTGCTAGGTGTTGATCCATTTAATATTGCAGCCCAGACTTGGCTTTTGCTCGGAATTTACAGCTTTACCATTCAGGACGGCATCCATTGCATTTTTAAGGTCCGTTCCTGTAAGTGGAATTCCGTTTCCCGGTCTGGAGTCGTCCAATTGGCCGCGGTAGACCAAGGACAAATTCGCATCAAAGAGATAGAAATCGGGAGTACAGGCCGCATCGTATGCCTTTGCTGTTTCTTGTGCTTCGTCATATAAATAGGGGAACGTATAGCCTTCCTTTTTGGCTTTCTCGGTCATTAAATGCGGGGCATCTTGTGGATAGTTTTCCACATCGTTGCTGGAAATGGCCACAAAGGCAATTCCTTTTTCCTGATATTCTTGAGCCAACTTTACGATCATCGGGTTTACATGAACCACAAAAGGGCAGTGGTTACAAATAAACATTACCAAGGTCCCTTTTTCTCCTTTCAGCTCGTCCAAAGAGCGTTTTTTATCGGAAACGGTGTCCAACAGTTCAAAGTTGGGAGCCTTGGTGCCCAAAGGGAGCATGTTACTGGGAGTCCTAGCCATTGTTCTTAAATTTTAGGATTGCACAAGGTCGTATATGGTAAAAATAAAAAAACGACCTGCAAAAAATACAGGTCGTTTAATTTTTTTTAAAGGAGATGTTTTTAGATATCGTCGAAACTTACATCGGTAAAGTTGCCCGATGCAGCCCCGTTTTCACTAAAACTGTTTTCTTCCTTTTTAAAATCTTTTTGATGGCGTTCGGAGATAACCTCGGTACCTTTTTCGTCAATAATGTAATCCATCATCTCTTCCATAATCTCACGGAAAGCACTAAAATCTTCTTTGTACAGATAAATCTTGTGCTTTTTGTAGTGGAAAGAACCATCGTCGTGGGTAAACTTTTTACTTTCGGTGATGGTAAGGTAGTAATCTCCGGCCTTGGTACTTCTTACGTCAAAAAAATAGGTTCTTCTTCCTGCTCTTAAGACTTTCGAATAAATCTCTTCCTGATCCATTGTATCTTTCTGGCCCATATGGTATAGTGTATTTAGTACTATGTTGAATTATGTCATCAAAAATGTAAAAAAAAAGCTAATTCAGCAACTTTTTTATGAATCTTTACCCGAGAGTTGGTTGATGTAGAGGTCTTTGTAATACCCTTCGGTATTGTTCAATTCCTCGTGGGTACCCTCTTGAATGATGCTGCCGTTGTCCAACACTATGATTTTATCGGCATTCTTGGCAGATGATACCCTGTGACTTACAATAAGCGTGGTTTTACTTTCCGATACTCTTTTTAAATTATTGAGAATCTCTTCCTCGGTCTCAGTATCCACAGCGGATAGGCAATCATCAAAAAGATAGATTTTGGGGTCTTTTAAAAGGGCACGGGCAATGGAAACCCGTTGTTTTTGGCCACCGCTCAATGTGATGCCCCTTTCGCCCAGAACCGTATTGTATTTTTTGGCAAAGCCTTGGATATTTTTGTGTACCACAGCTTTTTTGGCTACTTCCACAATATCGTTGTGCGTAGCATTTTCATTTCCAAAACGAATATTGTTCTCAATGGTATCCGAGAACAAGAAAGCATCTTGGGGTACGGCGCCAATGGAGCTGCGTAGGCTATCAAGGTTTAGTTGTTGAACAGGAATGCCATCAATCAATACTTCTCCAGAAGAGGTGTCGTACAAGCGGGCCACCAAATCCAATATCGTTGATTTCCCTGCACCTGTTTTTCCTAAAATAGCCACAGTTTGACCGGCTTCAACAGTAAATGAAACATTTTTGAGGGCAGTTATATTGGTGTCTTCGTAGGTAAAGGTCACATTTCTGAACTCAATTCCACCAATAATCGGGGTCGGTTTTTTTACTTGGTTTTTAATGGAAGGCTCTTCCTTTAAAAATTCGTTTATTCTTTTTTGCGAAGCCTCTGCCCTTTGTACTATGGATGTAAGCCACCCCACAACGGCAACGGGCCATGTAAGCATATTTACGTAAAGAATAAACTCGGCAATGATCCCAATGGTCTCAATTTCCCCATTTATATATTGGCGTCCACCTATGTATATCACAAACACATTGCTGATACCTATCAATAAAATCATTAAAGGAAAGAACCAAGCGTTCACTTTGGCTAGGGCCATACTGGTATCTTTTCCCTCTTGCGCCAATCCACGAAGCTCTGTATTTATTCGGGGCTCAATGCTGTATGCCTTTATTACTGAAATCCCCGAAAAGGATTCTTGCGTAAAAGTGGACAGGGTGGACAAATATTCTTGGACCTTGGTGCTTCTTTTGTGGATAATTTTACTGATCTGGTAAATCAAAACAGATAAAATAGGTAACGGAAGCAAGGTATAGGCTGCCAGGGTAGGGGCCTTTATAAACATTAGGGGGACCAAGCACACAAAAAGCGTTAAGGTTTGAATACCGTACATAATGGCAGGGCCGCCATACATACGAACTTGGTTGATGTCTTCACTGATTCGGTTCATTAAATCCCCAATCCTGTTTTTTTTGTAAAAATTGAGACTAAGTAACTGATAATGGTCAAAAACCTCGTTTTTTAGGTCGTATTCAATATAGCGCGACACGTTGATGATGGTCTGGCGCATCAAAAAAGTAAAAAGTCCTGAAAGAATAGCAGCTCCAACGATAATGAGAATGTACTGTAGCAATAATCCCTTGGCATCCGAAAGGCTGATCACATCCGATGCAAAATCTTCGACTGCCTGTATGGATTTGTTCACATACGAAGGCATTACCAAGGAAAAAACACGGGCAATTATGGTAATGAGAATCCCCAAAAAAAGTTTGAGCCAATATTTTTTAAAATATTTATTTAGGTGTTTCAGTTCCTTCATAAAAAGGTAAAAAAGTGATTTTTAGGGTAAATGTACAGCGACAATCCCGCAAATATATACCATACCAAACAAAGTAAACGTTATAAAACTGATAAGAAAGTAACTTTGGTAGGTAAGATTCAAATATAAGATTACTTTTGCGGAGTGAAAGCCAAACAATGACTTTAAAAGTTCTTTAAACATGCTTACCCGAAGGCACATCAGAGTAAAAGTAATGCAGTGCATCTATGCATTGGTGCAATCCAAGGATGAATCCTTGCAAAAACAAGAAAAGTTTTTGAGAGTTAGTATAGAAAACATGTACGTTCTATACCTTTTGATTTTAAGCCTTTTGGCCGAACTCCATCGTTTGGCGGAAAAACATGTGAGCCACGCTTCCAAAAAATATGTGGCCACCGAAGAAGACAACTACCCAAACCCCGAAAAGTTTATAAAAAATCGTTTGTTGCTGCAATTGGTGAACAACGAGGTCTTGAAAAACGAGATTTCCAAGCGAAAATTGGACAATTGGTACATGAATGATGAATATGTAAAAATCATTCATAAAGAAATTATTACCAGCGATATTTATAAGGAGTATATGTCCAATGGCGAAGACAGCTATGCGGACGACCGCAATATTGTTATTCAACTGTTCAAGGAAATTATAGCGCCCAACGAAAAAATTTACGATTACTTTGAGGATGATAAGTTAACTTGGGTGGATGACTTCCCCATTGTGAACACATTTTTGGTAAAGCGTTTAAAAAAGGCCAAACCGGATTCCGGGGACCGTTTCTTTTTACCAGCTTTACTAAAAGACCAACAGGACATGGATTTTGCCAACGAACTGTTAACCAAGACATTGCTCAACGATGCCAAATGGGAAAAGGAAATCGAAGGTAAAACACCCAATTGGGACAACGACCGTATCGCAGAGATAGATTCCATTATTTTAAAAATGGCCATTTGTGAGCTGCTCAACTTCCATTCCATACCAGAAAAAGTAACCTTGAACGAGTATTTGGAGATTGCCAAAGAATACTCCACACCAAAGAGCAGCATTTTTATTAATGGTGTTTTGGACAAGTTGGTAAAAGAGTATAAATCAGATGGTAGGCTTCAAAAAATAGGTAGAGGCTTACAATAAACAATTATTCCTTAATTTTGGAAAAACAAATTTTAATCATGAAAAGAATAACAACAATTTTAAGTTTGATCATGGTAGCCGCCATAATGGGCGTATCATGCAAGGACAAAGCATCAAAAAAAATAGTTGCTGACAACGTTGAGAGTGCTGTGGACAGGGATGAAGCAGCAAAAAATGTTCCCGTAATGACCTTTGAGAAAACTGAACACGATTTCGGTACGATCCAACGGGGAACTCCACAAGAAACAACTTTTGCATTTACCAATACCGGCAACGCCCCTTTGATCATTACAAATGCTAAAAGTAGCTGTGGTTGTACCGTGCCAAACCCTCCAAAAGACCCTATTGCACCAGGAGAAACAGGAGAGTTGTTGGTTAAGTTCAACGGATCTGGTCAAAACCAGGTCACCAAAACAATTACCGTAAACGCAAATACAGCTAAAGGTTCAGAAATATTGAGAATCAAGGCATTTGTTCAAGCACCGGGAGCTACACCAGCAGGCCCTATTAAATAATTAAAAGACCTAAATGGAAAATATAGGACAGTTTTTACCGCTGATATTGATTTTTGCCGTGGCGTATTTTTTTATGATTCGCCCGCAGATGAAACGTCAGAAGGATGAGAAAAAATTCGCTTCAGAATTAAAAAAAGGTGATAAAATCATTACCAAAAGTGGGCTGCACGGCAAAATCGTGGAATTGAACGACAATGATTTTTCCTGTGTCATCGAAACCATGGCAGGCCGTTTAAAGTTCGACCGCTCAGCCATTTCTATGGAAATGAGTAAAAAATTGAACGCTCCCGCCGAAAAGAAGTAAACGAAAGTACATACATTAAATTCAAAAACGTCCCTTGAAAATTAAACTTCAAGGGACGTTTTTTTGTATCTTTTTCCAAATTTTTACAGAATATGGGAACAAGAAGACAATTTGTAAAACGTGGTGGAATGTATGTGGCAGGTTTGGGAGCATCAATGGTATTTCCTACCGAGTTATTGGCATCAATTCGGAAAAACACAAGTCCTAACGATAAAGTACAGGTTGGTCTTATAGGTTGTAAGGGTATGGGCTTTTCCGATTTAAGTTCCATGCTCCAGAACAGCGAAGTGGAAATTGTTGCCCTCTGTGATGTAGATGAAAATGTACTTCGCGAAAAAACGGCAGAACTGGAAAAAGGAGGTATCAAAAAGCCAAAATGGTATTCCGATTACCGAAAACTGCTAGAGGACAAAGATATTCACATTGCCATTATCGGAACTCCGGACCATTGGCATTGTCTACAACTTACAGATGCCATTGATGCAGGCAAAGACGTGTATTGCGAAAAGCCCATTGCCAACTCAGTAGCAGAGAGCGATGCCATGCTTGCCAAAGTAAATGCAAGTGATAGAATGGTGCAAATAGGCCAGTGGCAGCGTAGCGAGCCCCATTTTGTAGATGCGATCAATTACGTACATTCCGGTAAATTGGGGCAGATTCGCTTGGTAAAAACTTGGGCCTACCAAGGGTGGATGCAATCCATACCTGTAGTGCCAAATAGTCCCGTACCGGAGGGAGTGGATTACGATATGTGGTTGGGCCCTGCGGAAAAAAGGACATTCAATAAAAATAGGTTCCATTTTAATTTTAGATGGTTCTGGGACTATGCTGGTGGATTAATGACGGATTGGGGCGTTCACTTGATCGATTATGCTCTTTACGGCATGAAAGCCTCCACACCAAAATCCGTAATGGCGATGGGGGGCAAATTTGCTTATCCCAATGATGCCGCAGAAACACCCGATACCTTACAGACCGTATACGATTTTGGTGACTTTTCCCTCTTATGGGAACACGCCACTGGTATTGATGGTGGCAATTACGGACGAAACCACGGTATCGCCTTTATTGGCAACAATGGTACCTTGGTGCTGGACCGTGGTGGATGGGAAGTGATCCCAGAGCACGACCGCCCTCATTGGAGCAAAGATTTAGGGCCTAAAATAGAAGCCGTATCGTTACAGCAAGGAGTTGGGGAAGGGTTAGGGCTGCACACACAGAATTTTTTGGAAGCCGTAAAAACCCGAGATAAATCAATTTTGAAGGCACCAATAAAAATTGGATACGATGCAGCCGTGGTTAGCCACTTGGGCAATATTGCCTATAAAACAGGGGATCGACTTTTCTGGGATGCTAAAAACGGCAAGTTTAACCACTCAGAAGCTGATACCATGTTGAAAAATGAATACCATAACGGTTGGGAGTTTCCGAGGACATAACTTCTAGGGAGTAATTTGGATTGAAAAAATTCCAAAAGATTTGATTACTCCTTGAAAAATTTTTAAGCGTGTATTTTGCGGACTTTATTAAAGTAGTTTTCTAAAAATTAGCGAAATTGAAAAAGGAGACACTTAACCAAATACCTATTCAGTGAATGTTGAGAAGTTTCTAAAACCGCTCAAAAACACCTAAGCCAAATAGGGCAAAGTCATATTTAACAGGGTCGGTGGCATCCAATTTTCGAAGATTAATGTCGAGCTCTTTTAATGCCTTGGCATCATTTTGTTTGCGTTTGAGCAGTTTTAGTTTTCGGGCCACATTCCCCGAATGTACATCTAACGGACAGGAGAGCTTACCGGGATCGATTTTTTCCCAAAGCCCAAAATCAACTCCCGTGTCATTGTCACGAACCATCCAACGTAAAAACATATTGATACGTTTGGCGGCAGAACCTTTATTAGGGTCGGAAACATGTTTTTGGGTTCTACTTTGGTGGGGCAACTCAAAAAACACTTCCTTGAACTTGGAAATGGCAGGCTGCATGGAGTCTTTGGTCTGATACTCTGTGAAAATCGCTTCCAAACCACCGTGGTTCTTATAAATATACTTCAAACTGTTTACAAAGTAAACAAGGTCTATCCCATTAAAGGTTCGGTGTACAAAAGGCCGGAGTTCTTCGAGATCATCATCGGTATGGTTTATTACAAAATCATAAGGTGTGTTGCCCATCAACTCCATTAATTTAGAGGCGTTGTTGATAATGCTTTTGCGATTGCCCCACGCAATGGTGGCCGTTAAAAAAGCACTGATTTCAATATCTTCTTTACTAGTAAATAGGTGCGGAATCTGTATGGGGTCATCTTCCAAAAACTTTGGGTGGTTATACTCCAATACCTTGGCGTCCAAAAATTCTTTGAGTTCCGTTTTGGTCATATCAATCTTTGGAAACGATCAAACCATCGACCATGGTGAGTTTTCGGTCTGCCATGTCGGCCAACTCTAGGTTGTGGGTCACCAACACAAAGGTCTGCCCAAACTCATCACGCAATTGAAAAAAAAGTTGATGTAGATTGTCCGCACTTTCGGAATCTAGGTTTCCGCTGGGTTCATCTGCCAAGACTACAGAGGGATTGTTCATTAACGAACGGGCGACGGCAACACGTTGTTGTTCACCCCCAGAGAGGGCATTGGGTTTGTGGTCGTAACGATCCTGCAATCCTAAAAAGTCCAACAGTTCCTTGGCTCGCTTTTCAGCTTCGGCCCGTGGCGTTTTTTTAATGAAAGCTGGAATGCAAACATTTTCTAAGGCTGTAAACTCGGGCAACAATTGGTGAAACTGAAAAATAAAACCGATATGCTCGTTCCGGAACTGTGCCAAGCTCTTATCGTTAAGTTGGTTTACTTCGGTGTCGCTGATAAGAAGTGTGCTCTCTCCTTTGTTGGTAGGGGTGTCCAAGGTGCCCAAAATTTGTAATAAAGTGGTTTTTCCTGCACCCGAGGCACCAACAATGGAAACCACTTCGCCTTTTTTTATTGCCAAATCGACCCCTTTTAAAACTTTGAGGTCTCCGTAACTTTTTTGAATATTAGTGGCCTTTATCATAAATACAACTTCGTTGGTCGAAGATAATGATTACTGCTGTATCGTAAAGAATGTATTTTCTTGATGAACACCTACCAAGTTAAGTTTTTTTGGCTCAAGCCAATAAAATTGTATTGATATTTGGTATGCTCAGATGTTAGTCCTTGATGTTTTTTTGAAACAGGTACTCTAAAATGTACAACAGGTATTTTTAATACACTTTTAACTGATTTTATGCGCAATACACAAATAATCTAGTAATTTTGTAGGGTACTAATTTTTCAAACTTTAAAATCAGAAAATATATGGCAACTTTACGATTGGGAGATACTGCTCCGGATTTTACTGCAGTTACTTCGGAAGGAACACTTAATTTTTATGAATACCTTGGCGATAGTTGGGGGATTCTATTTTCTCACCCTGCTGACTTTACTCCTGTTTGCACCACCGAACTGGGTACAGCTGCCAAGTTTAAGGATGAGTTCGACAAAAGAAACGTAAAGATGATGGCATTGAGTGTTGATGGGGCAGCATCGCACATGGAATGGATCAAGGACATCAACGAGACCCAAAACACCAAGGTCAACTTCCCCATAGTTGCCGATGTGGAAAGAAAGGTTTCGGATCTATACGATATGATTCACCCCAATGCAGACGATACACTTACTGTACGATCTGTGTTTATTGTGGGTCCCGATAAAAAAATCAAACTTACATTAACATATCCTGCCTCGACCGGACGTAATTTTTACGAATTGTTGCGTGTTGTGGATTCTTTGCAATTAACGGCCAACCATAAAGTGGCTACTCCCGCCAACTGGAAAAATGGAGAAAAAGTTGTGGTAAGCCCATCTATACCTACCGAAGAGGCCAAAGGAATCTTTACCAAAGGTGTGGAAGAAATCAAGCCATACTTGCGTTTAACCCCTGATCCAACCATATAATTATTTTATTTTTAAGAAAAAAACTGATTCCCAATAAATTAAACGTACCTTTGTCGCTCAATTAATTTTTTTCAATTTATATTATGAGTAAAGGAACAGTAAAATTCTTCAATGATTCTAAAGGTTATGGATTTATCACTGAAGATGGTTCAAACACAGATCACTTCGTACACATTTCTGGTTTAATCGATGAAATTAGAGAAGGTGACGTTGTAGAATTCGAACTACAACAAGGTAAAAAAGGATTAAACGCCGTTAATGTACAAGTTGCGGATTAAGTTATAACATACTTTTTTATAGACACAAAGCCTGGGCATTGCCCAGGCTTTTTTTATTCATTTTTTCCGATTCTCACGCAACCATTTATTTTTTTACTATCTAAGCTATAAACACACTGTTCCCCACAACCATTAAATCCAATATAAATGAACACTTTTTTTGGAGTACTCTCGTTCCTTTTAATCGTAAATGCACTGCTGCTGTTGTGGAGTGTAAACGGTTCTAAAAAGTAACTAAAAAAGATTTTGGGCAATAGGTAGGGTATTTTAACGTTTGGGTGTTACGTAATAAATACGTTACAACCATGACCACTTTTTTCAGCATTCTAATTACATTGCTTGCCCTTAATCTTTGTTTGCTTTTATTGAGTGTAAATAGGGCCAAATAAAAAACTCCCATAAATGGGAGCTTTTTATTTATTCTCGAGAGTCTTGTTATTTCACGTTCACCAGTTCCACATCAAAAATAAGTGTTGCGTTCGGGGGAATAACCCCTCCTGCGCCTGTGCTTCCGTAAGCCAAATGGGATGGAATTACAAAACGGGCCTTGTCACCTACCTGCAGTAGGCTAATTCCTTCGTCCCATCCCGGTATTACCTGTCCAATACCCAAAACAAAATCAATGGGTTGGTTTCTTTTATAGGAAGAGTCAAAAATTTGTCCGTTGGTCAATGCACCTTCATAATGAACGGAAACTGTTTTACCTTTTTCAGCTTTGGCACCACTTCCCTTCTGAATCATTTTATGACGCAGCCCGCTATCTGTCTTGTCAAACCCAGCAGCCAATTTTTCCATTTCTGCCTCTGCGGCAGCTTTTTGTTCGGCAATTCGCTTTTCCCTGGCTCCTTCAAAAGCCCTAAAGGCTTCTACGGCATTCCAGTTTTTGGCATCATCTCCAACCCTCACAATTTCTATAGTTTCTATAGCATCGCCTTGGGCAATGGAATCCACAATATCCTGACCTTCTTGTACACGACCAAATATAGTATGTTTGTTATCTAGCCAAGGAGTAGCTGCATGTGTAATAAAAAACTGGCTTCCATTGGTGCCGGGCCCGGCATTGGCCATGGACAACACTCCGGGACCATCGTGTGCCAGATCGGGGTGGAACTCATCATCAAACTTATAACCTGGGTCTCCGGTTCCGGTTCCGGTTGGGCACCCGCCTTGGATCATAAAATCGGCGATTACCCTATGGAATTTTAGGCCATCATAATATGGTTTACCCTGTGGTTTTACACTGTTTTCCATATTTCCTTCAGCCAAAGCAACAAAGTTGCCAACCGTTCCCGGTGTTTTATCGTGGGTAAGTTTTACCAATATCTCCCCTTTGGTGGTATTAAATTTTGCGTAGATTCCGTTTTGCATTGTATGTTGATTAATATGTTATTAAAAACTAAATTCTCGGATTTTTACAAGGATGCAAAGGTAGGTGTTTATGGTTAAAGGCAAAAGCAGGGACTATGGTGTAAAGGGTTTACTGTCAACTATAAATTCCCACCTATCCAATTACATGGGTAAAACCTGCAATGTTGTATCAATATTTTTGTAGAATGATTCGAATATGTACCGCCCTTTTAAGTAATTGGGCAGGGAACCACGCCTTAAGATGGAAGATAACATTTTTTATACCCGGTTTCTGCTTGTAAACAGCAAAAGATAATTTTATGATAATTTCGACCAAGGATTATATAAATATTTGCTAGAATTCATTTTCTCAATCAAATATTGTTTAACTTTGAATCAAAAGATATGAACAAAAATAATTTAAAATTGGAAACCGCAATATTTGCTGGAGGGTGTTTTTGGTGCACGGAAGCTGTTTTTCAGCGACTTAATGGAGTAGAGGAGGTGGTTTCCGGTTATACGGGTGGCACCATTAAAAACCCTGCGTACAGAGAGATTGCTACAGGAAGAACAGGACATGCCGAGGGAGTAAAAATAACATTTGATGCTTCACGAATATCATATAAAGAGTTATTGGAAATTTTTTTTGCCACTCACGACCCCACAACGTTAAACCGTCAAGGAAATGATGTGGGCACGCAATATCGCAGTGAAATTTTCTATACTACCGAGGAACAAAAGGAATTGGCAGAGGACTTTATCAAACTTTTGGAAAAAGAAGAAGTGTTCGATTCCCCAATTGTAACAGCAATATCTGCTGAAAAACCCTTTTATTTGGCAGAAGAAGACCATCATAATTATTACAACCAACATAGGAAACAACCGTATTGTCAAATTATAATTGATCCCAAGATCAAAAAACTGAACAACTATTTTTCAAAAAAACTTAAGCATGGCACCCTATAGAAACCTCGAAGAGTATAATATTGAAATTACCAATGAGGTAAAAGAGCATTTCTCAAAGATAGTGGAGGATATCGGAGAGGATGTAACCCGAGAGGGGCTTTTAAAAACACCTGAACGTGCCGCAAAAGCTATGCTTTTTTTAACGCAAGGTTACAAACAGGACGCCGAAGAAATTCTGAAAGGTGCCATGTTTGCAGAGGATTATGACGATATGGTCATAATAAAGGATATTGAGCTTTATTCGCTTTGTGAGCACCACATGCTGCCATTTTTTGGCAAAGCCCATGTAGCTTACATCCCCAACGGACATATTGTAGGTTTGAGCAAAATTCCCCGTGTTGTAGATGTTTTTGCCCGTAGGTTGCAGGTGCAGGAGCGGTTGACGCACGATATTCTGGAATGCATCAACAAAACATTAAAACCCAAAGGCGTTGCCGTTGTAATAGAGGCCGCCCATATGTGTATGATGATGCGTGGTGTGCAAAAACAAAACTCTGTGACGACAACCTCTGGTTTTAGAGGACAATTTGAAAAAATTGAGACCAGAAACGAGTTTTTAAAGCTCATCAGCTCCGATTTGTCCTAAACTGCTTTTTCAATTAAGTGGGAATTGCTATTTTTCCTTTATGGCAGAAGAAAAAGATAACAAGTATCGTAATCTACTATTGGGATTATTGTTCGATGGCATTGGTATGCTATCCTTTATGATTCCAGGAATTGGAGAGTTTTCCGATGTAATCTGGGCCCCCGTTGCGGGATGGCTCATGACCAGACTTTACAAGGGCAGGGTAGGACAGGCAGCAGGTTTGGTGACTTTTGCCGAGGAGCTGGTGCCTGGTATGGACGTAATCCCTACTTTTACCTTGACTTGGATCTATACTTATCTTTTGAGCAAGAAAAAAGGCCAACCTAAAAAGGATTGACCTTAAATTTATTCTAATTTGATTTAGAATGAACTTTATTCTCGATACAATTTTCTTCGCTATACTCGAAAATTACTCGAACTGACGATTTTCAATTTATAATTTCTACCGATTTGTTATCACAACGGAACATTCAAATTGAAAGAAATGTTTCTTCCAATATTGACAATACCATCAGCTTTTAACCTGGACAAATGTGAGATGTAGTTTTTATTAAAAATGTTGTTTCCTGTAATGGAATATCCCACTTTTTGGTTGAAGATTCGTAAATCGCCTCCCACACCAACATTGAATAGATTGTATCTGGGAGTAGGAGCTTCAAAATCTGCTACTTTATTTTGGTCAAAAAAGGTTTGAAGCGTTACAAACGCATAGCATTTATAATCTTGCTTACTTTTTTTCCATTCCACTCTAAAAGTGTTTGTCCAACGGTTGGCTGGAATCAAGGGGAGATCCGATTTATCTTCCAATTCACCAAAAACAATATCGTAGCTACTTTCCAAATGGAGCCAATCAATAGGGTGGGGGTGCAGGTGGAATCCGAACTCACCACCATACAAAATGGCGTTTTGCTGTTGAAAATCATAAATTGGGTCTAATTCTCGGAATTCTCCGGTTGGCTCCAAATAAATATAGTCATTTACAATATTATAAAATGAATTAATGTAGGCCTCCAGGTGCTTGTTACCATACTCCAAAGCCAAATCCACTTGAAAGTTCTGTTCGCTTTCCAAGTCAGCATTCCCGATTTCCACTCTATTCGCTCCACTGTGCAGGCCATTTGAGGTCAATTCCGATAGGTTAGGGGCCCTAAAGCCTGTTGCCAGGTTCAAACGGCCCATTACGTTTTGGGTCAAATCCATTCGGTAACCCACAGCAGCGTTGAAACTATTGAAGTCCTTGTTCAAAGTAGGAATGTACTCTTCATCCCCTTCGATACCACTTTCTTCACCATTGATAGATCTAAGGTCGTAACGCAATCCAATTTGTAAATCACTTTTGTTGAAATGAATGTGAGAAGTGGCCAAAACACCAAAATCGTTTGTTGTAGCATTGGGCACCAACACTTCTTCCCCGAAGTTTTCATTGGTTTGATGCATTCCCTGAACCCCAAAAATGGTTGTCATTTTTCCCCATTGCGGATTAAATTGGATGTTGTAGTTGAAGGTGCTCAAACGCATGTCCAAAGCAGCTCCTTCTCCTTCTTCATGCTCTTCCTCGGCATGCTCTTCGCCTTCGTGTTCCTCACCTTCGTGCTCATCGTGATGGTGCTCCTCGAACTCTTTTCTGTCGTTTACAGTAAACCCAAAAGTGGCCTCTAAACTCGATTTTTTAAAGAAAAGGTTGTTTTTAGAACTTATAATATGTGTGGAAAGCTCTTGATAAGGCTCCAACGGATAACGATCGTTGTTCTGAACCCCAATTTCTTCAGGAATACCAAGCTCCGAAGCATTGTAATTGTATCGGAGTTCCGTCTTAAATTTAGCCGCTTGGTAGGCAAGACCGGTTTTTAAATCCGCTTCGTTAAACCTAGAATTTGTAACGCTTGTTCCGTCGCCAGTTTCATAATCGGCGTTGGTAGCGTAAGCACCGCGTACCAAAAACTTTAATTTTTCCCCGGATGTCTTAAAACCTGCATTGGCATTATACCCCATGGTATTGGTAAAATATCTCATGTTTACATCTCCTGAAGTTTCGCCAGAGGCTTCAAACTTTTCCGGATTTAAATAGAGTACACCGCCCAAGGCGTCGGAACCATACAACAAGGATGCTGGGCCTTTAATAACTTCTACACTTGCAATTCCCGCATCATTGATGCCCAAACCATGTTCACCACCAAATTGCTGGTTTTCCAGACGAACACCTTGAGTGTAAACTAGAACACGGTTAAAACTTAAACCTCGGATAACGGGTTTTCCAATTCCCACACCCGTAGAGACAGAAGAAACCCCTGGGATATTCGAAATTCCTTCGGATAGGGTTATGCCGCCTTGTTGTTTCAGTTCTTCCATGGATTTTTGTTCCACCTTCATCACGTTTTCACGCTGTAATTTGTGGAATGGTGTAGACAGTACCACTTCATCCATTTCTATGGCAGATGGTACCATTTGATAATCAAATTGGTTGTTTCCAGAGTTGATTTCTACAGAAGTTGAATAGGTTTCAAATCCTAAGTAAGATATAACGAGCTTATAGTTTCCTTCTGGAAGGTTTTTGAGGGAATAGTTCCCATTTTGGTCAGTAACCGTTCCGTTTTCCAATTGAGGTATATAAACGGAAACCTGCTCCAAGGGTTCGCCAGTTTCAGCGTCCGAAACGTTTCCCGAAAGTGTATTTTGGGAATAGGTATAAATGGATGTCAATACCAAAAGCATTGAAATATAAAATTGTTTCATTGTAATAAATAAATGGTTTAAAAATTTAAATCAATCGGTAATTACTATGAAACTGTCGGGGGCCCTCGTAAAGCCCGAAAAGAAACTTCTCTGGGCTTGTAAATAAAGTTGTAAATGGAAGTCGTGTACCAAATTTCGGGTATGTCGACCGGAATGTAGGTAAAAGAAAAATTGAAGAGTACTTTATTGACTAGGGTAAAGTCATGAAAATCACAATCCAGATTGGCATCGTGAATGTGATTAGTGCCATACGCAATACATTGCTCTTCTTGGTTGTGTTCATATAAAGCGTGTCCCAATTTTATAAAGGAGGGAGCTAAAATTGCCGCCAACATTACAAGGGAAACAAAGATGAGTATACGTTTATGGAGGTTGGTAAACATACTTCACAAAAGTAACTAAGGCACTTACTCTTTTTATGTTAAAAGAATTATAAACTATGAAAAGAAAGCACCTAACCCCATACGCTTAAGCATCTTTTTCTCAAAATCCCAAAAAAATTGATACTGACCGAATAACCAGCCAATAAAAACAAGGAGAATTTGGTAGATGGGAAAAATCAATAGGATTCGGAGTGCCCAATATATTGTAGAGTGTACATTTTCACTATCCAATCCGATCCAATGCACCAAGGGATCGGCCAATTTACCGGAAAGACTGCCTGTAATCGCAAAAACAATGAAAATGGCGATCATTTCCCATTTATAGTCCACTTTCCATTTATTTTCAACTTTTTTAAAGCACCAAATAAAGAACTTTACCAAAAAATAATACAGTATTGGTGTAGCAACAAACAGAACGGGCCACTCGTAGTTATGACCCTCAAAACCGAATGCATTTACAAATCCCTGAACAATAGCATAGGCGGTAAATAGTGTCAACATTGCACCTAAAATCGGAAATAAAAGTTGCCAATTTTTTTGGATTTCCCAGCGCTGTTTTAGTTTCTGCATCGCAAAAATTTAGAATTGCAAAAATAACACATTAAATTCTTGGGAGAAAAGGCCCTAGCCGCTGATTGTATTTTCTTTGAAAATAAATGAAGTAGTTATAGAGCTTATAGTTGACTTCGTAACCATAATCGATACTTGGGTCGTAGTTAATTTGCATTTCGTATAGGTTGGGATTCCATCTTTGGGGTTGCAGCACTCTTTGATTCCAAGTAATAACCATGATTGCATTTCTATTCTCCAAAAATGATTGGGAATAGTAGCCCTCGGGCCGGGCAATGGAGTTTAACCAAGTGTAAAAACCCGGCTCTATAATGATGATTTCGTACTCGGTTTCATCATCGGCAATCTCTACGGGTTCTTCATCCTCCGAATCAAATAGTGCCTTTTCTTCGCTTGAAACATCCAAGGTTGATTTTTGCGTGGTACAAGAAACCAGACCAAAACAAAACATCAAACAAAATAATAATGTATGTATAAGCTTCTTTTCCATCTTATTAAGATACAAAAAAAGCCACTTGAAAATTCAAATGGCTTTGTTAAATACCGTTCGCTGAATTTTTATTTTCCGAAAAGCCCGCCCAGCATTCCACCAAGACCGCCTTTGTTTTGACCTCCTCCAAGGGCCAATCCAGCTAAATCATCTATAACACTGCCATCTCCATCACTATCCAAAAAGGCTTCCACAAGGGATTGTTGTTTGGCCGCTGTTTTTCCACCACCCATTAGTCCACCCAAAAGGCCATTTAATCCTTCGGGACTGCTTACATTTTGTTGCCTGGTCTGTTTTCCCAAATAGCCCAAAATAATAGGGGCAGCAATTTTTAATATTTGTGAGACTGTACCAGCATCGATACCTGACTTGCGGCTCAAGGCATTTTCTACTTGGGGTTGTTTGGAACCAAGGATATGGCCCAAGATTCCGGCACCATCATCCATTACATTTTGGTCCACACCACCTCCGAAAAGGCCTCCCAAATCGTCCAAAATACCGCCATCGTGTTTGGAAGAGAGCGCATCCATAAGTCCTTGCGCCCCTCCCGGGGTCGATGCATTCTTCTTCATGGCACCCATTAAAAGGGGCATGGCCATGCTCAAAACATCTGCTGTTTTGCCTTCTGGTTGTCCTGTTTGACCGGCGACACCGCTGACCAATTGTTTGCCCATTGGGCTATTTATCAAATCTAGTAATCCTGACATTGTGTTAGTGTTAAGGTTAAAAAGACAATGTACAAAAAAATGGGGTTAGAAAAGAGTTTACAACCAGAACCCCATCACTTTAGCAATTTGATAACCTTTTGGGCCAATTCAATCCCGATACGTTGTTGCGCTTCAATTGTGGAACCACCGACATGGGGACTGAGAGAAATCTTGGGATTCATCAATATTTTAATCTCTGGATTGGGTTCTGACTCAAACACATCGAGTCCTGCAAAGGCCAGATGGCCGGAATCCAAAGCCTCAACCAAGGCAACTTCATCCAAAACACCACCGCGTGAGGTGTTTACAATTCCAGAGCCTGGTTTCATGAGTGCCAATTCTTTTTTTCCAATCAGGTATTTTTCTTGTGATGGTACATGCAGGCTCACAAAATCAGAATTTGCGAGCACTTCTTTTAAATCCTTGTTTTTCAAATTGAAACTAACGGATTGTCCATCAAAAAAGGTAAGATCCAAAGTGGCTTCCTTTGTATTATGGTCTGTAAATAGCACCTCCAAACCCAAAGCAAGTGCCATTTTAGCGGTAGCTTGACCAATTCTGCCAAAACCTACTATTCCCAAGGTTTTTCCGCGAAGTTCAATACCAGTTGCGTAACTCTTTTTGAGTTGCTTAAATTGACTGTCGCCCTCCAAAGGCATATTTCTGTTGGAATCGTGCAAAAAGCGGACCCCATTGAGCAAATGCGCAAAAACCAGTTCAGCTACCGATTCTGAAGATGCCTCTGGCGTGTTGAATACATGTATGCCTTTGGATTTTGCATATTTTACATCAATATTGTCCAAACCAACACCACCGCGACCAATCAATTTTAATTTTGGGCAATCATCAATGAGTTTTTTATCTACTTTGGTGGCACTGCGCACCAAAAGCGCTTCAATGTTGTTTTTGTTGATATAATTTGCCAATTGCTCTTCGGCGACCCTTGTGTTTTTTACTTCGAAACCTTCTTTTTCAAGCAAGTCGATTCCTGATTGGGCCAAGCCGTCATTCGCTAAAATATTCGCCATTAAATTTATCCTTTCTTTTCGAGTTCACTCATTATATCTACCAACACGCCTACACTTTCCAAAGGAAGTGCGTTGTACATGGAAGCACGGTAACCACCAACGGAACGGTGGCCGTTTATTCCGTTTATTCCTGCTTCTTTGCACATTTCATCAAATACATCTTTTAATTCGTCATCGGTGATGTTAAAGGTGGCGTTCATATTGGAGCGGTCTTCCTTGGCGGCAATTCCAGAAAAAACGGGGTTGAGTTCAATTTCTGAATAAATCAAGTTCGCTTTGCGTTCATTGATTTCCTCGATAGCGGCGATTCCTCCCAAATCCTTCAACCATTGCATAGTAAGCATGGAAACGTAGACCGCAAAAACAGGCGGGGTATTGAACATACTGTCCTTGGCGATGTGAATTGAGTAATCCAGCATTGATGGTATTTTTCGGGATACTTCACCTAAAATATCCTCTTTTACAACCACAAGAGTTGTTCCGGCCGGGCCCATATTTTTTTGTGCTCCTGCATAGATCAGGTCAAACTGAGAAAAATCGAGTTGTCTGGAAAAGATATCGGAACTCATATCACATACTAAGGGCACATCGGTTTTTGGAAATTTCTTAAACTGCGTTCCGTAAATGGTATTGTTGGAAGTTAGGTGCAGATAATCCAAATCGGAGGGAATACCGAACCCCTTCGGAATATGGTTGAAATTATCCTTTTGGGAAGACGCTACTTCCACAATATCACCGAACAAGCGAGCTTCCTTAATGGCTTTTTGGCTCCATGTTCCCGTGTTTACATATCCTGCCTTTTTCTCCAAAAGGTTATAGGCGGTCATTAGAAATTGCATGCTTGCCCCCCCCTGTAGGAACAAAGCTTGGTACCCTTTGCCTTCGAGTCCCAAAAGTTCCAGAGCAAGGGCTCTAGCTTTTTCCATAATGTCCACAAACGCTTTGCTGCGGTGGGAGATTTCTATAAGTGAAAGACCAATGCCATCCAGTTCCAGGACGGCTTCGGATGCCTTTTGCATTACCTCTGAGGGCAAAATACAAGGGCCTGCGCTAAAATTGTGCTTTTTCATTACCTAGGGGTTTAAGGGGTAAAGGTCTTAAAAATTGTTGGATCTATAAACGGTTCAACAGGTTGGGATTTTCTTAAAGTTGAAGTAAGAATTCCATAGTGTCGACTCCATCCGCGTAGTCGTTAAGACTTGGCTTTTGCGTTTCTCCAAATTTCACCTCGTTTCCTGTTGATTTACTTGAAACCACACATTGGATTTGTTCTTCAAGTGCTTCCAATTCTTTTCTCAAACTTGTTTCATCATCATAATATGAGTAAAACACTACAGAAATAGGGGAGGAGAGGCCTTTGTCTTCCTTTAAGACCAAGAATCCATTATCCAAAATCTTGAATTGACTCATTAAATAAACCGCCTTGTTGTAATCGTAGTTATTGGCATATTTATGTTGGTGAATAATCTCATTGTAATCATAGAGCGCTTTGAACAATGCATCAAAATCATACTCTTTTGGCACATAGATTTTGGACACGTTGCGACAACCCAAGCCATAATACCTGAAAATATCCTCGCCAAGTGATTTTAGTTCTTCTTCGGTTTCATTTCCAGTAAGGACAGCGACCGAATTTCTGTTTTTTCTTATGATGTTGGGCTTATTTCCAAAATAATATTCAAAATAACGGCCCGTATTGTTGCTTCCCGTGGCGATAACGGCATCGAAGTTTTCGAGTTTTCCCTCAACGAACCCGATCCTATCTGCGAGTGAGGGTTCCTGTTGAATCAAATATTTTGACAGGTATGGTAGCAGCACTTTATCGTTGGACGACAGTTTGGCCAACACCTTGTTTCCAGAGAGCAATACGCATAAAAAATCATGAAAACCTACTAGCGGGATGTTGCCCGCCATTACAATGCCCACTGTTTTAGGCTCACTTGTTTTGTTAAAGGTATAATGGGAAAACCAGTCTTTGAGATTTTCTTCAGTAAGTAAATCGCCCCATTGCTTTAGGGAAAACAATATGTTGTCCTCGGTAAACCACCCGTTATGGTGTCCAACCTTGGATATGATTTCCTTGAATTCAGCATCAACTTGCGTGCTTTTGGAATAACATTTATCACAAAAATCCGTTAGGTATTTTCCAAGTTTAACAAAAGCTTCTATGGTTTTAATATACGGAGCCATTAAATTTGTACACTAATTTAGTAGGGTTTATTTTTGTCAAAAGTAAGCATGCTGATAAGAATCAACCCAAAAGGAAAAGAAAATTATGGCAATTATTATAACAGATGAGTGCATAAATTGTGGTGCTTGCGAGCCAGAATGCCCAAACACAGCAATTTATGAAGGTGCGGATGAATGGAGATATAGTGATGGAACTTCGCTGACCGGCGATGTAGTTTTGCCCAATGGCAAAGAGGTCAATGCCGATGAAGTTCAAGAACCTGTTAGCGATGAGCTTTATTATATAGTTCCGGATAAATGCACGGAATGTCAAGGATTTCATGAAGAACCCCAATGTGCAGCGGTATGCCCTGTGGATTGTTGTGTTCCCGATGAAGACCACGTAGAAAGTGAAGAAGAACTATTGGGCAAGCAAAAGTTTATGCACCCCAATGGCTAAGCAATAAAAAACATTTAATTTAGCCCCGAACCAAGGTTCGGGGTTTTTTTATGCAAGAAAAAGAGAAAGTATACAACGGTATTTGGAAACAAGCGGGATGCATATTGTCCTTGATCGCCATTTTTGGCATCATAGCCTTGGTAGTGATGGGTTTCTATTTACTCATTCAAGGTTATTAGGTTCCAGTACCAAAACTTCAACTTATATTTGCAGCCTCAAAACACAAGAATTTAGATGAAAGCAGGCATTGTAGGATTACCAAACGTAGGAAAATCAACACTTTTCAACTGTTTGTCCAACGCAAAGGCACAAAGTGCCAATTTCCCTTTTTGTACCATAGAACCCAATATTGGTGTGGTTAACGTGCCCGACCAACGCTTGGAGAAATTGGAGGAATTGGTAAATCCCGAGCGTGTGATTCCCGCAACGGTAGAAATTGTGGACATTGCCGGTTTGGTAAAAGGTGCCAGCAAAGGAGAGGGACTTGGAAACCAGTTTTTGGGAAATATCCGCGAAACCGATGCCATTCTGCACGTACTTCGCTGTTTTGATAACGATAATGTAGTGCACGTTGATGGTTCCGTAGACCCGATTCGGGACAAGGAGACCATTGATATGGAATTGCAGTTAAAAGATTTGGAAAGCGTTGAGAAAAAGCTCGACAAAGTAAAGCGTGCCGCCAAAACAGGCAATAAAGAAGCCCAAAAGGAAGAAGCCGTACTTTCTGCGTTAAAAGAAGGTTTGGAAGCTGGAAAATCGGTCAGAGCCATTGAAATTGGCGAAGATGGCCGAGAAGAATTTGTAAAACCATTGCAGTTGATTACGGACAAGCCCGTAATGTATGTTTGTAATGTAGATGAAGGCTCTGCCGTTGATGGCAATGCCTATGTTGAAAAAGTAAAAAAAGTAGTGGCTGACGAAAATGCAGAGGTTATTTTTTTAGCTGTGGGCACTGAGGCCGATATTACCGAATTGGAGACCTATGAAGAGCGCCAAATGTTTTTGGAAGACCTTGGACTCTCCGAGCCCGGTTCTGCCAAATTAATTCGTGGTGCTTATAAATTACTTGATCTGGAAACCTATTTTACTGCTGGGGAGAAAGAGGTCCGCGCATGGACCATTCCCGTAGGGGCAACCGCTCCACAGGCAGCAGGTGTTATCCATACCGATTTTGAAAAGGGCTTTATCCGCGCCGAGGTTATCGCTTACGACGATTACGTAAAATATGGGAGCGAAGCTAAAGTGAAAGAAGCAGGTCGTATGCGCGTGGAAGGCAAAGAATACATTGTTAAGGACGGTGATGTGATGCACTTTAGATTTAACGTTTAAGCACTGGGCATTGTAATTCACCAATCATGTGATTTTCCAATTTATGGGCATGGAATAGCTTTGCTATATGTCCAATAAAGGTTTAGGAATTTTATATGGTATTTTGGGAGTGGTGCTATTCTCTTCCAAAGCCGTAATGGTAAAATTGGCCTACCGTTACAATGTGGATACACTTGATTTACTGTTGTTTCGGATGCTATTTTCCTTGCCGTTTTATATTATTATTCTCTTTTTGATTCGGAAAAAATCCGCAAAACCTCAAATTGAAACCAAAGATTATGCGTGGCTCTTTCTTTTTGGTTTCGTTGGCTACTATTTGGCCAGTTATTTCGATTTTTTGGGGTTGAATTACATCAAAGCAGGATTGGAGCGTATTATTTTATTTGTGTACCCGACCATTGTAGTATTCCTGAGTTGGCTTATTTTTAAACAAAAAATTACCCGAGTTCAATTTATTGCCATTGCCATTACTTATATTGGAGTGTTGATAACCTTTTGGGATGAGTTGGACGTTTCGGGCAACGAAGTTTTATGGGGAGGATTTTTGGTATTGTTAAGCGCCATCACCTACGCCTCCTATTTAGTGGGCAGTGGTTGGTTGATACCAAAATTTGGAGTACTCCGATTCACTTGCTACGCCATGATCGTATCCACCATCTGCATTGTCGTCCATTATTTGGTATCTGGCAACGGAAACTTTATGGATTATCCTTGGCCCGTTTACGTGTATGGTCTAACCATGGCCATTTTTGCCACATTGATTCCATCCTTTTTGGTTTCAGCCGCCATCGAGAGGTTAGGTGCATCCAATTTTTCAATATTGGGAAGCCTGGGCCCCATTTCCACAATTTTACTTGCCTTTGTGTTTTTGAACGAAAAACTCACGTATTGGCAGCTCGTTGGAATGATGGTTGTTATTTTTGGAGTGACCTATCTATCAATCCAAGGAAAAAGGCGGGCTAAAGGCTGATATATATTAACAATTATTGTTTCCTATTGTTGATTACTTTCTACCTTACACCCTTTTATTTTTGCTCCTAAATTTTATATTGCAATGATTAACCCTTAACTAATGGCAGATACCCAATATACTGAGGATAATATCCGTTCGCTGGACTGGAAGGAGCATATTCGTATGCGTCCGGGGATGTATATCGGAAAATTGGGCGACGGTTCCTCCGCAGATGATGGTATTTATATTCTTCTAAAAGAAGTGCTCGATAACTCCATTGATGAATTTGTGATGGGGGCGGGAAAGACCATCGAAATCAACATTAAGGACAATACCGTTCACGTTCGCGACTACGGTCGTGGCATTCCACTGGGAAAAGTGGTGGACGTGGTTTCCAAAATGAATACAGGTGGTAAGTACGATACCCGGGCGTTTAAAAAATCCGTGGGACTGAACGGGGTAGGTACCAAAGCGGTGAATGCACTTTCCTCTTATTTTAGGGTAGAATCCAACCGAGACGGCCAATCCAAATCCGCTGAGTTTGAAACAGGGAATTTGGTCAACGAAGAACTTTTGGGAGAATCTTCCAGAAGAAAGGGGACAAAAGTAAGTTTCATCCCCGACGAATCCATCTTTAAAAAATACAAGTACAGGAACGAGTATGTAGAGCGCATGCTCAAAAACTACGTCTATCTAAATCCCGGTTTGACCATTGTTTTCAATGGTGAAAAATTCCATTCGGAAAATGGTTTAAAGGATTTGTTGGAAGACAATAACAATGACGAGGATTTCCTCTACCCCATCATTCACCTAAAAGGTGATGATATTGAGGTTGCCATGACCCATAGCAAAACCCAATACAGTGAGGAGTATCATTCCTTTGTAAACGGACAGCACACCACACAAGGGGGAACACATCAATCCGCATTTAGGGAAGCCATCGTAAAAACCATTCGTGATTTCTACGGTAAAAATTATGATGCTTCGGATGTTCGGAAATCCATCATTTCCGCAGTTTCCATTAAAGTGATGGAGCCTGTATTCGAGAGCCAGACCAAAACCAAGCTGGGCTCGACCGATATGGGAGGCGATTTGCCTACCGTCCGTACCTACATCAATGATTTTATAGGCACGCATTTGGACAATTACCTCCATAAGAACCAAGCAACTGCCGACGCTCTTCAAAAGAAAATTGTTCAGGCTGAGAAAGAACGTAAAGAACTCTCGGGCATTCGAAAATTGGCCAGGGACCGCGCCAAGAAAGCCAGTCTTCATAATAAAAAGCTAAGAGATTGCCGCATCCATCTGCAGGACATGAAAAAAGACCGCCGTTTGGAGACCACCCTGTTTATTACAGAGGGGGATTCCGCATCGGGTTCCATTACCAAATCCAGGGATGTGAATACGCAGGCGGTATTCAGTTTGCGAGGCAAACCATTGAATTCCTACGGAATGTCCAAAAAAATCGTTTACGAGAACGAAGAATTCAATTTATTGCAAGCGGCACTCAATATCGAGGATTCCATGGAAGACCTCAGATATAACAATATTGTAATTGCAACGGATGCCGATGTGGACGGAATGCACATTCGATTATTGTTGATTACCTTCTTTTTACAATTTTTTCCTGAATTGATCAAAGAAAACCACTTATATATTCTGCAAACCCCATTATTTAGGGTACGTAACAAAAAAGAAACCATTTATTGTTACAGTGATGAAGAGCGAAGAAATGCCATTGAAAAACTCAGCGGAAAACCAGAAATCACCCGATTTAAGGGATTGGGAGAAATTTCTCCGGATGAGTTCAAAAATTTTATCGGTGATGATATTCGCTTGGAACCCGTAATGCTGGACAAAGCTATGAGCATTGATGCACTGCTGAAGTTTTACATGGGAAAAAATACTCCCGACAGGCAAGAATTCATCATCAACAACCTTAAAGTGGAACTTGATTTAGTGGAAGAAAACCAACTACAACCCAAATAAATGCCGACTTTCTAAATGGAAGAAAATGAAGAACTGAACGATGAGAGTTTAGAAAACCATGACGAGTCCCAAGACAGCCTGATCAAGGTAACGGGGATGTACAAGGATTGGTTTTTGGATTATGCCTCGTATGTAATATTGGAGCGTGCCGTACCTGCTATTGAGGATGGGTTTAAGCCCGTGCAGCGCAGGATCATGCATGCGCTAAAGGAACTGGACGATGGCCGATACAACAAAGTGGCCAACGTAGTCGGGCACACCATGCAATACCACCCACATGGTGATGCGAGTATCGCCGATGCCATGGTGCAAATTGGCCAAAAGGATTTACTTATCGACACCCAAGGGAACTGGGGGAACATTTTAACAGGAGACGGAGCAGCGGCACCGCGTTATATCGAGGCCAGATTGTCCAAATTTGCTTTGGAAGTGGTTTATAGTCCAAAAATTACGGAGTGGCAACTTTCTTATGATGGCAGAAAAAAAGAACCTGTAAATCTGCCCGTTAAATTTCCACTTCTTTTGGCTCAAGGAGCCGAGGGCATTGCGGTAGGCCTTTCCACAAAAATACTCCCGCACAACTTTAACGAGTTGATAGATGCATCCATAAAACACCTAAAAGGAAAAAGGTTTACCATTTATCCTGATTTTCCAACGGCAGGGGTCATTGATGTGACCAATTATAATGATGGGATGCGAGGAGGAAAAATCAGGGTGAGGGCAAAAATATCGACCTTGGACAAGAATACCTTGGTCATCAATGAGATACCCTACGGTACCAACACTTCCTCTTTAATTGACTCTATCTTAAAGGCCAATGATAAAGGGAAAATCAAAATAAAAAAGATAGAGGACAACACGGCCGCCGAAGTAGAGATTTTGGTGCATTTGCCCAACGGCATCTCTCCTGATAAAACCATTGATGCCCTCTATGCGTTCACGGCATGCGAATCGTCCATATCCCCGCTTGGCTGTGTGATTGAAGACAACAAGCCCTTATTTATCGGTATTAAGGAGATGCTTGAAAGATCCACTGACAATACTGTGGAACTACTTAAAGCAGAACTTGAAATACAGTTGGACGAGTTGGAGGAGCAATGGCACTTTTCTTCCTTGGAACGAATTTTTATCGAAAACAGGATTTATCGCGAAATAGAAGAAGAGGAAACTTGGGAAGGTGTAATCGAAGCCATAGACAAAGGCTTGAAGCCACACATTTCACATTTAAAAAGAGAGGTGAACCGGGATGATATTGTTCGTTTGACTGAAATACGAATCAAACGAATTTCAAAGTTTGATTTGGACAAGGCACAACAACTTATTGAAAGTTTGGAAGATAGGATTGCCCAGACCAAGCATCACTTGGAGCATTTGGTCGAGTTCGCCATCGACTATTTTAAGGAATTAAAGAAAAAATATGGTGCTGGACGGGAACGTAAATCAGAAATAAAGATTTTTGATGATATTGAAGCCACCAAAGTGGTCATCAGAAACACCAAACTCTATGTAAACCGCAAAGAAGGCTTTATCGGCACCTCTTTAAAGCGGGATGAATACGTTACCGATTGTAGTGATATCGACGACATTATTGTGTTTACTGAGAAAGGGGAGATGATGGTGACCAAAGTGGACTCCAAGGTGTTTGTTGGAAAAAACATTATCCATGTGGCCGTTTTCAAAAAGAAGGACAAGCGCACCACTTACAATATGATCTACAAGCTCATGAAAGGTGGGCCAAGCTACATCAAAAGGTTTAATGTCACCAGTATGACAAGGGACAAAATTTATCAACTGGCTGGGGATAAGCCATCCGCAGAAGTACTTTATTTTTCAGCAAACCCAAATGGTGAAGCTGAGGTGGTCACGGTAATGTTACGCCAATCAGGCAGTATCAAAAAATTAAAATGGGATTTGGATTTTTCCGATGTTCTAATCAAGGGAAGGGGCTCCAAAGGAAATTTAGTCACCAAATATGCCGTAAAACGCATCGAACTAAAAGAAAAAGGCGTGTCTACACTTAAACCAAGAAAAATTTGGTTCGATGATGTGGTAAGTCGCCTTAATGTGGATGGACGAGGGGAGTTGCTCGGTGAGTTCCGGGGCGACGACCTATTGTTGGTGATAGACCAGAAGGGGATTGTAAAAACCATTCCGCCAGATTTACTGACAAGATTTAATGACGATATGATCGTGTTGGAAAAGTGGAATCCCGACAAACCTATTTCGGTAGTGCACTACGTAGGTGATAAGGAACGTTTTTACTTGAAAAGGTTTTTGGTGGAAAGCCCCAACAAAGAAGAGGTGGTGATCTCCGAAGATTCAAAATCGTATTTGGAGCTGGTATCTACCGACTGGAGACCCATGTTGGAAATTGAATTTGTTAAGCCCAGAGGCAAAGACCCTAAACCAAACCAAGAAATAAACGTGGAAGAATTTATTGCCGTAAAAGGCATAAAAGCACTTGGAAATCAGCTTACTCCAGAAAAAGTGAAAAATATAAATGTTTTGGATTCCTTACCTTACGAGGAACCCGAGGAACAAAAAACCGAAGACATTGAAGTAGTGGATGAAGAGCAAATAGACAACGATGATAATGATATTGGCACTAAGAATGACAGTTCTGACCAAACCACTTTGTTTTGATGTGATTTATGGCTAATTTTCACGCGAGTTACACACTTTACAAGCAGACCGATTAATACATCTATATGGATTTTACAAACCCACTGGTATATGGTGTACCAGTATTTATTGCCTTTATTTTATTAGAATTAACTTACAGTAAAACCCATGATCACGAACACCACGATCTTTATAACTGGAAAGATTTAGCGGCCAGTGGTTTTATGGGGATTGGCTCTGCTATCCTTGGGCCTTTGTTCAAGGTTGCCTTTGCCATACTCCTTTTTGAAGGGACCTATGAGTTGTTCAATCCAGTTGTTGGAGGAGTAAGAACCAACATTATGGGGTATGAATCCTTTGGATATGCATGGTACGTTTGGATTCTTTGTCAATTGGGAGACGATTTCACCTATTATTGGTTCCATAGGGCCAATCACGAGGTCCGTATTTTATGGGCTGCACATATAGTGCATCATTCTTCCGATAATTTTAATTTAGGTACGGCGATAAGAAACGGATGGTTCACTATTTTATACAAACCCTTCTTTTACTTATGGTTGCCTGCAATTGGTTTTCCACCGGAAATGGTACTGGTATGTTTAGGGATTGAAGCATTATGGCAATTTCAATTGCACACGGTTTACGTTCCCAAACTCGGATTTTTGGAAAAAATATTCAACACACACACCATGCACCAAGTACACCACGCACAAAATGTAGAGTACCTAGATAAAAACCACGGCGGTTTCTTGAATATTTTCGATAAAATATTTGGCACATGGAAGGAGCTTGATGATGATGTCGATGTTAAGTACGGCGTAATCCATGCTCCAGAATCATACAATCCCGTAGTTATCCTTACCCACGAATTCAAGGATATTTGGAACGATGTCAAAAAATCGAAAAAACTCTCCCATAAATTAATGTACATTTTTGGCCCTCCAGGATGGAGCCACGATGGTAGCACTTTAACAGTGAAGCAACAACAGCGATTGTTCAAAAAACAAAAGGAAGCCAGCCCAGAACTTGCTTACCAAAGACCCAACTGATTTTTATAAATCCAAATTATTGAATTTGCGACTCCCTAAATCAATCTATTTTATGGGCTGTCCCTTTAAACTTGCGATTATCGCCAACTACGCTGTACTCAAAAGTGTATGAAGACTCAGTAGTGGTCAATATTTTGATGTGAATCGGTTTTTCTTCTGCCTTGTTCTTGGGGTTCAAGTTTTTTAGCACATATTCACAATCGTTTATCCAGCGAACCGATGAAGAATCCGTTTCCCCTTCAAATTCATCCACTTCCAAATCTGTGGTTCTGTTGAATGTGGTTTTCTTCTCTTCACCATTTATGATTGCGGTGAACGAAAATTTACCAGTTTTAAAATCGTTACAATTACGTTGTGGCGGCTGCCCACAGGCCAAAAACAATAGTATCATTGACCCAAAAAGAAGATGTTTTGTCATACCTACAAAGTAACGGAAAGTAGTTGAAAGGGTCAATCCTTTTTTGTGTTGTAAACCTCAAAAGTACCATCGGAATAAAACATAACTATCTTATACGGGTTTTTGGACTGTAGCTCGTGCTTCTTTTCTTTAGAAAAGGGAATGACAAAATCATCTACATACGGTTCTTCTATCTTTTTAGTGATTTTAGTGTCATTGATTTCAGCCTGATCGGCGCTTTCCTTTGGAAATCGTCCCTCACCCTTTAACAGCCAATACAAATCCACTTCGGGGTAGGTGTTGACCAATTTCATCACAAAATCCAAGCTAGGCTTATTTCGTCCGTTCAACAAGTGGGAGATGCTCGAACGCTGCACACCAATCTCGTCGGCAAAGGCAGAAACAGATAACTCCAAATGCTCGATAACAGTTTCTATACGGGTTACAATCTCTTTGTTCACAATTGTAAATTTTTTAATATCTAAGATAGCACAATTCAAATTAAGATAGAGAATACACCATGAATTAAATTATTTTTTTTAAATTAAGAATTCAAATAACTAATTATAAATTACTGATATAATGTTATTTATGTAAAGATGTAAAATTATTGTTTACATTTATCACAAAAGGAAGGGGGGACACATCAATTTGAGTTACAAATGTGTCACGATGTGATTCAAAATTGATTACAATTGTAAAATTTAGGTTGGTTACTTTTGTAAACTTTAATTCCGAAACTTCATGCTTGATTATTCATTATATAAAGAGAAGTCCATTCAAGGTAGATACATTAACACAGCATCCATTCAGCCTTGTTTCTCCAAACTATCATCACCTTTAATCCATATCGGGGATTCCGTCAATGGCATTAAAATAAATGCTCTTAAAATGGGGACGGGAAAAAAGAAGGTGCTTATTTGGTCCCAAATGCATGGCAACGAATCAACCACGACCAAGGCGGTATGGGACATGGTCAATTTTATGCAATCGGAGGAAGCATTGGCCAGGTCAATTTTAAAGGAATGTACCTTAATGGTTATACCCATGCTAAACCCGGATGGGGCCAATGAGTATACCCGCGAGAATATAAATAAAGTTGATTTGAACCGCGATGCTAAAAATTTGACACAGCCCGAAAGCATAGCTTTCCGGAAACTGTTTGAATCGTTTCAGCCGGATTTTTGTTTTAACCTACATGATCAGCGCACCCTGTTTAGTGCCGGTAAAACGGACAAACCGGCGACGGTCTCTTTTTTATCCCCGGCAAGCAACCCAGAACGCCACATTACCCCCGCAAGGGAAGTGGCCATGAAACTGATTATTGGTATGGACGCCATGTTGCAAAAACATATTCCGGGGCAGGTGGGCAGGTACGATGACGGATTCAACGATAATTGCATTGGAGATACACTGCAAATGTTGGGGGTGCCGACCATTTTGTTTGAGTCCGGCCATTATCCCAAAGACTATGAGCGGGAGAAAACCCGAGAGTTAATTTTTTTATCGATTGTAGAAGCGTTGAAAATTATTGCCACAGATAAAATCGACGACTATAAAACAGGTGATTATTTTTCAATTCCAGGTAACCATAAGTTATTTTTTGATGTGCTGGTAAAGCATCCAGAGGCGGTAAATCCTGAATTTGATGCAGGACATTCGGTAGGAATTCGATATAAGGAAGTGTTGAAAAACGACAAAATCGTTTTTAAGCCGGAAATAGCGGAAATTGGCCCTCTTGAAGGTTTTTACGGACATCAAACCATAGAATGTGTTGATACCAAGGATTTTGGATTTGCAGCTTCCCAAAACGAAATTCTTGATTTACTCCTGAAAATCAATAAATAAAAATCATTTCTCAAAGGTTCTTGCATATTATTTAAAAAAGAACCATTTTTATTACGTAAATTTCCTTTTTTAACTATTTTTGCTGCAAAATTCAATGTAATGACCAAAGTAAAACTTGACGAGATAGATCACCAGATACTGGATATGTTAATCGATAATACTCGTACACCTTTTACGGACATCGCAAAAAAATTGTTGATTTCCGCAGGTACGGTTCATGTCCGTGTCAAAAAAATGGAGGAATCCGGGATTATTAAAGGTTCTTCCCTTACGCTGGACTATGTCAAATTGGGTTATTCCTTTATCGCCTATGTTGGTATATTCTTGGAAAAAACACACCAGACAAAATTTGTGCTGGAAAGGTTGAGCCAAATACCATACGTTACCGTGGCCCATATAACAACAGGCAAATTCAATATTTTTTGTAAAATAAGGGCCAGAGATACTACACATGCCAAAAATATTATTTTTAAGATAGATGATATCGAAGGTATCAGCAGAACTGAGACCATGATTTCTTTGGAAGAGAGCATTAACGATAAAAGACGTTTAATGCACACTATTTTCAACGAGTTATAATTCCATTATACATATTATGGTGCTTTCGGACCTGCCCTCTTCGGAATACAATCCATTTTACCAGACCTATATTATGGCACTGGGAAATGTAGATTTAATGAAAGAACTAAGAAAGGGAAAGGACGATTTTTTGACCTTACTGCAACAAACCCCAGAAGAAAAACTTAATTATGCTTATGCAGGGGACAAATGGTCCTTAGCGGAAGTATTAGTGCATGTTATAGACACGGAGCGAATATTCCAATACCGTGCACTTTGTATTGCAAGAAACGATAAAACCCCACTACCAGGGTTTGACCAAGATACTTATGTACCGTATTCCAACGCCGATAAAAGATCCCCAAAAAACTTGATGGAGGAATATAAAGCGGTTAGGGATTCCACAATTTTTCTTTTTAATTCCTTTGACGAAAAAACGATTAAAAGGGTTGGAGTGGCCAGTGGGTCCAAAATGAGTGTGCGGGCACTGGGCTTTATCATAAGCGGACATCAAGCACACCATATTCGGATTATAAAGGAACGCTATTTGGCCTAAATCAATATTGGTCTTCGCTTTCCAAATCATCTGAAGTAGGTTCCAAGCCTTCAAACGAGTCGTCTTCAAAATCAGAAACCACCAATTCTTTGTCAAGTTCCTTTTCAATGGTCTCTTCAAAATTTGAAATGAAGTTGGAAAGGCTCTTGCTGATTTTTACCAAGTAGATGATATCTGCCGTTTTTACTTCCACGGCCTCTATGACCTCCCCATTTGGTTTTTTAATGGTAATAACATCGTCATCACCATAACCATCAGGATAAGAATCAATCAATATGGCTACTACCTTGTTGTCCAGCTTTTTGTAGTCTATCAAAATCCGTTTCATAAGGGTTGGTTTTTAAATGTATTCCTAAACTAGGGATTTTTGAATTTGGTGGACCCAAAGAGTTGTAAACGAAAAAAATAAGTATGCGAAGTGTTTATTCCTTGTAGTAAGCAAAAGCTTTTTGGAATAATTCTTCGGGAACTTTAATATCCGTAACGGCTTTACCGATGGAATGTAGCAATACAAAATTTACGTTCCCATGAGAATTCTTTTTATCGTATTTAAGTAATTGAAGAATGGCATCAATATCGTCATCGGTAAAGTCCACTTTCTCAAAATGGGTCAAAAATATTTTTTTGATTTCATCCAACGATAATTTGGAAAGTCCCTGGAGCTCGTGCGACAAATACCCCTCCAAAATCATTCCTGCCGCAATGGCTTCACCGTGCAACAAGGTTTTCTTGTCATGATTGTCCAAACAATACGATTCAATGGCGTGCCCCAAGGTGTGTCCAAAATTTAAGATTTTACGCAACCCTTTTTCGGTAGGGTCTTGAAGAACAACCTCATTTTTAAGGGCAATGGATTTTTGAATGCATGCAGCATCTGTAAAATTACTTTTTTCAGCTAAACTGTTCCAGTACGCTTTATCCATTATAAGCCCGTGTTTCAGCATCTCTGCATATCCACTTTTTACCTGACGTGGGTCTAGGGTCTTTAAAAATTCTGGAAAAATCAGCACCATTTGGGGTTGGTTGATCACACCTATCTGGTTTTTTAAGGATCCCAAATCAACACCTGTTTTGCCACCGATGGACGCATCTACCATAGAAAGTAGAGTAGTGGGGATATTTATAAAATCAATCCCCCGCTTAAAAGTAGAAGCCACAAAGCCTCCCATATCGGTAAGCACCCCGCCACCAAGATTGATCAGTAGGCTTTTTCGGTCACCATCCAAATTGGAAAGATCTTCCCAAAGTTGCAAACAGGTATGAATATGTTTGTTTTCTTCCCCTGATCGGATTTCCAAGATAAAATCAACAGAGCCGTCAAACATTTTTTTAAAAAAAGGCAAGCAATGCTCCTTGGTGTTTTCATCCACCAAAACAAATATTTTGGAGTAACTACTTTTAGCAATGTGCTGGTTAAGAGCAGCTTTTGCCAATTCGCCAATATGTACCTCGTAAGACTGTGATTTAACCGATTCCATAATTTAAATTTCACTGCTAAATAAAGACTATTTTTATATAAATGGTTCTAATTTGCCTACTTATCTTTGAATCTTTAATGGATATCAAAGAATGCGACCTAATTTTGAGAATACTGCAATAGCTTTTGAGCTTAAGTCGGACTCCCAGCTGGAGCGAGCCTATTTCCTTTTTAAATTGATTTCCAACGAACCTTTGGTTCGTATTGGAACCGCTGTGACCAATTTTGCCATTAAGGCCCATTTACCTGTTGAGGGGTTGATCAGGGCTACCGTGTTCGACCATTTTTGTGGTGGGGTGAACGAGGAAGATTGTCTCCCTATTATTGATAATATGTATGGCAATGGGGTCTGTTCTATTTTGGATTATTCGGCCGAGGGCAAAGAGGTGGACAATCAATTTGATTTTGCCATGGAAAAGACCTTGGATATTCTGGATTTTGTGAAGGAAAAAGATGCGATGCCCTTTGCAGTTTTTAAGCCCACAGGATTTGGCCGCTTTAAATTGTTCGAAAAAATTTCTACACAAAGCGAATTGAATGAAGATGAAAAAGCGGAATGGGGAAGAATAGTGAACCGATTCGAAAAAGTTTGTCAAAAAGCACACAAACTGGATGTTGCGTTGTTGATAGACGCCGAGGAAAGTTGGATGCAAGATGCCGCAGATGATTTGGTCCTTGATATGATGCGCAAATACAACAAGGAAAAAACTATCGTTTTCAATACCTTTCAAATGTACCGTTGGGACCGAATGGATTACATTAAAAAACTCTATGGGCTGGCTTCTGATGAAGGGTTTAAGATAGGCGCCAAAGTGGTGCGGGGAGCCTATATGGAGAAGGAGAACGACCGAGCGAACGACAAGGGCTACGAAAGCCCGATTTGCAAGTCCAAACAAGAAACAGACGAAAACTTTGATGCCTCCATTACATACATGATGGAGCATTTAAACCAATTTACCATTTTCGCCGGCACCCATAATGAGCAAAGTACCCTCAAACTAATTGATTTGATGGAAAAGCAGGGTGTGCCTACCAACGACGAACGGATTTGGTTTGGTCAATTGTTTGGTATGAGCGACCATATCACCTATAATTTGGCCGCCCATGGCTATAATGCTGTAAAATATGTTCCGTATGGTCCTGTCAGGGATGTAATGCCCTACCTAATCAGAAGGGCAGAGGAGAATACTTCGGTCGCTGGGCAAACCTCAAGGGAACTGGCTTTGATAACCAAGGAGCGGAAGCGTAGGAGGTTGGGGGATTAATTTAGATGTTCTACTTTTTCAACAGTAACTTCCTCCTCACAACTCTTGGCCTTTAATTCCAACTCTTCACCATTGTATTCATGTGAGATAAAATACGTCTTGCACGGTTCGGATTTGGTGTCACTTTTACCAAAATCCACGTCTCCAACCTCTAAAAAGGACTGGATCAGCAAAGTGTCTCGATATTGCTCGGGCAGGGATTCGGAGAAAGTCAACGGTTTGGAGCGCATATCCTTGAGTACCCTGCAATTAGGGAAGTAGCAGAAATCCAACCCCTCTTCACCCGATTTTTTCTTCAAAATAAAAACCAAAAAAATCAATCCTATGGACAGTCCCACTAGGTACCATCCCAATCGTTTCAAAAATGCCATCTACATTAAAAAATAAGAAAATTAATATCGTTATAACTCAAGCCGAACCAATCGCCCACAGATTTGTTGGTCAATATACCGTGGTACATGTAAAGTCCGTTGCGCAAGCCTTTATCAAACCGAAGTGAATGTTCCAGACCGCCCTCCTCGCCAATTTTTAATAAATAGGGCGTAAAAATATTACTTATGGAAATAGACGATGTTCTCGGGTACCTCGATGGAATATTGGGAACACCATAATGGACCACCCCATATTTCTCAAAAGTGGGTTTTCTGTGTGTGGTCACTTCGGAGGTTTCAAAACAACCGCCCATGTCAATGCTCACATCAATGATTACCGCTCCTTTTTTCATGTTCTCCACCATGGAACTGGACACGACTACGGGAGAACGGTCCTTTCCGCGGGTGGCTCCAATGGCAACATCGCAACGTTTTAAGGACTTGATCAAATTTTTGGGTTGCACCGTAGAGGTGTACAATGTTTGGTTAAGGTTGGTTTGCAGGTTTCTGAGCTTACTGATGGAATTATCAAAAACCTTTACATTGGCCCCAAGCCCTAAGGCAGACCTGGCCGCAAACTCACCTACGGTTCCGGCTCCAATAATGACCACTTCAACGGGAGGTACTCCGCTAATATTTCCAAACATTAATCCGTTGCCCGTACTGGGGTTTGCCATCAATTCCGAGGCAATTAAAATGGAGGAAATTCCTGCAATCTCGCTCAACGACCGAACGGCTGGATAATTTCCATCATCATCCCGAATGTATTCAAAAGCGATAGCCGTCAGTCGTTTTTTGGCCATGATCTCAAAATACTCCTTGTTCTGGGTCTTGATCTGCAAGGCAGAAATAATGATGGTCTGTGGATTTAATATATCTATTTCCGAAAGGGTGGGGGGCTCCACTTTTAAAATTAAGGGGCAGGAGAACACTTTTTTGGTATCCCTTGTAATTTCCGCCCCTGCATTTGTATAGTCCAGATCCGAAAAATTGGCACCCTCTCCAGCTCCGGATTCCACCAATACCCGATGTCCGTGTGCCGTAATGGCGTTAACTGCGTCCGGGGTAAGGCATACCCGCTTTTCTTGATACTGGTTTTCTTTTGGAATGCCTATAAAAAGTTCTCCCTTTTGTTTTACAACCTCTAAGGTTTCTTCTTGGGGGAGCAATTGTTGTTTGCTAAATGGAGATGACGCTTGGCTCATAAACGGTAAATCTATTCATAATACCGCCAGGTATTAAAACAAATTTACATTTTTTTTGAAGCAGTCTTTTGACGCTGTTCCAGTTTCTCGCGTTCTTTACGCAATTCTTCTTTTTCCTTGAGTATTTGAAGTTCGGTATCCATGGCCTCCAAGTCAATACCATGTACGTGCTTGTCAACCAGTTTTACCCTAATAAAATAAACTATAGGCACTATAACCATGGTAACGGCAATCACATATAAAATTTCGTTTTCGTCTATTCGTTTACTATTGGAGTAATTCAATACAGTGAACAATTGAAAACTGTACATGGCAATCGGAATCAATATGGCATGGTACCACCAATCCTTTGACGTTATAAACCATATGATTAACAGAAACAAGGGAACCACTTTGGTTAGATAAAAATAAATTGCTGTACTCACATCTCCGAAATTATTCTCAGTAAATGTAATCCCTAAAAAGGTCCAAGAAACAGCTTCTTGCGGTAAATACTTGTAACTATAAAAAATTAGGGGAGAAATAGCTATGAATAAAGCTATGAATCCCTCTATAACAAAGCGCTTTTTTATGGTAGACTTTTTGCTCATTACTTTTGTAAACTCAAAAAACCCAAGATTATTGTAAAAAAAAATCCCTTTTCGAAAAAAGGGATTGTTGCTTGTGGATTAAAAGTCCGTCTAAACTTTAACGATTTTAGACTTTTCAATGCTTACTGTTTGATCTTTGTCAATTTTAACAACGCTTGTCGAAACAGCGGTCATTGCCAAAAATGCAACAGCTAGCAATCCAAAAAAAACTTTTTTAGTGTTCATCGTAAAAGAGTTTTTGGTTAATAAATGAATTCATTTCAGAACAAATGTAGGAAAATATTTCAGCCCACCATGCTTTTTGTCGGTAAAATTGGTTTTTAAACGAAAAAAACATACGCTTTATCGAAATAAGCTTGCTCTAAACAATAATTACGATGAAGATACCTAGATGGTTTCTTAAGAAATATTTAACTCGATTGAACGTGTGCTTTCCTCGACAAAGTGCAAGAATACCCCCACAGCATCCTCTGGAAGCAAAGACGAGATTTTATTTGGCCACTCGATAAACAACCAAACACCCGAATTCAAATAATCTTCCAAGCCCATGTCCAAGGCTTCCATTTCATCATTTAGTCTGTAAAAATCAAAATGGTAAGCTATAAGGGTGTCCTTATTATCATGGTATTCGTTCACCAAACCAAAGGTGGGGCTGCTGGCCACATCCACCGCTCCAAGTTCTTTTACCAAGGCTTTTACCAAAGTAGTCTTGCCAACTCCCATATCACCATACAAACAAAGCACCTTGTTCGGTGCTTTTTCCAGTAGCTCTTTGGCAACCTCACGGATTTCACTCAGTTCAAAATTTCTTTTCAAAATAGATTTATTTAGGATCCAAAACTACAAAAGGAACTATCATTTCTTCTAACGAAACACCTCCATGTTGATAGGTGTTTCTATAATAACCAACATAATGATTATAGTTGTTCGGATAGGCAAAAAAGAGATCGTTCTTGGCAAAAATGTAACTACTGCTCAAATTGATGTTCGGCAAGTGAATTTCTTGCGGATTTTTGGTGGCCAACACATCCTTGTCCTGATAGGTAAGACTTCGCCCAGTTTTATAGCGAAGGTTCAAGCTGGTTTCTCGATCACCGATTACCTTAGACGGCTGTTTTACATTGATGGTGCCGTGGTCCGTGGTCAAAATCAACTTCATTCCCAAATCCTGGGCCTGTTGGATAATTTCCAACAAGGGCGAATTTTTAAACCAGCTCAAGGTAAGGGACCGGTAGGCCTTGTCGTTGGCGGCAAGCTCCTTAACCACCTCCATTTCTGTTTTTGAATGGGAGAGCATATCCACAAAATTATAGACAACAACAGTTAGATCATTATCTTTTTGGGATTTAAAGTTTTGGGCCAGTTGCTTACCTTGTTTAAGGTTGCTTATTTTGTGGTATTCCCAATTCAGACTAAGCCCAAGCCTTTTTAATTGTTCTCCAAGAAATTCTGATTCGTGGAGGTTTTTTCCGCCTTCGTCAGTGTCATTTTTCCACCAATCAGGATACCTTTTCTCCATTTCATAAGGCATCAGGCCAGAAAAGAGTGCATTACGGGCATATTGCGTTGCCGTTGGCAAAATGCTGAAGTAGGCACACTCTTGCTTCTTTTTATAATATGCCGATAATGTTTTCTCAAATGCCAACCATTGATCGTACCGCAAATTATCGATCACCACCAAAAGGGTTTTGCTCTCTTCCAATTCGGGCTGAATCTTATTTTTGAATAAAGTGTGGGACATTATGGGGGCATCACCATCCCTAAACCAACCTTTATAATTCTTGTCCACAAACTTGCCAAACTGCGAATTGGCCTCAGTTTTCTGGGATTCCAATATCTCGAACATACCTGAGTCTTCGATTTGCTCCAGTTCCAGCTCCCAATAGATCAATTTTTTATAGAGGTCCACCCACTCTTCCTGTGTATTGATCATAGAGAGGTCCATGGCAATTTTTCGGAATTCCTGTTGATAGTTGGCGGTGGTTTTTTCAGAAACCAAACGGGAATTGTCCAAACTCTTTTTTAAGGAAAGTAAAATTTGATTGGGGTTTACAGGTTTAATAAGGTAATCGGCAATTTTGGAACCAATGGCTTCGTCCATTATATATTCCTCCTCGCTTTTGGTGATCATCACCACGGGGATGGAACCATCGTATTTTTTTATTTCTGTCAAGGTTTCCAAACCAGAAAGCCCTGGCATGTTTTCATCGAGGAAAACAATATCAAAAAAAGTTTCCTTGATCTCTTCAATGGCGTCTTGGCCACTTTGGCTGGTAACCACTTTGTAGCCTTTGCTCTCTAAAAATAATATGTGAGGTTTTAATAGGTCTATTTCATCATCGACCCAAAGAATTGTTATCTTGTTCATATAGTAGTTATCTTTGTGGGAATTAAAACAAAAAACTTTGGTAAAAACCAATAAGCTTCA
The DNA here is from genome assembly GCF_035818535.1 of Flagellimonas halotolerans. Classification (NCBI taxonomy): domain Bacteria; kingdom Pseudomonadati; phylum Bacteroidota; class Flavobacteriia; order Flavobacteriales; family Flavobacteriaceae; genus Flagellimonas; species Flagellimonas halotolerans. Next base: position 191,582 of record NZ_JAYKYV010000002.1, on the reverse strand, counting down.
TGTTTTCAACGATCCAATTTACGGTTTTATTGGAACTCCCAACGAACTAATTTTTAGTCTGATTTCGCACCCTTACTTTCAAAGATTGAGGCGAATATCCCAAATGGGGCTATCTTATTTGGTATATCCCGGGGCCCACCATACCAGGTTCCACCATGCGCTGGGTAGCATGCATTTAATGACCAAGGCCATTCAGGTTTTAAAATTAAAGAATGTTGAGATTACAGAAGAGGAGGAGAAAGGGTTATTGTGTGCCATTTTGCTGCACGATATTGGACATGGCCCATTTTCCCATGCATTGGAAGGTTTTGTGGCAAAAGAAATAAGCCACGAACAGATTTCCTTGAGATTTATGATGGAACTGAACAAGGAGTTTGAAGGACAACTCGATATCGCCATTTCTATATTTAAGGGGGATTACCCCAAGCCGTTCTTAAATCAACTGGTATCCAGTCAGTTGGATATGGACCGGTTAGATTACCTGAAACGTGATAGTTTTTACTCTGGGGTTACCGAGGGGAACATCAATTCGGAACGGCTCATCTCCATGTTAAACGTAGTCAACGGAAATTTAGTGGTAGAGGAGAAGGCCATTTATGCCGTGGAAAAATTTTTGATGGCCCGTAGGTTTATGTATTGGCAAGTTTACTTGCACAAAACAGGATTGGTGGCCGAGCAATTGTTGATTCGGATTATGCAGCGGGCAAGACTGCTGTTGCTAAGAGGGGAAGATTTAATGGGAAGCCGGCCATTATTGTTTTTTCTGAAGAACAATAGGGCACAGGCATTTAATAAAGAGGTTCTGGAGACTTTTTCGGAACTGGACGATATTGATGTTCTGGGTGCTTTGAAAAATTGGCAATTCCATGATGATTTTGTGCTTTCCAAACTGTGCAAGATGATTTTGGACAGAAGACTTTTGCACGTTAAAATAAAAAAGAGACCCATGACTCCTGAAAAAATGAACGAAAAGTTGGATTGGATCATAGAAAAGCATGATCTTTCCGTTGAAGAAGCTTCCAATTTTGTGTTTCAAGGAGAAATATCCAATAAAGCATATAGTAAGGATGAGGCTATTCAAATTTTAAAAAAGAACGGGAAAATTTCGGATGTTTTAAAGGAGTCGGACCAGCTTAGCCTAAAAGCATTGGCCAAAACCGTCACCAAATATTACAGCTGTTATCCAAAGAAAGCCGTTTAACAAATTTTGTTACTTTTGCACCAATGAAATTTACAGCTACCCAAATTGCCGGAATCTTAGAAGGGGAAGTTGAGGGAAATCCTCAAATCGCTGTCCATAAATTGTCAAAGATAGAAGACGGTGAAAAAGGGTCTTTGACCTTTTTGGCCAACCCAAAATATACATCGTACATCTATTCCACCAAGGCATCGATAACCATAGTAAACAAGGATTTTATTCCAGAGCAGGAGATTTCTACCACACTTATTAAGGTAGATGATGCCTATAAATCCTTTTCCAAATTATTGGAGTACTACAATCAAGTCAAAAACAACAAGATAGGGGTTGAAAACCCTTGTTACATTTCCGAAAGTGCAAACTACGGCGAAGGTTTTTACTTGGGTGCTTTTGCCTATTTGGGAGATAATGTTAAAATCGGGGATAACGTTAAAATATATCCCAATGCTTATGTGGGCGACAATGTGGTTATTGGCGATAATGTTATTGTTTTTGCCGGGGCCAAGATCTATTCAGAAACCATTATAGGTAACAATTGTGTTATCCATGGTGGTGCAATCATTGGGGCAGATGGGTTTGGTTTTACACCAAACTCAAATGGAGAATACAGCAAAGTACCGCAGACTGGCAACGTAATAATTGAAGATAATGTGGATGTAGGTGCGGGAACCACTATAGACCGCGCCACTTTAGGATCCACTATTTTGAGAAAAGGTGTGAAACTGGATAATCAAATCCAGATAGCACATAATGTAGAAATTGGCGAAAATACCGCCATTGCCGCCCAAACCGGGGTGGCAGGTTCCACCAAAATAGGAAAAAACTGTTTAATTGGCGGTCAAGTGGGCATTGTGGGCCACATCATCATTGGTGATAGGGTGCGCATTCAGGCCCAATCCGGAATCGGAAGAAACGTAAAAGATGACGAAGTCCTCCAAGGGTCACCAGCATTGAACTATGGAGACTTCAACAAATCATATGTACACTTTAAGAATTTGCCGAAATTGGCAAATCAAATCTCCAACATAGAAAAAAAAGTTGAAGGTGAGCAAACCAAGTAACAAACAACGCACCATAGCTAAAAAAGTAACGCTACAAGGTGTAGGGCTACATACGGGCGAAAATGTAACCATGAGTTTTCTTCCTGCCGATGAGAACCATGGCTATGCATTTAAAAGAATTGATTTGGAAGGGGAACCCATAATTGAAGCCGATGCCAATTATGTGGTAAATACCCAGCGTGGCACCAATCTGGAAAAGAATGGCGTTAAAATCCACACCTCGGAGCATGTGCTTGCAGCCCTGGTCGGTTTGGATATCGACAACGTCCTAATTGAATTGGATGCCCCGGAGCCTCCCATCATGGACGGTTCCTCCAAATTTTTTGTTGAGGCGCTGGAAGAAGCAGGTATAGTGGAGCAAGAGGAGGAGCGTGAGGAATTTGTGGTAAAAGATGTTATTTCATATAGAGATGAAGCCACAGGAAGCGAAATTACCGTAATTCCTGCGAACGAATACCAAGTAACTACAATGGTGGATTTTGGAACCAAGGTTTTGGGCACACAAAATGCCACTTTGGAAAAAATGTCCGATTTTAAAGAGCAAATAGCAGACTCACGTACCTTTAGTTTTCTTCATGAACTGGAAATGTTACTGGAAAATGGCCTGATCAAGGGAGGTGATCTCAATAATGCCATTGTTTATGTGGACAAGGAGATATCGGAATCCACAATGAAGAAATTGGAGAAGGCCTTCAACAAAGAAAAACTATCCGTAAAGCCGAACGGTATTTTAGATAATCTTACCCTGCACCATCCAAATGAAGCGGCTCGGCACAAGCTGTTGGACGTGATTGGGGATTTGGCCTTGACAGGCACCCGGATCAGGGGTAAGGTAATCGCAAACAAACCTGGCCATTTTGTGAACACACAGTTCGCAAAAAAGTTATCCAAAATCATTAAAATAGAAAAAAGAAACAAAGTTCCCAGCTATGATTTGAATCAAGAGCCTTTGCTCAACGTGAATCAAATTATGGAGAGATTGCCTCACCGACCACCGTTTTTGTTGGTTGATAAGATTTTGGAACTGTCCGACACCCATGTGGTCGGAGTTAAGAATGTGACGATGAACGAACCGTTTTTTGTCGGTCACTTCCCCGGAGCTCCAGTAATGCCAGGGGTTTTGCAAGTAGAGGCGATGGCTCAAACTGGCGGAATACTTGTTTTGAGCACCGTTCCAGACCCAGAAAACTACCTAACGTTCTTCATGAAGATTGACAAGGTAAAGTTTAAACAACAAGTGGTACCGGGAGATACTTTAATATTTAAATGCGATTTGATTTCTCCCATCCGTAGAGGTATCTGTCACATGCAGGCCTATGCTTATGCCAATGGTAAATTGGTGTCCGAAGCCGAATTGATGGCCCAGATCGTAAAAACAAAAAATACAGATTCGTAGATGAACCAACCATTAGCATATGTACACCCCGGGGCCAAAATTGCCAAAAATGTGGTAATTGAACCCTTTACCACCATACATAATAATGTAACCATTGGGGAGGGGACGTGGATTGGTTCCAACGTTACCATAATGGAGGGGGCCAGAATCGGAAAAAATTGCAGCATTTTTCCAGGTGCCGTAATCTCCGCTATGCCCCAAGATTTAAAATACCAAGGAGAGGATACCACCGTTGTAATTGGGGACAATACCACAATCAGGGAGTGTGCCACCATAAACAAAGGAACTTCCGACCGAATGAAAACGGTTATCGGGAATGATTGTTTGATCATGGCCTATTGCCACGTAGCACACGATTGTTTTGTTGGCGATGGCTGCATTTTTAGTAACAATTCAACTTTGGCGGGACATGTTACCATAGGTCAAAATGTAGTTTTGGCGGGAATGGTTGCCGTACATCAGTTTGTTTCCATAGGCAACCATGCCTTTGTAACGGGTGGATCATTGGTCCGTAAGGATGTGCCCCCGTATGTAAAAGCGGCCAGAGAACCACTTTCTTATGTAGGTATCAATTCCATTGGATTGCGAAGGAGAGGTTTTGAATCTGACAAGATTCGCGAGATTCAAAATATTTACAGATTACTATATCAACAAAACTATAACAATTCCCAAGCGGCATCCATTATTGAGGCTGAGATGGAAGCAACTCCAGAAAGAGATGAAATTCTTCAGTTTATAAGAGATTCGCAACGAGGGATAATGAAAGGTTATTTCAGTTCAAATTAAAAATTTATGGCAAGTACTTCCGATATAAGAAAAGGGTTGTGCATCAGGTACAACAACGATATTTACAAAATAATCGAGTTTCTTCACGTAAAACCAGGTAAGGGACCCGCTTTTGTCCGCACCAAACTGAAAAGTGTAACTACTGGAAAAGTGGTGGACAATACATTTTCTGCCGGACATAAAATAGAGGATGTGCGTGTGGAAACACGTTCCTACCAGTTTTTGTACAATGATGGTGACACCTATCATTTTATGAACACGGACGATTACACCCAGATCGCTTTGCAAAAAGATGCTTTGGATGCATCCGATTTGCTAAAAGAAAGCGAAGTGGTGACCATCATTTTCAACGCAGAGGACAATATGCCGCTTTCCGTTGAAATGCCAGCAAGTGTTGTGTTGGAAGTAACCCATACCGAACCTGGCGTAAAAGGGAATACGGCAACCAATGCAACAAAGCCAGCCACTGTGGAAACGGGAGCTACGATCAATGTGCCGCTTTTTATCAACGAAGGCGACAAAATAAAGATCGATACGGAAAAAGCAGCCTATTTGGAACGTGCCAAAGAATAGCTTGAATGAAATTCCCTAAAACCTATACCTTAAAGGAAATATCGGAAATTATTGATGCCGACTTTGTGGGGCGTAATGATTTCCCTGTTTTGGGTATGAATGAAATCCATGTGGTAGAAGAGGGAGACATTGTATTTGTGGACCATCCCAAATATTATGATAAGGCCCTGCAATCCAAAGCTACGGTGGTACTCATCAACAAAAAGGTAGAGTGTCCCAAAGGCAAGGCTTTGCTAGTGTCCGATGACCCTTTCAGAGATTTCAATAAATTGACCCGACATTTTAAACCTTTTGAAAGCGCGGCTTCATCCGTTGCTGAAACAGCTGAGATAGGTGAGGGAACGGTGATTCAACCGAATGTTTTTATTGGAAACCATGTAAAGATTGGTAAGAATTGTGTGATTCACCCCAATGTTACCATTTATGATGGATGTATTTTGGGCGATAATGTTACCATCCACGCAGGAACCGTTTTGGGAGCCGATGCGTTCTACTACAAAAACAGGCCCGAAGGTTTTGATAAATTGCTTTCAGGCGGAAATGTAGTGATCGAGGACAATGTAGATATCGGAGCTGGGTGTACCATTGACCGCGGGGTAACAGGTTCAACAACCATAAAAGAAGGAGCCAAATTGGACAATCAGATTCAAGTGGGGCACGATACCGTTATTGGTAAGAAGTGCTTAATAGCCTCTCACGTTGGTATTGCAGGTTGTGTTGTTTTGGAAGATGAAGTAACCCTTTGGGGGCAGGTAGGCATCACTAGTGGCATCACCATAGGCAAAAAAGCTGTGATATTGGCTCAATCTGGCATTTCAAAATCACTAGAAGGCGGTAAAACCTATTTCGGATACCCAGCTGAAGAAGCACGTGAAAAATTGAAACAAATAGCATCCATCAAAAAGATTCCAGAAATCTTGCAAAAACTGAAAAAGATTTAAGAAATCAATAGATAAAAACTTTAGTAAACCATATTTTTGTATCTCTACATTAAGTTAAATATATGAGCGTCTTAGTAAACAAGGATTCAAACATAATTGTACAAGGATTTACCGGTAGTGAAGGAACCTTCCACGCCGAACAAATGATTGAATACGGAACCAACGTGGTTGGTGGTGTGACCCCCGGAAAAGGTGGTCAGGAACATTTGGGAAAACCAGTTTTTAATACAGTGGAAGATGCTGTAAAAGAAGTTGGTGCCGACACCACTATTATTTTTGTTCCGCCCGCATTTGCTGCGGATGCCATTATGGAAGCTGCAGATGCCGGAATCAAGGTGATCATTACTATTACCGAAGGAATTCCCGTAGCGGACATGGTAAAAGCCAACGATTACATTAAGGATATGGATTGCACATTGATCGGGCCAAACTGCCCAGGTGTAATTACTCCCGGTGAAGCCAAAGTTGGCATTATGCCAGGATTTGTCTTCAAAAAAGGAAAAGTGGGCATTGTTTCCAAATCAGGAACTCTGACTTACGAAGCTGCCGACCAAGTAGTTCGTCAAGGATTGGGAATCACTACGGCCATTGGTATTGGAGGTGACCCTATCATCGGAACCACTACAAAACAAGCTGTTGAGCTATTGATCAATGACCCAGAAACAGAATGTGTTGTAATGATCGGTGAAATTGGCGGTCAATTGGAAGCAGAAGCTGCAAGATGGTATAAGGAAAGTGGTAGCAAAAAACCAATTGTTGGTTTTATTGCCGGTGAAACCGCTCCTGCTGGACGTACCATGGGACATGCCGGAGCCATTGTAGGCGGTAGTGACGATACGGCCCAAGCCAAGAAAAAAATTATGCGCGATTGTGGTATCCACGTAGTGGATTCACCCGCTGAAATTGGTGTAAAAGTGAAAGAAGTGGTTGGGTAACCAACCGTTAAAACCATACTAAATCCCGTTTTATGCGGGATTTTTTTTCGTCTACGAGCATGTTTGAAAAGGATTGATTGAAGCGAAAAATCATCATTTTTAGCCAATTGAATTGTTTTTAAATATGCTCTAAACCTAAAACAACAACTATATTTGACTTGTTGTGTATTTTGAAAAATAAAAATTAGTTCTAGGCGTCAGTTCGAGTGATTGTGAGGGACGAAAAATCGTACCTGCCTGCCGGCAGGCAGGTCGAGAATTTTTTAGATGAAAATTCTTTTTCTCGATACAAATTTCACTCCTACTGTCGTGAAAACCACTCGAAATGACGAATTTTAGCAAAATGAACAACAACTATATTTGGTCAATAACCATTCAAACATAATTATCTATGCAACTTTTGGAAGGGAAAAACGTAATCATAACAGGAGCCAGTAGGGGGATTGGTAAAGGAATTGCCGAAGTATTTGCAAAACACGGTGCCAATGTGGCTTTTACCTACAGCTCCAGCGAAGCTCCAGCCTTGGAACTGGAAAAAGAACTGACCCAAATGGGCGTGAAGGCCAAGGCCTATAAAAGTAATGCCGCCAGTTTTGAGGAATCTGAGGCCCTTGTGGCCAAGGTTTTGGAAGATTTTGATGGCAGAATCGATGTACTCATCAATAACGCTGGTATTACAAAAGACAATTTATTGATGCGTATGGGCGAAGATGATTTTGATAAAGTAATCGAAATCAACCTAAAATCGGTATTCAATATGACCAAAGCGGTGCAACGTACCATGTTGAAGCAGCGTAAAGGTTCCATAATCAATATGAGTAGTGTGGTTGGTGTAAAAGGCAATGCCGGACAAACCAACTACGCAGCTTCCAAAGCGGGTATGATTGGTTTTACCAAATCCGTAGCATTGGAATTGGGATCAAGAAACATCCGTTGTAATGCCATCGCTCCTGGTTTTATCGAAACTGAAATGACCGAGAAATTGGACGAAAAAGTAGTTCAAGGTTGGAGAGAAGGCATTCCATTAAAACGTGGAGGTAGCCCTGAAGATGTGGCAAATGCCTGTGTGTTCTTGGCATCCGACTTATCGAGTTATGTTACAGGACAGGTATTGAACGTTGATGGTGGTATGTTAACATAGAATTGAATGGATTTACGCACGGTACTACTTATTGTTTTAGCAGTTACTGCCGCGCTTACCATAGTATTTTTTCAATACTTTTATAAGAACTCGAGAAAAGGTTCGCTTAAAATAATATTGGCCGCATTGAGGTTTGTTACCTTATTTTGCGGCCTTTTGCTTTTGATAAACCCAAAGTTTGTCAGCAAGGATTATTTTGTGGAAAAAGCGAATTTGATTCTCTTGGTGGACAATTCCACTTCCATGGAAGATGCTTCTACCACTTCGGAGATTTCCCAAGCCATAGCCCAAATTAAAGCCGATGATGATTTAAGTGAACGGTTTACCATCCATCAATACGGGTTTGGCAATACAATTACAGTAACGGACTCTGTAAATTTTAACCAAGGAAATACCGACGTCTCCAATGCCCTTTCAACCTTAAATGATGTTTTTGTGAACGGAAACAACGCCATTGTGCTGTTTTCTGATGGAAACCAAACCCTGGGCAGGGATTACGAATACATCAACCTGAATAAAAATTCAACAATATACCCTGTTGTGGTCGGGGACACCACGCAGTATGAAGATATTTCAGTTGGACTTATCAACGTAAATAAATACGCCTTTTTACGAAACAGCTTCCCTATTGAGACTTCCATTCGGTACCAAGGTTCTCAACCAGCTTCCAGTACGGTTACCATTTCCATAAATGGGAATAGGGTGCATCAAGAACGGGTAAACCTTAATAGCGCAAAAAACAGTCAAACCCTAAATACGGTGGTCGAGGCGCAAAGTGTGGGCATCAAAACCATCAAAATTGCGGTGGGTGCGTTGGAAAATGAACGCAATACGGTCAACAATTCCAAAGAGACCGCCATTGAAGTAATCGATGAAAAAACCAACGTAGCCATAGTTTCGGATATGCTCCATCCAGACATCGGCTCATTAAAAAAATCCATTGAATCCAATGAGCAACGTTCGGTTGCCCTGCTAAAACCAAATGCAAGTCAGTCTGTTCTAGAGGAATCCGACCTTATAATCCTGTATCAGCCGAATCGGAATTTTAGGAGTGTTTATGAATTTCTAAAAAACTCAGGTTCCAACTACTTTACAATAACAGGAAGCAAAACCGATTGGAACTTTTTGAACCGGGTACAAGAAAGTTTCACCGTTTCCGGCAGTAGGCAACCAGAAGAAATTTTACCCGTTTTAAACAATGCCTTTGGCCTGTTTGGTTTAGGTGAATTTTCGGTTGATGGATTTCCGCCCTTGAACGGAACTCTAGGGGACATCCAACTCAATAAGGACAACGAAACTGTTATATTCCAGCAATTACAGGGGGTTAATTTGGACAAGCCTTTGTTTGCCATTCTCACGGAATCCAATCAAAAGGAAGCTGTACTATTTGGTGAGAATCTTTGGCGCTGGCGCGCACAGGTATATCGTAACGACCAAAGTTTTCAAAAGTTTGATGAATTTATAGGCAATTTGATGGTATATCTGGGTTCCAACAGGCAGCGAAACCGTCTCGAACTCGATTATGAGTTGGTTTTTGATAATGCCAATATGGCCAAAATCAGGGCTTCCTATTTTGATGAAAGTTACCAGTTTGATGCCAATGCCGATATTTCCATCAAAGTGGAAGGTGTTGACAATGATTTTTCAAGAATTTCGCCCATGCTTTTAAAAGGTTCTTTTTACGAAGTGGATTTGAGCGATTTGGATGCTGGTGAATACAACTTTACTGTTACTGTTCAGGATGAAAATTTAAAACGTTCGGGAGCATTTAGAATATTGGATTTTAATCCCGAAAAGCAATTGGTCTCTGCCAACTACAAAAAATTGGGGCGTTTAGCAGCTAATAATAAGGGGCAACTGTACTTTTTGGATAAGCTTGAAGATTTACAATCCGATTTAACGTCCTCCAATGAACTTCTTCCTGTCCAAAAAAGCAGGGATAATGTTGTATCTTTGATAGATTTCCGTATTTTATTGGGGTTGATGATTCTTTCCCTAGCTGCGGAATGGTTCATCAGAAAATATAACGGATTAATATAAAACCATTTATACATGGATAAATTACCTAAAATTGCATTGCCTGCTTTAGCAGGAATTATTTTTCTTATCATTTTCGCGTCAAGGTCTACCGTAACTATTGGTTCTGGTGAGGCTGGGGTGCTGTACAAATATTTTGGTGGAGGTGTTGTTACCGACGAACCGCCTTTGGGAGAAGGTTTTCACTTGGTGGCCCCATGGAACAAAGTGTTTATCTATGAAGTACGCCAGCAAGAAAAACTGGAAAAAATGAACGTACTCTCTTCCAACGGGTTGGATATAAAACTGGAAGCTTCTGTTTGGTTTCAGCCAAAATCTGAAGATCTTGGAAAACTGCACCAAGAAAAAGGGGAACAGTATATAGAACGTGTGCTATTGCCTGCAATTCGTTCGGCTGCCCGTAGCGTGGTTGGGCGATATACACCGGAGCAATTGTACTCAAGCAAGCGAGATGCAATTCAACAGGAGATTTTTGAGGAAACGCAAAAAATTGTGGATGACCAATACGTTCAATTAAATGAAGTACTGGTGCGCGATGTTACATTACCTCCCACTATTAAAGATGCCATTGAACGTAAATTAAGGCAAGAACAAGAATCGCTGGAATATGAGTTTCGATTGGTGACAGCTTCGAAAGAAGCTGAAAAGGTTCGTATTGAAGCACAAGGAAAAGCAGATGCCAACCAAATACTGAGTGCTTCCTTGACGGATAAAATACTACAGGACAAGGGGATAGATGCAACCCTAAAACTCGCGGAATCCCCAAATGCAAAAGTGGTTGTAGTAGGGTCGGGAGATGATGGTTTGCCATTAATTTTGGGAAATAACTAATTTTCTCTTTTTTGATATAAAAATATATCCTACTTTTGGAGCGTAATGAGAAACAAAAACACACATCATCATTTTTATACTTGCCCTCAAGCGAGATAGAAATGTATTGTTGTTTTTAAAATATATTCTAACCCGTTTGAGAAATCAAACGGGTTTATTTTTTGTACCCCTTTGGTTTTTCGGACAAAACGATTGAAAAATGACAAAAATTAGAATTGCTGTTCAAAAAAGTGGCCGTTTAAACGAGGATTCCCTCAAAATTTTAAAGGATTGTGGAATTTCCATCGACAACGGAAAAGACCAGTTAAAAGCCACCTCCCGAAATTTTCCCTTGGAAGTATTTTATTTACGGAACGGGGACATCCCCCAATATTTGAGGGATGGAGTTGTGGACATTGCCATTATAGGTGAAAATGTGCTCATTGAAAAAGGAAAGGATATTTCCATTGCGGAGCGACTGGGTTTTTCCAAATGTCGTGTATCCCTGGCAGTCCCAAAAAATGAGACCTACAATTCCATTACGGATTTTGAAGGTAAAAAAATAGCAACATCCTACCCGAATACGGTAAAGGACTACTTGGCATCTAAAGGGGTTACGGCCGACCTGCACATTATCAATGGTTCTGTAGAAATTGCCCCAAATATTGGTTTGGCTTACGGTATCTGTGACATTGTTTCGAGCGGAAGCACACTTTTTAAAAACAATTTGAAAGAGGTGGAAGTAATGCTGAAAAGCGAGGCAGTTCTCGCAGTATCGCCCACCATCTCCGAAGAACGCAAAGAACTGTTGAAAAAAATCCAGTTCAGGATTAAATCGGTATTGCAGGCGCGCCAGAACAAATATGTGTTGATGAACGCACCGAATGATAAATTGGATGAAATTATCTCCATTCTCCCCGGAATGCGAAGCCCCACGGTTTTGCCCTTGGCCGAAGAAGGATGGAGCTCGGTGCATACGGTAATCAACCGGGAAACCTTTTGGGAAGTCATCGATGAATTGAAAGAGGCCGGAGCCGAAGGAATTTTGGTTTGTCCTATTGAAAAAATGGTACTATAATGCAGCGTATCAATTATCCACAGCAAAGTGATTGGGCCGAAATATTAAAACGTCCCACGCAAACTGTTGCCGATATTGAAGCAATTGTCAACAGCATTTTCAAAGAGGTGAAATCTGATGGCGATACCGTTATCAAAAAGTATACAGACCGGTTTGACCAAGTGAAATTGGATTCACTTCCGGTGTCTACTTCAGAAATTGAAAGAGCTGATGATGCTGTTTCCGATGCCCTAAAACAAGCCATTAACCTGGCTAAGGTCAATATCGAAAAATTTCATGCTGCCCAAAAAACTTTCAAAGTTGAAGTAGAAACCATGCCTGGCGTACAATGCTGGCAAGAAAAACGCCCCATACAAAAAGTGGGGTTGTACATTCCCAGCGGCACAGCTCCCTTATTTTCAACCATTTTAATGTTGGCAATTCCCGCTAAACTGGCAGGATGTAAAGAAATTGTGCTCTGCACCCCGCCCGATAAAAAAGGTGAAATCAATCCAGCGATTTTATACACGGCCCAACTTTGTGGTGTAACACGGATTTTTAAAGTTGGCGGTATTCAAGCCATTGCTGGAATGACCTTTGGTACGGAGAGCATTCCAAAAGTGTACAAAATTTTTGGACCAGGAAATCAATATGTCACGGTAGCGAAACAATTGGCCACCAGGCACAATGTTGCCATCGATATGCCTGCGGGACCAAGTGAGCTTTTGGTGGTTGCGGATGATTCAGCAAACGCTGCTTTTGTAGCTTCGGATTTGTTAAGCCAAGCCGAACACGGGGTGGATAGTCAGGTAATTTTGGTATCTACTTCAGAAAAATTGATCGAGGCCGTTGAAGAGGAGATTGAAAGTCAACTACAGCAATTGCCCAGAGCGGAAATAGCTCGCAAATCAATTGGCAACAGCAAATTGATTTTGGTGAAGAATGACCAAGAAGCTATGGATTTGATCAACGAATATGGCCCGGAACACTTTATTGTTTGTATGGAGAATGAAGCGTTTTACCTTGAAAAAATTCAGAATGCAGGCTCCGTTTTTATTGGCAATTATACGCCCGAGAGTGCAGGTGATTACGCTTCGGGCACCAATCATACGTTACCAACAAACGGTTATGCCAAACAATACAGCGGGGTGAATCTGGATAGTTTTATGAAGAGCATGACTTTTCAAAAAATATCCGAAAAGGGAATCCAAGGCATCGGAAGTGCCATAGAGCTTATGGCGGATGCCGAGGGATTACAGGCGCACAAAAATGCGGTAACCCTTAGGTTGAAAAGCTTAAAATGAAGAAAAAGATAGAATATTGGCTATACAAATTGACCATATACTTGCTTGTAGTATTTATTTTGGGTGATATTCTAATCCTTTTGAATTATTTGTTTACGGTGGCAGGAGTTATGGAAAGAAAATATGAAGATCTAAATCACACAGCTCTATGGGCAGGAGCAATCACATTTGTTTTAATTATTGTTGAGTATATCCTTAGAAAATTAAAGTGAAATTCAATTTAAATAACATAGTTAGAGAATCGGTTCGCAAGTTGCAACCCTATTCCTCCGCACGGGACGAATATGTCTCGGACGGTTCTGAAATGATTTTTCTGGATGCCAACGAAAACCCTTTTGATAATGGGGTCAACCGCTACCCAGACCCATACCAGCGAAGTTTAAAATCACTTTTGGCCGAACAAAAAGGGGTATCGGAAAGCCAAATTTTACTTGGAAACGGAAGTGACGAAGTTTTAGATTTGATTTACAGGGCTTTTTGTGAACCTAATCTGGATAACATTATCACTTTGCCACCCACTTACGGAATGTACAACGTGTTGGCGGGGATTAATTCCGTGGAGAACAAAGAAGTTTTGTTGACTACTGATTTTCAGCCGAATGTTAATGAAATTTTAAAAGTTACAGACTCCAATTCCAAGCTTCTTTTTATCTGCTCGCCCAACAACCCCACTGGAAACTCCTTCAAAAAAGAAAGAATTGAGAAGTTGTTGGAATCCTTTAATGGATTGGTGGTTATTGACGAAGCATATATTGATTTTTCAAAAGATGAAAGTTGGTTGTCACAACTTAAAACATATCCCAACTTGATTGTGACCCAAACGCTATCCAAAGCATATGGATTGGCAGGTATCCGATTGGGAATATGCTATGCATCGGAAGAAATCATCGCTGTCCTGAACAAAATCAAACCACCCTATAACGTAAATCAACTAACACAGCAACGAGCTTTACAGCGAGTATTGAATCAAGATTTGGTCGATCAAGAGGTACAGCAGATTCTTGATGAAAGAGATGGATTGATCAAAGCATTGGATAATCTGGATTTTGTAAAAGAATTATATCCAACCGATGCCAATTTTGTATTGGCCAAGGTGGATGATGCTAACAAACGTTACCAACAATTGCTTGAAAAGCAAGTGGTGGTGCGTAACCGAAGTACGCAACCGCTCTGTGAAAATACCTTGCGATTTACCGTGGGCACACCTCTGGAGAACAAAAAATTGATAGCCATTTTAAAAGAAATGAAGTAATGGGCAAAAAAGTACTATTTATTGATCGGGATGGGACGATGATCAAAGAAACTGCCGATGAGCAGATTGATGCCTTTGAGAAGCTAGATTTTTATCCCAAAGCCTTTACCTATTTGGGCAAAATTGCCAAGGAATTGGATTATGAATTGGTGATGATCACCAACCAAGATGGGTTGGGTACCGACATTTTCCCAGAAGATACGTTTTGGCCTGTGCAAAATTTTATCATCAAAGCTTTTGAAAATGAAGGGGTAGTTTTTGATAAGGTTTTTATAGACAGAACATTTCCAAAGGACAATGCAGATACCCGCAAACCAGGCACGGGAATGTTGACTTCCTATTTTTCTGAAGAGTATGATTTAGAGAATTCTTTCGTGATCGGTGACCGATTGACGGACATTGAATTGGCCAAAAATCTCGGAGCCAAAGGAATCTTTATCAATGATGAAACTCATCTGGGCACTGGAGAAATCACGGTAAAACGCGAAGAGTTGGATGAAAATATTGCATTGGAAAGCAATGATTGGGAAAAGATTTACGAATTCTTGAAACTGGAAAACCGGGTAGCCGAAATATCCCGAAAAACCAATGAAACCGACATTAAAATCAAGATAAACCTTGATGGAACCGGAAAGAGTGACATCAACACAGGTTTGGCATTTTTTGACCATATGTTGGACCAATTGGCCCGACATGGACAAATGGATTTAAACATTAAGGTAGATGGGGATTTGGAAGTAGATGAGCACCATACCATTGAAGATACTGCTATCGCACTTGGAGAATTGTTCTCCAAAGCGCTCGGAAACAAGCTTGGCATAGAACGCTACGGATTTTGCCTACCGATGGATGACTGCTTGGCACAGGTTGCCATAGATTTGGGGGGGCGGAACTGGCTGGTCTGGGACACCGAATTTAAACGTGAAAAAGTGGGGGATATGCCCACGGAAATGTTTATGCACTTTTTTAAATCGTTCACCGATGGCGCCAAGGCCAATTTGAACATTAAAGCCGAAGGCACCAACGAACATCATAAAATCGAAGCTATTTTCAAGGCTTTTGCCAAGTCCATTAAAATGGCGGTAAAGCGAGATGCAGAGAAAATGGTTTTGCCATCAACCAAAGGAATGCTGTAGATGAAACTAGTTATTATTGATTACGGAGCAGGAAATATCCAGAGCATCATGTTTGCTATTAAACGCCTTGGTTATGAGGCTGTTTTAAGCCATGATGCAGAAGAAATCCAAAATGCCAACAAGGTCATTTTTCCTGGAGTGGGAGAGGCTAGTTCGGCCATGGCAAAGTTGAAAGCCACAGGGTTGGACAAGTTGATTCCAACATTAAAACAACCCGTTCTGGGAATTTGTTTGGGTATGCAGTTGATGTGCCATTCATCCGAAGAGGGCAATACCAAAGGTTTGGGAATCTTTGATTTGGATGTGGTAAAATTTTCCAACAACGTTAAAGTCCCACAAATTGGGTGGAACCAAATTTCAGGTTTAAAAAGTAAGCTATTTACTAATATTCCAGAGAAATCATACATCTATTTGGTACACAGTTTTTATGCCCCGATCGGGAAAGAAACCATTGCAACTTCGGAATATGAACTAACTTACAGTGCCGCTTTGCAAAAGGATAATTTTTACGGAGTGCAATTTCACCCCGAAAAGAGCAGTGATGTGGGCAGTGAAATCCTGAAAAACTTTTTAACACTAACCTGATTATGGAATTCCAAATATCAACAGACAAGGATAGGTTGGATATCCAAAAGGTGCACAAAGAAGTTGCATTGACCTATTGGGGAAAGGGCAGGAGTATGGAAGAAACAATAATGACGATTGAAAAAAGTATCTGCTTTGGCATGTACGATGAAAAAGGGGAACAAATGGCTTATGCCCGAATAATAACCGACGGACTGGTTTTTGCCTACATTATGGATGTTGTTGTCTTTAACCCCAATAAAAGAAAGGGATTAGGAAAAAAATTGATACAACATATTTTGGACCGCTCAGATGTAAAAAAAGTCAATACTGTAGCACTCAAAACCATCGACGCACATCACTTTTATGAAAATTTGGGCTTTAAAAGGATAGGGGATTCGGAAATGTGGATGTCCATAGACCGAGTAAAATACGATTAGAAAATGAGATTGATTCCAGCAATAGACATCATTGAAGGGAAATGTGTACGCCTTTCCAAAGGAGATTACAAAACCAAAAAGGTGTATAACGAAAGTCCGTTAGAGGTGGCCAAGGCCTTTGAGGCCCATGGTATCCAATATTTACATTTGGTGGATTTGGATGGTGCAAAATCCAAGCATATCGTTAACCATAAAGTTTTGGAGACCATCGCATCAAAAACCAACTTACAAATAGATTTTGGGGGAGGATTAAAAACTGACAAAGATTTACGCATTGCTTTTGAAAGTGGTGCCCATCAAATTACTGGCGGAAGTATTGCCGTAAAAGACCAAGAAACTTTTTTAAGTTGGTTGCAAAATTTTGGTGCAAATAAAATCATTTTAGGCGCTGATGCAAATAACGAAAAAATTGCAGTTTCAGGTTGGCAAGAAGAATCTGAACAAGAATTGTTACCTTTTATTCAGTTTTACCAAAAAGCAGGTATTGTGTACGTAATCTGCACGGATATTAGCAAAGATGGTATGTTGCAAGGCCCTGCTTTTGAACTCTATAAAAAGATATTGGACAATACTTCCAATATTAAATTAATCGCTAGTGGAGGTATTTCTTCATTTGATGAGTTGCCAAAACTTGCTGAAATTGGTTGTGATGGCACCATTATAGGAAAGGCCATTTATGAAAACAGAATCAGTTTAAAACAATTGGAACATTACATTCTCCAAAATGGATAAGGAAAAACAACTCCAAGAAGAATTGGTTTGGAATGCGGGGTATCGTATGAACGAAAGTCTGCGCATGATCAAAATCTGCTTAGGGCAATTGACGGAAGACGAGATCTGGCAAAAACCCAACGAGTCTAGCAATAGTATTGGGAACCTCATACTTCACCTCTGCGGAAACATTACCCAATACGGTATTGCTTCCATTCAAAATTTGGAGGACAACCGCCAACGCGATGAAGAATTCTCAACAGTATCGGGATACACGAAAGCAGAGTTGGTCAAAAAACTTGAGGATACCATATCCGATGCAAAAAGGGCATTTTATGATGCTCCGCTCAACGAACTTTTACGTAAAAGAAACGTACAGGGCTTTAATTTTTCTGGTGTGGGAAACATTATTCATGTAACGGAGCATTTGTCTTATCACACAGGTCAAATAGCACTTTGGACAAAGATTTTACAGAATAAAGATTTGGGGTTTTATGGAGATGTAGACCTGAATATAAAGAATGAAACTAAAAATCAATAATTGATGAAAATTACGTCATGCTGAACTTGTTTCAGCAACTCGTAACCCTGTAAGTCAATCAGGATGGGACCCTGAAACGAGTTCAGGGTGACGGCAAACCATAATGAATCATTGAAGAAAAAATAAAAGTCAATTAAATCGTCATTCCGAACTTGTTTCGGAATCCCATATTGTATGCAACAAAGTTTTGTTTACATAATGACCAACAAGTACAGAACAACTTTTTATATTGGAGTGACCTCAAACCTTAGGAAAAGAGTTGCTGAGCATTATGAAGAAATTGGTTCAAAATTTACTAAAAGATATCGGCTAACTGATTTGGTATATTTTGAAACTTATTCTGACATCAATCAAGCAATTGCAAGAGAAAAACAATTGAAGAACTGGCATCATGACTGGAAGATCAATTTGATAAAAGAACAAAATCCAACTTTAAAAACGTTGGATCATGGATAACGTCATGCTGAACTTGTTTCAGCATCTCATCATTTGAGAGGAGCACAAAAAAGAAAAAATGCTTACAAAAAGAATCATACCCTGTCTCGATATTAAAAACGGGAGAACCGTAAAAGGCATCAACTTTGTGGACCTACGTGATGCGGGAGACCCCGTGGAACTGGCGTCCATTTATGCCAAAGAAGGCGCTGATGAATTGGTTTTTTTGGATATTTCCGCCACCGAAGAGAAGCGAAAGACCTTGGCCGAACTGGTTTATCATGTGGCTGAGACCATCAATATACCTTTTACCGTGGGGGGTGGGATTTCTTCCGTGGAAGATGTGGATATTTTGCTGAAAAATGGCGCAGATAAGGTTTCTATCAACTCATCAGCGGTAAAACGGCCCGAATTGATCAACGAATTGGTGGCCAAATTCGGCTCGCAATGTATCGTTGTGGCTATTGATGCCAAACAGATTGATGGAAAATGGAAAGTCCATTTGGTAGGAGGAAAGGTTCCCACCGAATTGGACCTTTTTGATTGGGCCAAGGAAGTGGAAAAACGTGGTGCAGGGGAAATATTGTTTACTTCCATGGACCATGATGGTACCAAAAATGGGTTTGCCAACAAAGCTTTGGCAAAACTCTCGGAATTGGTTAATATTCCTGTGATTGCATCAGGTGGAGCGGGTACCATTTCACACTTTACCGATACATTTAAGAATGGAAAAGCAGATGCCGCTTTGGCTGCCAGTGTTTTTCATTTTAAGGAAATTGAAATCAAAGATTTAAAAAACAAACTAAAGGAAGAGGGAATTCCTGTTAGGATTTAATCTATGGCAAGAATAATAGTTATTTTATTATCATTAATTTCTTTAACTGCTTATGCGCAAGACTCATTAGATATTAAGAGTGTTTATCTGGAAAATAATATCGCTTATAGAATTAAGAATGGAAATCCATATTCAGGAACCTTAGTTAAGAAGCGTAAAAATGGCCATATTGTTTATACCGAAAATTATTCTAAAGGAATAATTTTAACTAAAAACCTTTATTTCAACACCAAAACAAGAAAGTTGGCAAATAGGACTATTTATAATAAAAACAGACCTTTTGTTCCAAAAAAAGAGTTTGTCCTCAATTTGTCATCTGATACTATTGAAATTAAATATTTTACAGAAAAGGGATCAAAGGATTTTGTTGAACAATTTGAACAAGGGCAATTAATCTATAGCTGTGAATATAATGGTAAGAAAAAGCACGGTTTAGAAACTTGCCATAATGAAGATGGCACAAAACAAATTTTTGAATACAATATGGGCAAGAAAATAAAAAATAAAGTTGAATGAAAATAGACTTCAATAAAAATCCGGACGGACTAGTTCCAGCAATTATTCAAGATGCAACCACCAAAAATGTGTTGATGCTGGGCTATATGAACCAAGAGGCATTTGAAAAAACCCAAGAGACCAAAAAAGTGACATTCTTCAGCCGTTCCAAGCAACGATTATGGACCAAAGGCGAAGAAAGCGGCAACTTTTTGAACCTTGTGAGCATACAAGTGGATTGCGACAACGACACCTTACTGGTAAAGGTAAATCCTGTTGGTCCTACATGTCATAAAGGAACCGACACCTGCTGGGCCGAAGAAAATGTTCAAGATTATGGCTTTTTGTCCACTCTGGAAGGTGTAATAGAATCCAGGAAAAATGATCAAGAAAACCCAGATAGCTACGTGGCATCATTGTTTCGAAAGGGCATCAACAAAATAGCACAAAAAGTAGGGGAGGAAGCTGTGGAAACTGTAATCGAGGCCAAAGATGACAACGAAGAACTTTTCCTGAACGAGAGTGCCGATTTACTGTTTCACTACCTTATTTTGTTGCAGGCCAAAGGCTACACGTTGGACGATATTGCCCAAGTATTGGACAAACGGCATTAAACAAATCCGTTAAGTTTTTTCTAAAGCCCTAGTCGTTACAGCGAAATGCCGTAAATTTATGTAATGGCTATGAACACAAGAAAAGGGTTTCGTTTTACCAACTACGAAGCTCCGGACCAAACCCCGTTCGAAAAACTCTTTGAGATTTTTCAGGAACTCGTTACCCATACCTCAGGTGATGTGGAGGAGGCTTTGGACTGGCTTCGCGAACTCGACAAGGAATACGAACTTACCGACGACGACTACACCATTGACGATTTTATAGAAGACCTTAAGGCCAAGGGGTACATCCGTGAGGAATTTGATATGGATGGGCCACAAGGTGGCGAAGGTGAAGAGAGCGACGAAAGTGGTGGCGGGGGAAACCTCTCCATCACAGCTAAGCTGGAACGAATGCTTCGTCAAAGAGCCTTGGACCAAATTTTTGGCAAAATCAAACGAAGTGGCTCGGGAAACCATAAAACAGGCAAGTCAGGAAAAGGCGACGAACATACGGGTGAGTTTCGTGAATACCGTTTTGGGGACTCATTGGAACACATTAGCATGACGGAAAGTCTTAAAAATGCCCAAGTTAATCATGGGTTGGACAATTTTTCCTTGAGTGAAGAGGATTTGGTGGTAGAAGATACACAGCACAAAGCCCAAATGAGCACTGTACTTATGATTGACATCAGCCACAGCATGATTCTTTATGGTGAAGACCGCATTACTCCGGCAAAAAAAGTAGCGATGGCACTCGCAGAACTGATTACAACTCGTTACCCAAAGGATACACTTGACATTTTGGTGTTCGGAAACGATGCCTGGCCCATTCCCATCAAGGATTTGCCTTATTTACGAGTAGGGCCGTACCACACCAATACCGTTGCAGGGCTCCAATTAGCGATGGACATGCTCCGTAGAAAGCGGAACACCAATAAACAGATTTTTATGATAACCGACGGAAAACCATCTTGTTTGCGGCTTCCTAACGGCGATTATTATAAGAACAGTGTGGGATTGGACGATTACATTGTTGAAAAATGCTACGCCATGGCCCAACAGGCCAGAAAACTTCATATCCCCATAACCACTTTTATGATCGCCGAAGACCCTTATTTAATGCAGTTTGTGCGTGAATTTACCAAAGCCAACAAAGGGAAGGCCTTTTACACTGGCCTTAAAGGTTTGGGCGAAATGATTTTTGAAGATTACGAGCAAAACAGAAAAAGACGAATTAAAGGATAACACATCACATGAATTTGGACCATACCAACATTAAAACGCTAGGTGAATTAAAATCAGCGGGATATACAAGCAGAAGCATTAAGGATGAACTTCGAGAGAATCTTTTGGAGAAGATATCCAAGGGAGAGCAAGTGTTCGAAGGTGTCTGGGGCTACGAAAACTCGGTGATCCCAGAACTGGAAAGAGCCATTCTTTCCCGTCATAATATTAATTTATTGGGCTTGCGCGGACAGGCAAAAACACGTTTGGCCCGTTTGATGGTGCAGTTGTTGGATGAATGGATGCCGATAGTGGAAGGTTCCGAAATCCACGATGACCCATTGGAACCCATTTCTCGATACGCCACCGAGCTGATCAAAGAAAAAGGAGATGACACTCCCATAAGTTGGGTACACCGAAGCGAACGTTTTTACGAAAAATTGGCCACACCCGATGTTACCGTAGCGGATTTGATTGGTGATGTGGATCCCATAAAAGCAGCTAACCTTAAATTATCCTACGCGGATGATCGTGTGATACATTTTGGAATGATCCCCAGGTCCAACCGCTGTATTTTTGTAATCAATGAGCTTCCAGACCTTCAAGCAAGAATTCAAGTAGCCCTATTTAATATATTGCAAGAAGGGGATATACAGATTCGAGGATTTAAACTTCGGTTGCATTTGGATATTCAATTTGTGTTTACCGCCAACCCTGAAGACTACACCAATAGAGGAAGCATTGTAACGCCATTAAAGGATAGAATCGGTTCTCAAATTTTGACCCATTATCCTGAAAATATTGAGATTGCAAAGAAAATCACCAAACAAGAAGCGAAACTCGATAAACGGCAATCTGATTTTGTTTATGTACCTGAAATCGCAATGGATTTATTGGAGCAAATCAGTTTTGAAGCCAGAAAAAGTGAGTATGTGGATGCCAAAAGTGGGGTAAGTGCACGTATGAGCATCACCGCATTTGAAAATTTGTTGAGTACCGCAGAGCGCAGAGCGATTGTTGCAGGAGATAAAAAAACCGCCGTACGTTTAAGCGATTTTATGGGTGTTATTCCATCCATCACCGGAAAAATAGAATTGGTGTACGAAGGAGAGCAAGAGGGAGCGGGTTCCGTGGCGGAAAACTTAATTGAGGATGCAGCAAAGTCATTGTTCCCGAATTACTTCCCTAAAATTGATAAGCTTCAGCGCAAAGAGGAGGAAAATGAATACGATGAATTGGTCAGTTGGTTCTTTGATGGTGAGGGTTTCGACCTTCTGGATGATGAAAAAGAAGAAGATTACAAATCAAAATTGGATTCCATTGGTCCTTTGAACAATCTTTTAAAGGAATATCAACCCGATGCACCCAAAGAAGATTCTTATTTTTTGAAAGAACTGCTGCTCTGGGGATTGGTTGCCTATAAAAAATTGAGCAAGCATCGTTTTCAGCAAGGATATCAGTTTAAAGATTTGTATGGAAGTTACATTCGAGGACTGTAACTATTGCCAAATATTTAGGTTGTCGTTATAATTTTCAAAATTGTAAACTCCCACATAGTGCTTTCTCAACCAAAATGAGTAAAGCGTTAAAATCGGCAGAATACTATAAAGCAATACAGAAAGAGTTGCCATGGGTTTAAATGTGGCGGGTATTACATGTTCACCATACGTTTTGATGGAATTCAGAACAGTAATACTGTCATATACCTTAAAGACGTACACAATCATGATGGCATAGAGCACATACTCTATATTTCGCATTTTCGGGTCTGGCAGCTCATCCTCGGTGATTTTAAACCAAATAACGTACAGGTAAAGAAAATGTACAGACGTGAGTATGGGAAAAATATAGTTGTCTGCTTTTAAAAAGTAGAATTGATTGGTATAAACACCATAAAAACTCAATACAATCAAGGTGAATAGCACAACCGTACTAGCCAGTATATTTCTTTTCCAGGTAATGATTTTTGACAGGGTATTCATATCGATCACAAGATTTTGGGACTTTATCTAACATAAAGAACAGACTTTTTGGGATATTATTTTAAAGAAATCGACAGACCGTAAATAATGTTGGATAATGCGAAAAATCTGACATAAAAGCCATAAAAACCTATATAAATACCCTTACCTAATCAAATAAATCAGAGGACAAATAACGATCGCCACGGTCACAAACAATAGAAACGATAACCCCGCTTTCCAAAGTTTCTGCAAGACGTAATGCCACTGTAGCGGCTCCACCACTGCTCATTCCTGCAAAAATGCCTTCTTCTTTTGCCAGCTTTTTAGCCATTTCGGTGGCATCCTGTTCACTGACCTCCATTACCGTATCAACCTTTTTAGGGTTAAAAATCTTCGGAAGGTATTCTTGGGGCCACTTGCGTATGCCGGGAATTTTGGAATCATCGGTAGGTTGCACGCCCACAATTTGGATGTAGGGATTCTGCTCCTTTAAATAAGTGGAGGTTCCCATAATGGTTCCGGTAGTTCCCATGCTGGACACAAAATGTGTTATTTCTCCTTTGGTATCCCTCCAAATCTCAGGGCCTGTTGTTTTGTAGTGCGCCTTCCAGTTGTCATCATTGGAAAACTGGTTCAACATTTGGAAACCTTCATCCTTTACTTTAGCCTCTGCATAATCCCTAGCACCTTCTATGCCCACATCGGCAGGGGTCAGCGTCACTTTTGCCCCGTATGCACGCATGGTTTGCACACGCTCTTTTGTTGAGTTCTCGGGCATGACCAATTCAATATCAAGACCAAAAAGACCTGCTATCATGGCCAATCCAATACCAGTGTTTCCACTAGTGGCCTCGATCAATTTGGTTTCTTTGGTAAAATCACCACGTTCAAGCCCACTTTTTATCATATTGTATGCTGGGCGGTCCTTTACACTTCCTCCAGGGTTGTTTCCTTCGAGCTTAAATAGGATTTTTACATTAGGATTTGTATTCAAAACTTTGGATTCCACCAAAGGGGTGTTTCCAATAAGGTCGAGTATGCTGTTAGACATTTGGGGTTGTCTTTATTTTAATTTCTGGTTTATGATAAACGGTTGAATTCGCAGGAACGGACGACGTAATCCAAGCATTACCACCGATGACAGAGTTGGCGCCAACAACGGTTTCTCCTCCTAAAATAGTTGCATTGGCATAGATGGTCACATTGTTTTCAATGGTGGGGTGTCGTTTTGTTTTTTCTAAATTTTTGGCAACGTAAAGCGCCCCAAGCGTAACTCCTTGGTATATTTTTACATTGTCGTGGATTACTGCGGTTTCGCCAATTACGACTCCCGTGGCGTGATCTATAAAAAAAGATTTTCCGATTTTAGCTCCCGGATTAATGTCCACTCCAGTTTGTCGGTGCGCATATTCGGTCATCATTCTGGGGATTAACGGAACCCCTTCTTCATACAGTTCGTGCGCCAATCTGTAAATGGCAATGGCATAAAAACCCGGGTAGGCCATATAAATTTCCTGAATGGAAAGTGAGGCAGGGTCGCAATTCAATATGGCCTCAGCATCCAAATTCAAATTTTCTAAAATTTGCGGCAAATGGGAAATGTAATTATTCCAAAGCTCTTCACTTGGTTTCTCCAAATCCCAACAGGCCATATCCATTAATTGGTTGAATTTTTTCTCTAACAACTCCAGATTAACGGCCACAGGGGTATTGGCATCAAATAAAGTATAAAAAAGCGTATCGGTAAAATCCTCGGTTTCCTGCTTTAACCTATAGTCCAGATATGGCAATTTTTTATGCCTATTGAGTTCAGCTATTATTTTTTCTTTATCCATACTGCTCATTATTGTCTTAAAATTAGACAAATCCTTACCATACCCATGATAAAAAGTTAACTTTAGTTTAAAAATAACATTTTAAACAATTATGTCCGATAATACCACGATTACCAATGGGGTTTTTGAATTTCTGACCGAGTTAAAAAATAACAATAATAGAGATTGGTTCGAAACCAATAAGCCCACTTTTAAAAAGCATCAATCCAAGGTTAAGTTATTTTTTGAAATGGTGAAGGAAAACTTGAACCACCATGATGAAATTGAAAAGATGAAATTGTTCCGTATTTATAGGGATGTTCGTTTTTCCAAGGACAAAACACCTTACAAAAGTCATTTTGCCGGTTCGTTTTCTCGATTGGGCGCCCATTTGCGGGGAGGCTATTACCTTCATTTAAAACCAGGGGAGTCGTTTTTGGCAACAGGATTTTGGGCTCCGAACAAGGAGGACCTCTTCCGAATTAGAAAGGAACTGGAGATGGATGCCTCCAAATTTAGGGAGGTCATCAATAAAAAAGAATTGAAAACAATTTGGGGCGAACTAACTGGCGATGAAGTGAAAACTGCTCCTAAAGGTTTTGACAAAGAACACCCTGATATTGATTTGATCAGAAAGAAACAGTTTGTATTCGTGCGGAAACTTTCCGATAAAGAAGTCCTTTCCCCATCATTTATTGACGAAGTGGATAAGTCGTACAAGGCTATTCGGCCTTATTTTGACCTAATGAGCGACATTCTCACTACCAACCTAAATGGAGAATCCATTTTGTAATAAAGCTTCTTCTTCCAAAAGTTGAATCTGGTCCTTTAATCGTTCCACCACCATGTTCATCATTCTTTTGTTCAATGCAGAAGAATTGGTAATGTAATCCCTATATTCATCCACGGTGAACTGGCCAATGATCATTCCCTTAAGGGAATTTCTGAACTTAACATCCTTTTGGATGGCCCGTTCAACATATTGGAACTTTTTTTCCAAGGAAAGTTCGTAGAAAACACCCTTATGTTTGTTCGCATAGTTCTTGAAAGCCTCTACCAACAAATAGTTTTGAAGTTTGATCACGGGCCTCAGGGTCTTGTTCTGAAAATGTTCATCGAAACCCATTTGGCTGTTAAAATGTGACTCTGGAATGGTTGGACGAATGTCCAATCGACGGTCGGATTGTGAATCCATGGTTGTGATTTTTAATAAAATTACAGAATGATCAACCGCACACTTTTAAATATTGCAATAGTTGTCAACGATGTTATGAACAACTTAAAAATAAGGGCGAATTATAATAGTTTAGAAATCCAATAAATGATTAGGCATAGCACACAGATGGAGAATTCGAGCATCACCCAATATCTGAATAGCTTGGAGAATTTAATAAATCTGTTGAAGAGTAACATGAACCAAATATATCAAAAATATTGTTCATGCCCTCTAAAAATCACAGGTGTCATATTACTGTTAACATTAGCAATCTAAAAGATTCATTATCTTCGTTTCTACAAAATATTGATTATGAATATTCAAGCGGAAAAAATAGAACTGGTAAAAATGTTGTTGAATACTAATGACCCCAAGATTATTCAATCAATCAAACGAATTTTCAAAAAGGAAGGTTCAACTGATTTTTGGGATGAATTGACTACCGAGCAACAAGCTGAAATAAATCAAGGAATTTCTGAAATTGAAAATGGAGATGTTGTAGACTTTGACTCGTTTATGGCAAAGCATAGATAAGAATGAGCAGAAAGGTCAAGATTTCTAAAACAGCAGAAAAGAAAATCTCAGAACTCTTAGACTACTTACAGGAAAATTGGTCATTGAAAGTTAAGTTGGATTTTGTCAAGAAATTGGATAAATCCATTGACTTGATTAAGAGCGACCCTAATATCTTTCCAGAATCTGATAAAAAGCTTGGACTGTATAAATGTGTAATCTCCAAACAGACCACTATGTATTACCGTTTTAATTCCAAAACGATATTTATAGTTACAATCTTTGATAACAGGCAAAATCCCTCTAAACTAAATAAGGAGATAAAATAAAAGGTTAATAACTTTTTGAAAACTATTGACCTGATTCCATGATGGTTGAAAAGGAAATTTCTATTTTAGTTTTGTGGAAGTAACAACCTGGATAGAGTTTTTTACTAGCCTTCTGGAATTTGGCAAAGCACTTTTGGAATTCTTCAAAGATTATCCTTTAGCTATTGCATTATTCAAAAATCCTATATCCTTTTTAAAAAAACCTATTCGGTCAACATGCGAAAAAATCATTAATAAAAAAAATAATTTTTCACGGTACCATATAAAAAAAGCCCTTTTTCAATTTCAGATATCACATCTTAAAAAAAAATCTTGTTATCGATGAAATACAGATTCCTCATCATTAACAACACCATATAAGTTGAAAAAAGCCCCTCCAAAATGGTAGGGGTTTTTATTTGGAGTCACCTTTCCTAAACTTTACCTTTATTAAATAAAAAGATGTCTTAATGAAATTCGGAAAAGTAGACCACCCAGAAAACATAGATTTCACCATACCACCCGACCACCCCGATACTCCCGTGGTGCTATCCAATAACAAAACTGGTTCAGAAACAAAAGTTTATGTGGGCTGTGCCAAATGGAACAGGCAAGATCTAAAGAATTTCTACCCGAGAGGAACAAAAGACGAATTGGAATATTATGCTTCGCAATTCAACAGTATTGAGCTAAATGCTACGTTCTACCGTATTTTTCCTGCAGAACAATATGAAAAATGGCGGGACAAAACACCGGAAGGTTTTAAATTTTTTCCAAAAATGACCAACGAGGTGAGCCATCTTCGCCGCTTGAACGATAAAGCACTTGAATCCGTGGATCGCTATTTGGAAGTGACCGCTTTGCTAGGGGAAAAGTTGGGAACCATCTTTTTGCAAATGCACAACAATTTTGGACCCAAAAACTGGGATAGGGTAGTGCGCTTTGTGGAATATTGGTCCAAAGAGTTTCCATTGGCCATGGAGTTTCGTCACACCGACTGGTTCAACGATGAAAAAGTAGCGCAGGAATTGTATCACTTGCTTGAAGAAAACAACATTGCCAATATTTTGGTGGATACAGCAGGAAGGCGAGATCTTATGCACATGCGCCTGACCAAAAACGAGGCCTTTATTCGATATGTGGGTGCCAATCACAAATCGGATTACCCTCGTTTGGATGATTGGGTTGAACGCCTGTCTTCTTGGATGTCCATGGGATTGGAAAACATCCATTTCTTTGTACATCAGAACCTTGAGTTGGAGTCTCCTTTGTTATCTGCATACTTTATAAAACAGTTAAACGACAAAATGGGCTTTGATCTGCACATTCCCAAGACCACTTTGCCCCCACAAAAGGATTTGTTCAGTTAAAACACTTCAAATTGATCAAGTTCAAAATCTTGGGCATTTAAAATTATTCACTTAGTATTTGGTCTGTAGTAAATATTTTAAATTCATAATTCGCATCAATTAAAGGGATTAACAGGAAAAACCTTCAAAGGATTCCGCTAACTTTGCACTTGAATTCTAAAAGTTTCAATTATGCGATTTCATACAAGAAAATGGGTGAAGCCAGAGGATTTGAACGCCAATGGAACGCTGTTTGGAGGTAAGGTCCTTGCTTGGATAGATGAAGAAGCTGCATTGTACAGCATCATTCAGCTCGAGAACAAAAAAATTGTAACCAAATACATGTCCGAAATCAATTTTATGAGTACTGCCAAAGAAGGCGATATCATAGAAATTGGTATTGAGGTCATAAAATTTGGGACTACCTCAATTTCCTTAAACTGCGAAGTTAGAAATAAGATGACCCACGAGAGCATTGTTACGGTGGACAATATTATTATGGTCAATCTAGATGAGCATGGCAATCCCAAGGCCCACGGGAAAACGAAAATAGAATACGTTAAAGACCGTTTGGCCAAAAAAGAAAAAGAAGAAGAAAGGTCCGCTTCTTAGTTCAAAGTTTTGGCCACGGCTTGAACCTCGTCCAACACTCTTAACAGGTTACCGCCCCACAATTTTGCTATTTCTTCTTCGGTATAGCCCCGTTTCACCAGTTCCAAGGTTACGTTGAAGGTTTCAGAAGCATCTGACCAGCCTTCGATGCCACCACCTCCATCAAAATCGGAGCTGATGCCCACGTGGTCAATTCCGATTAAATCAACCATATAGTCAATGTGGTCCACGAAGTCGGATACATTTACCGCGGGTGGCACATTGGGGTCGGTTTCGGCCAATTCTTCACCAATGTTTCGGATTTTACCGTAGTTAGCAAAAAATTCCTCACGTTGCTCATCGGTCAAAGAAGAGAACTGGGAACGCTCATACCAAGCAACATCCAATGAATCGGCTACTTTTTTATATACTTCGGTCATATAGGCAGAACGGGCTTCGTGCTTTTCGGTGTTCAAATAAGAGCTAAAGGCAACGGTTTGCACCACGCCTCCATTTTCTTTCATCAACATCAATTGTTCATCATCCAAATTACGGCTGTGGTCGCAAAGTGCCCTAGCCGAAGAATGCGAAGCGATAATGGGAGTTTTGGTCAACTCGATTATTTGTTTCATGGCTTCTTTGGATGGGTGCGAAACATCGATCATTATTCCAACACGGTTCATTTCGGCAACAGCTTCTTTACCCAGGTCACTTAAGCCATTATGCAGCCAAACGCTGTCTTTTTCTCCTGTATTGGAATCACTGAATTGGCTATGGCCATTGTGCGATAGGGACATATAGCGGGCACCTCGTTTTTGATATTCTTCAATTTTGGAAAGATCTTCACCGATCGGATACGCATTTTCCACACCAATCATGGCCACTTTTTTGCCTGACGCCACAATTCTTCTCACGTCATCGGAGGTCAATGCCAATTCAATCTGATCTGGCGCAATCTCCTCACAAAGCCTGTGGATGGCCTCAAA
This sequence comes from Flagellimonas halotolerans, assembly GCF_035818535.1. Taxonomy (NCBI): domain Bacteria; kingdom Pseudomonadati; phylum Bacteroidota; class Flavobacteriia; order Flavobacteriales; family Flavobacteriaceae; genus Flagellimonas; species Flagellimonas halotolerans. Next base: position 161,373 of record NZ_JAYKYV010000002.1, on the reverse strand, counting down.
TTTTGAAATGGCATTTTCGGAAGCCTTGGCATAACCTTCGGCGGTTAATGTGTCCTGACCTGTATAAACAATAAGCCAAGCTACATCCAATCCACCTTCCTCCATTTTCGGAATATTGATTTGGGTTTCCAGTCGTTGGGTGTAATTGATGCTGTCCGTAAAATTCTGCACGTTGATATCGTCGTGAGTATCAATCGTAATTACGGAATCGTGGATCCTTTGGGCTTTTTCTTCCAAGGTTTCTGAGTTTTCAGTTTTTTTTTCTCCGCAAGAAATCAATAGGGTAAGGCTAAAGAATAGATAAAAATATTTCATGGTTGGTTTTTTTACACATACAAATAACGCAATTTGACAACAAAATCCGAATGCTACGGAACAATAAATTGTAATCCCTTAGTATAATCAACATTTTTAGTTAGTGATAATTGATTAAAGCAAAGAATTGGGAACACGCGAATTGTTGACATATCTGGAAAAACTGGAAATAGGATTAAGTTCATTTTCTTATGAGGAATTGGGCGTTGTGGAGGCAGGAGAGCTTAAAAAATCTTTTGAAGTTTTTAAGATGGGACTGGAGAACAAGGTTTTTGGTGTCTCAGAAATGAGACAACTTGAAAATATATACCAAAAAATAGGTGTACAAAGCCTGGACAACAAACAATTAACCGAATCCGATAACACCAAGTTTTTAGCTCTTATCAGAGCAATGGAAGATACCCCTCTATCCAATGAACAAAGTGCTATTATGACGGAACTTAAAAAACTGGTGCAGAATCCGCAGGGTGATAAAGCTCAACATTCTGATAAAAATACCGACAGCATGTCTACCGATTTTGAATTTATAGAAAAAAGCTTGCAAGCTGGTTTAGTTGGACAAAAGATTGACCTTAAACCTGTTTTGGAAGATTGCATGGGGCAGATGGACCTATTGGAAGAATTGGTCTGCATGTTCAAACAGAACGTTTGGGAATTTATAGGTAGTGCCAAGGTTAATCTAATGAGTGAAAACTTTGCTGAACTGGAGCTTGCGTGCCAAAAAATAATGCCATCGTTGCGCATGATGAAAACCTTCGGCCTTTTGGAAGTGACCCAACAAGTTTCCAGGCTCTGCAAAACAGACAAGGACGTAAAACACCTTACTTTTTTATATGACCAATTTCTTCAAGAATATCCGCGTGTACAAGAGCAGATAGATTTTGAAATGGAAATGTTCCGAACAATGTAAAATACCTACAACATGCTGAACAACGAACTTCCTGCGTATCTACAAAGTATATTTTACCCCTTGTTTCAACACACCAAGGATGTTGATTGCCAATTAATGTTGTTGGATGAAATGTTAGAAGTAGGGGATAGGAAAGAAATTCCTTTTCTTTCTGAGTTGGAATCCCATGAAAACCCAAAAATCAGTAATAAAGCATTTCAAATCAAAAATGAATTACAATCCAAATTGGGTGTAATGTCCGATACCGAACGACGAAGGTTACCGATGAACCTGTGTTTTATTTATGATGAATTCAACATAAGGCCAAGCAAAGTGGACAAAGACCTTGATTTTGAGGTAGAACTGGATATTTTAAACACAAAGTAGGGGTTTTACCACATTTTATAAGAACAATATAATCTTTAAAATAAAATTACGTTATACCTAAAACCCCGAACAAAAACCGAAGATTACCATGTTATACGATACCTACGGCGAAGAATACTTGGCATTTTTACAAGAACTGAACGAAATTTTGGCAGTAAACGAACTTGCCGAACTTGATTACCTATAGTTGACAGACAACCCAAAATTTGTTACCATGAAAAACCATAACAAAGAAAACACGGCCTACTTAAATTTTATTCAAGATTTGAAAGACATGCTCACCGATTTTGATATTAGTCTTTTGAGCAAATCGTGATGTTTTTTAAGTGAATATCATGGAAAAGGGGATGTTGAATTGATTACAACATCCCCTTTTTTATTTTCTAGTTAAAAGGTTAAAACCCCGCAATTTTATTGCAGTTATTTTAGTTTCTATAATTTTTTTGGAGATTCCCTCTCCAATCTCCCCAAAGGGGAGAAGTTTCCCTCCTTGGAGGGATTAAGGGAGGACTTCAAGATGACAAAGAATTTAATTCTTTTCCTTAAAACTATGGATTTCAAATCCATAGCAGTTCATTTATAACCATTTAGCATCTTATCCCAAATAAGATTTTAATATCTTACTTTTTGAGGTATGCCTTAATTTTCTGATTGCTTTTTCACGGATTTGACGCACACGCTCCCTGGTCAGGTCAAAGGTGCTGCCAATTTCTTCCAAGGTCATAGAGGGTTGGTCGCCAATGCCATAATACAATCTTACCACATCGGCTTCTCTTGGGGATAGTGTATCCAAAGCCCTGTTTATTTCGGTGTTCAAAGACTGGTGCATCAAACCTTTGTCCGGTTTTGGGGAATCTCCAGCGTTTAGCACATCATACAAATTGGATGTTTCTCCCTCTTTTAAAGGAGCATCCATAGATACGTGCCTGCCAGTATTCTTCAAAGATTGTTTTACCTCGGAAACCGTCATGTCCAATTCCTTGGCAATTTCTTCGGGAGACGGTGGACGCTCGTGCGCTTGTTCCAAGTAAGAGAATGTTTTTTTTATCTTGTTTATGGACCCGATCTTGTTTAAAGGCAATCGAACCACACGGGATTGTTCTGCCAAGGCTTGCAGAATGGATTGGCGAATCCACCAAACCGCGTAGGAAATAAATTTAAATCCTCGGGTTTCATCAAATCGTTTGGCAGCTTTTACCAAGCCAACGTTCCCCTCGTTGATCAAATCGGGCAATTTTAAGCCCTGATTTTGGTATTGCTTTGCCACAGAGACCACAAACCTTAGGTTTGCGTTCGTCAGTTTTTCCAAGGCAGCTTGGTCTCCGGCCCTAATCTTCTGTGCTAGCTCAACTTCCTCCTGCGCGGTGATCAGATCAATTTTACTAATGTCCTGCAAGTATTTATCAAGTGATTTGGATTCCCGGTTCGTGACCTGTTTAATGATTTTTAGCTGCCTCATTCTTATATCTGGTTTAACAAGTGTTATAAGCTAACATTATACATTATAATCTCCATTTTTCCAAGTCCAAAATGTTATTGTTATCAAAATGTTATAAGCAAATACATCAATCACGAAAAAAAGGATTCAACAAGGGTTGTTGATACTATTTTAATATAAAAGCCTCCGAGTATTGGTCTCAAGCGCAAAAAACCTCTAATTTTGTAGGGTTTTTTATTTAAGAACCCTTAACGCAATTTCCCTTTGGAGGTAAACAAAGAAATCAAGAAGAAAACATTATACGATTATCAGGAAGAAGACCTGAACAAAATCTTCAAACACTTGGAAAAACTTCCTAAGGGCACCAATATTTTGTACCAATTGCCCACTGGAGGTGGTAAAACCGTGGTTTTTTCCGAGATAACCCGAAGGTTTATTGAGCAGACCGGTAAAAAGGTGATGGTGCTTACCCACCGTATTGAGCTCAGCAAACAAACCTCCAAAATGCTCAAAGGATTTGGAGTGGCCAATAAGGTAATTAACAGCGAGGTCAAGGAACTTTACGACCAGGACAACTATATGTGCTTTGTGGCCATGGTGGAAACACTGAACAATCGGTTACAGGAAGAAAAAGTAAAAATCAACAATATTGGTCTGGTTATTATTGATGAGGCCCACTACAATTCCTTTAGGAAACTTTTTAAATATTTTGAGGATTCCACAATTTTGGGCGTAACGGCAACACCGTTGAGTTCCAACATTAAACTTCCCATGAAGGACAACTATAAGCATTTGATCATTGGGGAGTCCATAAAATCGTTGATAGACAAACAGTTCTTGGCCAAGGCCAACCTTTATAATTACGATGTTAGTTTACGGACCTTGAAACTTGGCATCAATGGAGATTATACCGTAAAGTCTTCCGATGAGTTTTACAGTGCTCACAGTATGTTGGGCAAATTGCTCACCGCTTACGAAGAAATTGCGAAGGGCACCAAAACACTGATCTTCAATAACGGTATCAACACCTCCTTGTATGTGTACGAGACCTTTAAAAAGGCCGGTTACAACGTTAGGCACTTGGATAACAAGAATACAGCTACCGAGCGAAAAGAAATTCTGGATTGGTTTGCCAAAACACCAGACGCTATTTTAACCTCGGTAAGTATCTTAACCACAGGTTTTGATGAGCCCACCGTGGAGAGTATTATCCTGAATAGGGCTACACGTTCGCTTACTTTATATTTTCAAATGATAGGACGGGGCTCCAGGGTGTTGCCTAACAAAGATGAGTTCAACGTTATTGATATGGGTAACAACATTGCCCGTTTTGGCCCTTGGGATGCACCGGTGGATTGGCAGGAAATATTTTACTTTCCAGACTTTTATCTGGAAAACATTAAAAATGATGAGGAGATTGAGCGTGATTTTGTGTACGAGATGCCCAATGAGCTCCGTGCCAAATTTAGTAAGTCCGACAACATTACGTTTGATGTAAAAGCGGAGTACAAAAAAATATTCGCGCAAGGTAAAAAATCCAAGGTTGTACTGGAAAAAAGTATAGAACAACACGCCCAAATATGTGTGGAAAATAGCGAAGATGTATTCGATGCCCGTATTTTGGCCAAGGAACTCAAAGATGAGATTTCCTATCGTGTAAAGCAGTATTCGTATTGCATTATGAACAACACCAAAAACTACAAGGAGTGGTTGGAAGAAGATTATGAACGAAAACTCCGTTCCAGTATCTCCAAAATGTTTGCAGCACGGATGTAGTTGGTTTTGAGTTTGGAAGTTTGATGCTCGGTGCTCGATGTCAGGAGTTCTGTTATTTGGTTATTGAGTTATTGGTGTTTCGGGTTTCTGTTCCCTGTCTCTTGTCTATTTTTTATGGTCTGGTTTCAGGTTTAATTATTTGGAACTTGTCTGCCAGAAAGAAGAGTGTCGTGTATCTTGGTTCCTAAATCCTTATTCTTGTACTTGACACTTGTTGACTACCAACTGCCCACTGCCAACTGCTTACTGCTTACTGCATTTTTGAACTTGTACTTGATGCTTGAACTTGATCCTTGTCACATCGAGCGCAGTCAAAATGTCTTCTAAAATTGGTGTCATTCGCGTCAAATACAAATGCTGCTTTTTTACATTTTGCTTTTTATTTTAGGTTTGCCTACCAGTAAAAAAGAGCGTCCTGTATCTTTGCTCCTAAATCCTTGTTCTTGTACTTGACACTTGTTGGCTGCCAACTTGCCCACTGCTTACTGCGTTCTTGAACTTGAATTTGATCCTTGTCACATCGAGCGCAGTCGAGATGTCTTTGATTATTGTATTCACACTTACTACTTTTACCCATTAAAACATAGTCTTTTATCCAATTACCCTTAACCCAACATGCAAAAAAAACTCCTCGTAATCGGTTATGTATGGCCCGAGCCCACCACCACGGCTGCCGGCAGCCGAATGCAACAATTGCTGGAAACCTTTATAACCTTTGGTTATAAAATTACGTTTGCCAGTACCGCCAGTACAACCGAGTACAGTTTAGACTTGCAACAAATGGGGATTCGGGAGGTTCCCATACAGCTTAACCATTCCAGTTTTGATGAATTTGTAAAAAAACTATCTCCCGATATAGTGTTGTTTGATCGTTTTATGATGGAAGAACAATTTGGATGGCGCGTAGCGGATTTTACCCCGAATGCCATCTGCATACTGAATACCGAAGATTTACACTCGCTGCGAAAGGCTAGGGAAGAGGCCCATAAAAAGAAGGGATCCTTTACATTACAACATTGGAAAAACCACCCGATGACTTTGCGGGAAGTGGCCAGTATTTACCGTTGTGACCTAAGTTTGATGATTTCCACCTACGAAACGGAAATTCTACAACAAGAACTTAAGATTCCTGCTGAATTGTTGTTCTACTTACCATTTATGGTTGATATTTCCAGTAAGTCCACGGAGAATTTGGTTCCTTTTGATGCTCGAAGAGGTTTTGTAAGCATTGGCAACGGAAAACATGCACCCAATGTGGATGCCGTTCACATCTTGAAGCAAGAGATTTGGCCCAGGATACGCAAACAACTACCGGAAGCCGAAATGCACATCTATGGAGCATACTTACCCCAACAATTAAACGAAATGGACAACCCCAAAACCCGTTTTTATGTACACGGATGGGCAGAAGACGTAGATGCAGTACTCCAAAATGCCCGAGTACTACTGGCACCGCTTCAATTTGGTGCGGGAATCAAAGGAAAATTATTGGATGCCATGAAAACGGGCACCCCAAACGTGACCACATCCGTTGGCGCGGAGGGTATGCACGGCGACCTGCCTTGGAACGGTACAATTACTAATGATTGGGACAGGTTTGCCCAAGCCGCAGTGGATTTGCACCAAAACCCGACCGCTTGGGAAAACGCCCAACGGCGAGGAAGTGAATTGCTCAAAACCTTTTATGACAAAGAAAGCATGCAAACCCGATTAAAAGAACGGTTACAACAACTAAGCAAAGCTTTGCAAACCCATCGTACACAAAATTTTATAGGGAAATTACTACAGCATCAAACCATGGCCAGCACCAAGTATATGGCGAAATGGATTGAAGCAAAGAAGAAGGAGTAGTGCGGTATGGCTTTAAAAAGTTGTATGGACATGCCATTAACCTATCACCCAGGGAGCAGCTACAACAAACAACTAATGATTGTAGTAGGTTTTCAGAAGTAGGGCTGGCTATCAAATTTTCGACAATGAATCGTTATAAAAGTTCCCTTGCAAGAATCTCAAGAATTTAAAGATTAGCTCTTAAGGGATGTTTTTTATGATTGTCCAAGTCCAAAGTTTCCAAATCTTGAAAGCTTCCGCAAGAAACCTGCCTCTTAATAAGTGATTGTGACTTTTTTCGTTTGGTACGCGATTCTATTTCCTTATTTAAAAAATTCACGGGAAAATATTTTATCCAAAAACGAGTTCAGAGTTGTTTTATTATTTAATACACAATTAAATTACTGAAATTCAGTATGATTAATCCAATTTATTTAAAAAAGCATATTGGATAATTTAAGTTCTGCTTTTTATCCTGTTGAAGAACACAACGTAGGAATAAATCTGTTACTTCTTAGCCTCTACCAATTCCAATTGGTCCACGCTTACGTTGGTGGTAAACATACCGTAATTCACCACGGCCTTGCCTTTCTCCAACGTGTCAATGCTGCCCACGGCCTTGCCGTCCATTAAACGAACACGGTCACCGATTTTAAATACGGGACGGGGTTTGTTCTTTTCAGCCTGGATTTCTTTCTTTTTTTTGATTTTTTTCTCTACCCGTACTTTTTTGATCTTTTGTTCCAGCTCCTCGGCCACCTGTTTTTTCTCTTGTTGCTTGGCCTTTGCTTTTTTAGCTGTGGTTTTTTTGCGTTTGCTGTTCTCCGTTTCCACAATGCGGAGCATCTCGGAAATTAACGGGCGCTTCTTTTTGTCAATGAAGTATTTCTCGGCAGCGGTATTCAATTTATTGCCCAACTGAATCATACGCTGGTTGTGATCGTACATTTCTTGGTAGCTCTCCAACTTGGACTTGATCTTGGAGTTGAGCTTCTCCAAGCGTTCCGATTCTTCACGGGCCTTGGACTCCTCTTCCTTGAGCTTGGAGCCTGTTTCCACCATTTTGCTGCGCTCTTTTTGGAGTTTGGCAATAGTGGCATCAAACCGTACCTTTCCGCGTTCGATTTTCTTCTTTGCCTTATTGATCAAGGAGTAGGGGATGCCGTTCTTTTGGGCTACCTCAAATGTAAAGGAGCTTCCCGCTTCGCCCAAAACCAACTGAAAGGTAGGCTCCAAGGTTTTGGAGTTGAACAGCATATTGGCGTTGGTGGCATGTGGCAGTTCGTTGGCCAAAGCCTTTAAATTGGCATAGTGAGTAGTGATCACCCCATAAGCTTCTCGCTCGTAGAACACTTCCAAAAAAGCTTCCGCCAAAGCACCGCCCAATTCGGGGTCACTGCCCGTACCAAATTCATCGATCAAGAACAGGGTTTTATCGTTGCACTTTCTTAAAAAGCGGTTCATGTTTTTGAGTCGATAACTGTATGTGCTCAAATGATTTTCAATGGATTGATTGTCTCCGATATCCGTCAAAATTTGATCAAAAAAGCAAACGGAGCTACGCTCGTGCACGGGAATCAACATACCACTTTGAAGCATTACTTGAAGCAGTCCAATTGTTTTTAATGTGATACTTTTCCCCCCTGCGTTAGGCCCGGAAATTACTATAATGCGGTTCTCTTGGTGCAGTTTTATGGTCTGTGGCCAGGTTTTCTCATTCTTTCGTTTGTTGGAAAGATAAAGTAACGGGTGGTAGGCATCCCGAAGATACAGTTCCCGCTCTTCATTGATTTCCGGCAATAAACCGTTCATTTCGCTCGCGTACCTTGCTTTGGCTGCGGTAATATCTGTATCGGAAAGATGCTTTTGATATTCCTGTAACAACTCCAAATAAGGTCGAATCTCGTCGGTGAGCTTATTTAGGATGCGCTGGATTTCTTCTTTCTCCTCAAACTCAAAATTGTTAAGCTCTCTGGTGTAGGACAGGGTGGCCTCTGGCACAATGTACACAATACTTCCTGTTTTGGATGTGCCCATTACCGTGCCTTTCACCTTTTTGCGGTGCATGGCCTTTACGGCCAATACCCTACGGTTTTCCACAACGGACTCACGGATTTCATCCAAAAAATCCGAGGATTGGTAACGCCCAAGGGCCGCACTAAAACTTTGGTTGATTTTGCTGCGCACTTCATTGATCTGACTGCGGATGTATCTCAGCTCATCCGACGCGGAGTCTTTGATCTCCCCAAACTTGTCAATAACATCATCAATGGCATTGGGTATTTCCGGGTGAAGCTCCAAGGTATTCACTTTATCAAAAAGTAATGGGTAATATTCCTTGAACTTTTTAAAGAATTTTTGATGGATAGCGACGGTCTTGCAGATGCCGCCAATCTTTCTAAAGCCAGAAATCTCCAAAGTGCTGTTGTCAATCTTGAGCAGCCCCAGTTCGCTGTTGATGTGGTCAAAACCATGGTTGGGAATGCGGTTGTCGTTGGAGAAAGAGGCCAAATACTCGGAAGTCTGCCCTAAAATAGCCATCAATTCTTCCTTATTTTGGAACGGTTTTATGGCCAGGGCTTCCTCTTTGCCCAATTCGGTATTGCATCGCGCAGCGATTTGTGTCAATACCGTTGGGAACTCTAGATCTTGAAGTGTTTTGGGGTGAATGTTTCGCATCTTTTTCTACTAGCAGCGCAAATATAGGATTTTGAAGGGTTTTTGAAGGTGGGCATCTGGTAAAAACAATTCGCTTTGCGTACTTTTGATTCCATACTCAAATTTGTACTAAAGTGAGGACTGACAATACCGTGATCTACATTATTGCAGGCGTTATCTTGCTGCATTTTTTGGTGGGCATAGGGTATTTGATCTATAAATTGACCAAAAAGAAGTAAAGTGATTATATGGAGGTAAACATTGAGCCTAGTTGGAAAGCACAATTGAACAACGAGTTTGAACAACCTTACTTTCAGCAATTGGCTGCTTTTGTGAAGCAGGAATACCAGCAGAATACTTGTTACCCAAAGGGTAAGGACATTTTTTCTGCCTTTGATCATTGTCCATTCCAAGAAACCAAAGTGGTCATCATTGGTCAAGATCCCTACCATGGGCCGAACCAAGCGAATGGGTTGTGCTTTTCCGTAAAAGATGGTATTCCGCATCCGCCATCCTTGGTCAATATTTTTAAGGAAATTAAAACCGATGTTGAAAAACCTTATCCCGAAAGCGGTAACTTGGAGCGTTGGGCAGACCAAGGGGTACTTTTGTTGAACGCTACGCTAACGGTAAGGGCGCATCAGGCGGCGAGCCACCAAAATAAGGGTTGGGAACAATTTACCGATGCGGTGATAAAAACGGTTTCCACCGAACTGGAAGGTGTTGTTTTTCTGCTTTGGGGCGGATTTGCCAAGAAGAAATCATCTTTGATCGATAAAAGCAAGCACCACATCTTAACGTCGGGGCATCCATCTCCTTTGAGTGCCAATCGTGGATTGTGGTTTGGTAACCAGCATTTCAGCAAAACAAACAAACTACTGGCCCAAATGGGCAAAGAGCCGATTGATTGGTGAAAATGCCTGGTTATTTCCAAAGGAATTTTGAAGCGTCTTTGACTTCCTCAATCAAATTAAGGTCAAATAGTCTGGAATGCACCTTGTTCACGGTTGCTTCAGAAAGTTGTTCTTGTCCCCACGTAGTTTTGGATAGCCATTCTTTTATGTCCTCCAGTTTTTGTTCGTACCGGTTGGATAGTGTCCTATCAATACTCGGGATTTGTTTAAATTCCGAGGTGTAGGTGTTGATCACCTCCAAAATGTGTTTGAGGGCTCCCTCATTTTCTTTTAGAAATGCATCCGAAGCAGCAATCACAAAACAAGGCCAAGGGGTAGGGCAGTCGCCCACTCGTTTAAAGGTTCCGTTGTCCACGAGCGGTTTGGTGGTAAAGTGCTCCCACATAAAATAGGCATTGGAGCCATTTGTGAGGTTTTCTACGGCGCCATCAAGGTTGTTTACGATTTCAAATTCGAGGTTTTCGGTGTTCCATCCCTGGTTTTGTGCGTTGATGTAGGCCATTAAATGACTCCCACTGCCCATACGGCTGATGGCAATCTTGTCATCTTTTAATGAGCTGATGGATTGGCGGTCGCTGTTTGCGTCTACATGGATGCCCCAGAGCAGGGGAGAAGAGACGTATACCTGAACAATTTTACTTGGATTGCCCTGCGAAATACTTTTTATAATGCCCTCCGTAAGAATGATACCCATGTCCGCTTCACCATCTTGAAGCATTTGGGTCATTTTTCCCGTTCCTTCGGGAATATCCGTCCATTCCAATTGAATACCTCGGTCTTCAAAGGCATTATCTTCCATGGCAAGGTGCCAAGGCAGGTTAAAATGCTCGGGGACCCCAATAATTTTTACTTTTTTCATGCGTCTTTTTCTTTGCAGTTTAAAGTTATGATTCCGTTCGGTATCTTTCAAGAAAATAAGAATGGAAAAATTATATCAGATGACTTTTGGCAATACGTTCCAAGGTATACTGAATCAATTCATGAACTGCTTTATGACCTTGCTTGGAGAACTCCCCCGTGGCCCTATTGGCCAATATGGCATTAAGGGAAACAGCTCGGTGTCCATGTAGTTTTGCAATGCCGTAAATGGCCGCTGTTTCCATTTCTAGGTTGGTTATCCTCAAATCTCCAAATGAAAAACCCGCTAACTTTTCATTGAAATCGGCAATGGCCGGGTTTAAGCGTAACACCCTTCCTTGTGGCCCATAAAATCCTGAATTTGTAGCAGTTAAACCTAATCGTATACGATTTGAAGTGAAAATATCTGCTAAATCCTTATCAAAATCGACCGCATAGGGGTGGATATTGTACTTACTCCAATTTAAGTAGGCTGCAAGTGCTTGTTCCATCTCTTTGTTTTTGATGTGCCCGCAATCATAGAAATGCAAAAGATTGTCAAGGCCAATACCAGTGGAGCTCATCAAAAAGGAATCAACAGGGATATCTGGTTGCAAAGAGCCAGATGTACCGACCCGTATAAAACTGAGCTGTTTTTTTTGGGACTTTATTTGTCGAGATTGAAAATCTATGTTCGCCAAGGCATCCAACTCATTAAAAACAATATCAATATTGTCCGTTCCGATGCCTGTAGAGATAACAGAAATACGTTTACCTGAATAATAACCGGTATGGGTGACAAATTCTCGCTTACTTTTCTTCATTTCGATGGAATCAAAGTATTTGGATACCTCGCGCACCCGTTCTGGGTCACCAACCGTAATAATGGTGGTGGCAATGTCATCTGGAAGAAGATTTAGATGGTAAATGCTCCCATCAGGATTCAGAATAAGCTCTGAACTGCCCAAAGATGAGCCCATTTTATTATAATTTAAGGATTCGGTCCGTATCGCTATTATATAGGAAGTTATACTTTAAAGAACCTCCGAGATACATTTGATTATCACGTAGTTCCGAATAGTAATTTGCTTCTTGCTTTAATACGTGCAATCCTTTTTTGGTCAATTTTACAGGGTCAAAAGAACTGAACAAAGGTTTTAAGGAAGAAATCATGCGTTCGTATTGTGTATCCCCAAAACCATAAAAACCTTGGTTGGTCAATAAATTCTCCAATAGCTCTTTTTTGGATTTAGGTTTTTCTTGTTTAGCCACTTCCAAAATATGGTTTTCCAAATCGTTAAGTCCATTTTTAATGGTCGGGAAGCGTTTTAGATGTGTTTTAAGCGCATCCGATAGGTATTCGAACTGGAAATCATTGTTGGCTATCTGGTTTTCCAAGCGAATCGGGTTGTCGCTACAGTACAGTTGCCAAATATAATCCGCGTACTCTATATCGTCTTGTGACAGGACTTTTCTACCGTCATAAAGTGCCAACAACCTTTCGTCGCTAAGTTCATTGAGCCCATAAAGTTTATTGGAGCCTTCAACTTTGCCACTGCAGACCAAAGAGATTTCGGCATGTCTTCTGTGTTGTTTTAGCCAACTAAGTACGGCAAGCATGTTGATTTGGCAAAAGAGGTCATACTCAAACCACAGTACAATATGGTCTTGCTGCTTGTGGTTGCAGAGTGACCGATATTCCTTGAGGGTTTTTTCTATGAACCAGGACTTGGAGACTTTGTAATTTTTGTTTAGGAACTCGAACCTTGTTTTCCAAAACGATTCGCTTCCTACCGTGGAGAGGGTTTTGCCTTCGCAAAGCATTTCTCTCCAGGTAATTACATCCCCTTTTAAATCTAAAGACTGTAATCTGGACGTGAAACTGTCCCCGTTGGTTATATGCAACAGTGATTTCATTTTCAGCTCAGTTTTCGTTGGTTAGGAAGAATAAAAGTAAGGTTTAAAGCAAGAACACAAAAATTTTTTCACAAAACATTGGTATTCCGATCAAGTTTTTAACATGAAATAAAAAGTAAATCAATTTTTTGTTGATTTATCGAGTCATCCACCGACACGCTTTACGGAAAAGCCGTTTTTTTTGAGATAGTCCATAATTTTATCCCTGTAATCACCTTGGATGATGATGGTTTCGTTTTTAAAGCTTCCGCCCACGCCCAAGAGTGTTTTTAGGTCTTTGGTCAATTTCTTAAAATCGCTATCGGCTCCGTTGTACCCATCAAGAATGGTTACAGGTTTCCCTTTTCTCTTTTCGTATTTGCAGATAATGGGGTCGTCTTGTAGCCAATAAGAGGGCTTTTCTTTGTCATTATCGGGCTCTTCTTCTGGTTCGTGGTCTGGAAATAAATTTTTAAGCTGATCTCCTAAGTCCATTATTGTTGTTTTTGTATATCAGTAATTGTACCAGCGACCTTGAAGGTTTGTGCCGATGCTTTGTTTTTGTCCTCTTGAGCGCAGTCGAAAGGCAGACAAAAACATCTCGACTGCGCTCGATATGACATTTGGATTGACCACTGGTACAATTGTGTATAATCGATTATTTTTTTATCAATCCTAGTTCTATCAATCTTTCGTGTAGATACGCTCCTGCGGTAATGTCCTCAAAAGCCTTGGGATGCTCATCATCAATACAGTTTTCCAGGCAGTTTAACGGCATATCGCTAACAGGGTGCATAAAAAACGGAATGGAATAGCGGGAAGTGCCCCAAAGTTCCTTTGGTGGATTGACCACTTGATGTATGGTTGATTTTAACTTGTTATTGGATAGTCTGGAGAGCATATCCCCAACATTGATCATCAGTTGGTCAGGTCTTGCAATGGCATCCACCCAGTTTCCTTCGTGATCTTTTACCTGAAGTCCTTTACCGTGAGCACCCATCAATAAAGTAATAAGGTTAATGTCCCCATGTGCCGCTGCTCTTACCGCATTTTTGGGCTCTTCAGTGATTGGTGGATAGTGGATGGGCCTTAAGATGGAGTTCCCGTTCTTTATGTAGTCATCAAAATAGGTTTCTTCCAAATCAAGGTGCAAAGCCAAAGCGCGAAGCACATACTTTGCGGTTTTCTCCAGCATTTTATACGTTTCCTTTCCAACATTGTTAAAGTCGGGAAGCTCCTTTACGGTAACATTGTCAGGGTATTCAGCTTCCAGTTCGGGATTGTCTTCCACATATTGACCGAAATGCCAAAATTCCTTCAGGTCGCCTTCTTTTTTGCCTTTCGCATGCTCTTTTCCAAAGGAAGTGTATCCTCTTTGTCCTCCAATGCCTTCAATTTCATACTTATCCTTAACCTCTTGTGGTAGATTAAAGAACTTTTTTATTTCGGCATAAAGATTTTCCACTAACTCATCCGATAAAAAATGTCCGCTCAGTGCCACAAAACCGATATCCTCAAAAGCAGCCCCGATTTCTTTGACAAACTTTTCTTTTCTTTTTGGGTCACCCGAAACAAAATCTTTCAGGTCCACACTTGGAATAGCACTCATATTGTCATCTTTGAAATAATGTCAAAAATAGGGAATAATGCTGAAGGTTTTAGAATTTTAAAGCGTTTTGAAAGGCTTTTTACTACATTTAACCAATAGAATTTTATTGTATGAGGTATCATATTGGCAGCTTGGAACATGAAAAGTTGTTGGATTTGTACAAAGGCATGCTTAAGCCGAGAATGATAGAGGAGAAGATGCTGATTCTTCTGCGGCAAGGCAAGATTTCCAAATGGTTTAGTGGAATAGGGCAGGAGGCGATTTCCGTTGGCGTTACCAAAGCGCTCAAGGAGAGTGAGTATATTCTGCCCATGCATCGAAATCTAGGTGTTTTTACCTCCAGAAATATTCCTTTGAACCGACTTTTTGCGCAATGGCAAGGAAAACAAAGCGGTTTTACCCAAGGTAGGGATCGTAGTTTCCATTTTGGAACTCAGGAATACAAGATTGTTGGCATGATTTCGCATCTGGGCCCTCAACTCGGGGTGGCCGATGGTATTGCTTTGGCCGATATGTTACGGAGAAAGAAACGGGTAACGGCCGTTTTTACAGGTGAAGGCGCGACCAGTGAAGGGGATTTTCATGAAGCCTTGAACGTGGCCTCTGTTTGGAACCTACCCGTGTTGTTCTGTATTGAGAACAATGGTTATGGGCTTTCCACACCAACCAACGAGCAATACAATTGTGAACATTTGGCGGATAGGGCCAAAGGGTATGGCATTGAGTCCAGAATTATTGATGGCAACAACATCTTAGAAGTGTACGCCAAAGTGGATCAATTGTGCAAAGCCATTCGGAGGAGGCCGCGACCAGTGCTTTTGGAATTCAAAACGTTTCGGATGCGAGGGCACGAAGAGGCGAGCGGAACCAAATATGTTCCGGATAAGTTGATGAAGGAATGGGAAAAGAAAGACCCTATTTCCAATTATGAAAATTTTCTGTTGGAAGAAGGAGTGCTTACCGAGGAAATAATAGATGAACTTAAAGCTGAAATTGCAGAAGAAATCAATTCCAATTTACAGTTGGCTTTTGATGAACCCGAAGTTTCCGTTAATGAAACTAAAGAATTAAACGAGGTTCATCAAGAATTTAATTATCAGCATGTTGAATCTAAATCAAATGAATCTGAAAACATTCGATTTGTTGATGCCATTTCGCAAGGATTAGAGCAATCCATGTACCGCCACAACGAGCTCATTATTATGGGGCAAGATGTCGCGGATTACGGGGGTGTTTTCAAAATTACCGAAGGTTTTGTGCCCAAATTTGGAAAAAGTCGGGTACGAAATACACCCATTTGTGAGTCGGTGATTGTTTCCGCGGCCATGGGGTTGTCCATCAACGGAATGAAAGCTATGGTTGAAATGCAGTTTGCCGATTTTGTCAGTTCTGGGTTCAACCCTATTGTCAACTATTTGGCAAAAGTGCATTACCGTTGGAACGAAAAAGCCGATGTAGTCATCCGAATGCCCTGCGGCGGCGGTGTAGGGGCGGGGCCTTTCCATTCCCAGACCAATGAAGCTTGGTTCACCAAAACCCCTGGACTCAAAGTGGTATATCCCGCATTTCCTTATGACGCCAAAGGATTGTTGGCCACAGCGGTTAACGACCCCAATCCCGTGCTGTTTTTTGAGCACAAAGGGTTGTATCGAAGTGTTAAAGGTGATGTTCCTAAAGATTACTACACCTTGCCGTTTGGCAAGGCCAAACTTTTAAGGGAAGGGAACTCCCTAACGGTGGTTACCTATGGTGCAGGCGTACATTGGGCTTTGGAAATTCTCGAAGAACACCCTGAAATTGATACAGATTTGATTGATTTGCGAACGCTTCAACCATTGGACACCGAAATTATTTTCAATTCGGTAAAAAAGACCGGGAAATTGATCGTGCTTCATGAAGATACCTTATTTGGAGGTATTGCCAGCGATATATCGGCCTTGGTCATGGAAAACTGTTTTGAGTTTCTGGACGCTCCCATAAAAAGAGTCGGCAGTTTGGAAACCCCGGTACCCTTTGCAAAACCACTTGAAGCCAATTATTTACCAAAAAACCGATTCGAATCAGCATTAATTGAACTATATCAATATTAAAATCAGTTGTTTAACTTTTTTTTGATAATTTAACAACTATAAATACGTCCCCAAACGTATATTTTTTGAACATTAACTTAATACTTATGATAAAACGATCACTTTTACTTTTCACGGTGATGGGATTTTTATTCTCATCGTGTTCCATTTCCAAAAGCGCTAGAGCACAGCGAAATTTGTTTAGTGGAACCTGGAACTTGGACAATGTTTACTACGAAAACAATACCGGAAACTTTAAATCCGTCATTTTCAACGATGCAGAGGACATCTGCTTTGAGGATAGCGAATGGTTTTTTAGAGACAACAATAGTACTGGGAGATACACTATAGCCCAAAGCTCGCTTTGTCAAGGAGGCGACCGTTTTTTTAGATGGTCCGTAGTGGAGCCGCAACAGAGTTACCAAAGCCAGCTTCAATTTAAGTTTATTGACGATAAGCGAAAGGATATTTCCGGTGGGTACGGATACCGTTTGAACATCGTTAACCTGTCCGAACAATCCATGACCCTTAAATCCAATGTGTCGGTTGACGGTACACCCGTTACTGTTGTTTATGAATTCTCAAAAAAATAATTCAATGAAAAATATAGTTTTAAAAGGGGCAACGGCTTTTTTGGCGTTGACCATGATTATTGGTTGTGATGCCATCAAAAATGCGAACAATACCCAAAAAGGTGCCGCAATTGGTGCCGGTGGCGGTGCCGTTATTGGTGGTGTAATTGGCAACAACGTAGGAAAAGGAAATACAGCTCTTGGCGCCATTATCGGAGCTGTGGTCGGCGGTGCTGCCGGTGGTTACATTGGTAATCGCATGGACAGGCAAGCCGAAAGAATTGAACAGGAAATCCCAGGTGCAGAAGTGCAAAGGGTAGGAGAGGGCATCAATGTTACCTTTAGTGGTGAGAACGGTGTTTATTTTGACACCAATAAGTCTGATATTAAAGGAGCTTCCGCTACCACATTGGACAAATTGGCCGGAATTTTTATGGAATATCCTAAAACCAATATTTTGGTGGAAGGACATACCGATAGCGATGGTGCCGCCGATTACAACATGGGGCTTTCCCAACGTAGGGCACAGGCCGTAACCGGGTATTTAGTGGCCAAAGGCATTTCCAGTGGACGTTTTACCACCAAATGGTATGGCGAAGAACAACCTGTGGAAAGCAACGATACCGCTTCAGGTAAAGCAGCAAACAGACGAGTGGAATTAGCCATTATTGCCTCTGACGAATTGAAAGAGGAGGCTTACGAGCAGACCGAAAATTAATTTTTTCCGCACCTAAATTGTATAAGACCCGGTTTTTATCGGGTCTTTTTTTATTTAAATTAAATAAATCATTAAAAGATAGTTAACTATATCAGTATTTGTAAGTATTTGCTTAACTTAAAGGGTGTCAAATAATTAATACTAAAAATTCTTGCGAGCCAATGGAGCATATCACCCAAAATAGTATCGAATATGAACAAGATGTACTGATGCGGGTGGAACGAAACCAGAGAATGGTACAACGCCTGTCCGAAAAACTGAATTCGTACATTTATGAACCTAAGTGTCCAAGGCGGTTCGAAAAATTTTACGAACTGAACAAACACATCCAGAGTTATAGAGCTCACGAAAAGCAGGTAATGTCTAAAATTAGAGAGCGAAAGATAAATTTTGATTCAAAAAACAACGAAATTGAAGAGCATTTAAATCGCTTTAAAAAATTGGAAAGCGAGTTTGCATCCTACATATTTGATTTAAACAAACCGCTATAATCCATTCAAGCAGAAAAATCAGCTAAAATTTAACTTCACGGTTACATACTCCAATAAACATACGTAATATTGCAGGGCGGTTAAACTGTCCTTAAAATGGCAAAATCCTCCAAATCTGCTCTCGTCATCCTGGCTTTTTTTGCCATTTATGTGATCTGGGGCTCTACCTATTTGTTGAACAAGATAGCTGTATTGGAACTGGAACCCTTTATGCTGGCCAGTTTCAGGTTCACCTTGGCAGGTCTTTGTATTTTTCTCCTGGCCAAAATTATGGGAACCTCCTTGCTAATCACCAAAAAACAACTTTTGAACACCCTGATTGCGGGAGTGCTTTTCTTGAGCATTGGCAATGGTTTGGTGGTTTGGGCCCTGCGTTATGTGGATACGGGCTTCGCAGCTCTGGAAATTTCTTCCCAGCCCCTCATTATTCTTTTGTTGATGCGCGTACTGCAAGGCAAAAAAATTCAGCCCATGTCCGTTGTCGGTGTTGTTTTAGGAATAATCGGAATCTATTTGTTGGTAAGCCAAAAGCAGATCATTGCCCAAGAAGAGTCCATTGTGGGTATGATCATGATCTTTTTCTGCATGCTCTGCTGGGCCTACGCCAGTCTTTTTGTGGCCAAGGCGGATCTGCCCACCAATTATTTTGTGAACACGGGCTACCAAATGCTCTTTGCCGGCCTTGTTTTAAGTTTGATGAGCCTTGGATTCGGGGAAGAATGGACTTCGCCTTTGGCTTGGGGCGGTGAGGTACAGTTGGCCATGGTATTGCTGATCTTTTTGGGAAGTATTGTGGCCTTTACCTCGTTCAATTACCTGCTCAAGGCCGTTTCTCCGGAAAAAGTGGCAACCTCTACCTATGTAAATCCGATTGTTGCCCTTTTGTTGGGATGGTATTTTTTGGATGAACAGATTACACTGCAATCCATAATAGCCGCGGCCATTCTTTTAACAGGAGTATATTTTATCAATACCAAAAAGACATTGGCCATTTTTGAACGCTTTAAACGTTAACACACCGTTATTTGTCTCGGAATTGGTTTGACTATTTTGTACTTTGTAAGAAGTTAATAATCAAAACAATGGAATCTATTTTAAAAGTTGGAGCTTTCCTCTTGCTATTGATCATGTTTGCATGTGCATCGAGTAAAAACCAAGCAACACCCGAGGAAATTGCGGCTTTGGACAGGATGATTTCCGACCAACAGTTCGAAATTGAAGCCAATTGGGCACAACCCATGGCCAGTCAAGGATTAAATAGCATTGCCAATGCTGGGTTGTTGCCGTATGGTAGTACAGCAAGCCGCATAGATATTTCGGGTACTGGAGGATATTTACGCATGGTGGGCGATAGCGTTAAAGCAGACCTTCCTTTTTTTGGTGAGCGCCAAATGGGAGGGTATTACGATCAAGACAAAGCAGGTATCAAATTTGATGGAATTCCAAAGGATCTTTCTTTCTCTGCCAACAAAAAGGATACTGGAAAAACCATGCGGTTTACTATTAGCCAAGAATCCGAGAATTTTCAGGTAATTGCACAGCTCTATCCCAATGGAAAGGCTAGGCTTGCTGTTTCCAGTTCCCATCGAACCAATATTTGGTATCAAGGCAATCTCTCCGAATATAAGGAGGAGTAGGGAAAGTTAGGTTGAAGTGTAGGTTCAAACTCAAATAACAAGTTCCAACAACTGAATAACACAGTATGCAGTGGACAGTTGACAGTCACCTGAAGCCTGAAACTTGAAACCGTAAACCAGAAACGAGCATCGGACAAGTTCAAGTTCAAACTCAAGCATCAAGTGCAAGGAATGAAAAATCTGTGATCATTCGTGAAATTTGTGTCAAAAAGAAAGGATAGAGCCAAAAGCCAAGTTCAGGGTTATGAGTTAGGAATTACTAAGTTATTGGGTTATTGAGTACTGAACACCGCAACTGACCTCCGACATCCGACATCAAGCCCAAACTCAATCATCAAGTGCAAGTTCAAACTCAAATTCCAACAACCCAACAACAAAATAACTTAATAACACAGTAAGCAGGGCAGTAACCAGAAACCAGATCAAACCCGAAACTTCTTCCTCTTTCCAGCATTTTGTTATAGCTTTATTGACTCAGAAACCAAAAAACTAAAAAACCAAGATGAAAATATATACTTTGCCCCTTAGGTCAATAGTTATGTTGATCCTTTCCGTAAGTTTTCTTGCCTGTAATGGAAAAAAAGAAAGCAATGATGAAGAATCAACCGAAGAAAAAGTAGTAGATGCTACGGAAGAATCTTCACAGGATTCACTCCAATTGAATATGAACCACCTTAACCTTCCCGAAGGCTTTAGTATTGAACTTTATGCGAAAAACATTGAGGGAGCACGCTCCATGGCCATGGGATCGGACGGCACCTTGTTCGTGGGTACTCGAAACGAAGGTAAAGTATACGCCCTAAAAGATACGGACGGCGATTACAAGGTAGATAAAACCTACACCATTGCTTCCGATTTGGAGCAGCCCAACGGCGTAGCGTTTAAAGATGGAGCTTTGTATGTGGCCGCAGTGAGCCGAATGTTCAAGTACACCAATATTGAATCGCAGTTGGAAAACCCACAAGAACCGGAATTGATCTATGACGATTACCCGACTGAATTTCACCATGGCTGGAAATACATTGCCTTTGGCCCTGACGATAAATTGTATGTGCCCGTGGGAGCCCCGTGCAATATTTGCGATAGCGCTACGGTAGATAAACGTTATGCCTCCATCACTAGAATGAATCCCGATGGCAGTAATCGGGAGATTGTAGCCCATGGAGTGCGCAACACTGTTGGTTTTACGTGGCACCCGGACACCAACGAGTTGTGGTTTACGGACAACGGTAGGGACATGATGGGAGACGATGTGCCACCGGGGGAACTGAACAAACTTACCGAGGCGGGTCAGCATTTTGGTTACCCCTATTGCCACGGGGGAACAGTTAAAGACCCTGAATATGGAGACCAACGCCCCTGTTCCGATTTTGTGCCACCGGTACAGCCCTTGGGTGCACACGTAGCGGCCCTTGGTGTTAAATTTGGTAAAGGCCCCATGTTCCCGGAAGCCTATCAAAAGCATGCATTTTTGGCTGAGCACGGTTCTTGGAACCGTTCCTCAAAAGTGGGGTACAGGGTAACCTTGGTAAAACTCGAAAATGGGGAAGCCGTAAGTTACGAACCCTTTATTGATGGTTGGTTGGACGAGGAGTCACAAGAAGCCTTTGGTAGGCCTGTAGATTTGCTTTTCTTGGAAGATGGTTCTTTATTGATTTCCGATGATGAAGGGGACGCTATTTATAGGGTCACCTACAAGGGTTAACCCAGTTTCAAGTCGCTTGGGAATGGGTATTTACTCTATTTGCCTAATGGACCAAAAAATAAATAGCAGTAAAAAATTGGACGACCAAGAAAAGGTGGATCTATAACAATACATTACCCGCATTTACGGCAGTTTAACCAGTCTTATGTGCTGTTTTAAAAGCAAAAGCGACCATTTTGTGGGGGAGAGGGGGTAGGGGGATAATCAAACCGCCTCTCTCTTCTCACCCAAATACTTCCAATTTCGTTTCGGTATATGCTGTGTGTGTAATTTTGGATTGATGCACGATGCGACGTTGGTACTTTTAAAATAATCGTTCCAAAGGGTTTGGTTGGGAGCAAATGCATCACTTTTTACTGTTTTATTGTGGTGAATATCTTTTAAATTGAGAGATACCATTTCCACATGATCTAAATTGTAAAAGATGCCGTATTTGCGTTTCACATCGTAGATCAACCATTGCTGATCAGCATAACAGCCGCGGAAATGTTTGGAGATTAAAGGCAGCACATCAAAATCAGGTTCAATGTTTGCAAAATAAATATCGTCCTTGCTCAACTGAAACTGGACAAAGGTTTCCATACGGTGTTTTTCCCTCCCCACTTTTTTGGCCAATTGGCCAATGTACACCACAGTACTATCCGAATAGTCCAAATATTTACCGTTTTGGGCGCGCATTAGTTTTTGAATATAGGTGTAAAGCATGAGTTCAACGCCTTCGGCTTCACTCAAAAAAGCGAAATAGATATTGGATATGGCATTATGACTTTTGTTTCGGATGCCGTTCCATACCCGTTTGGCCTTTTCTACATTGGTAAAAACGGTTTCTGTATCGGAAAACAATCCGCTTTGGCTTTGATTGTTTTTTTGAATGTCGGCCACATCAATTTTCTCATCAAAAGCTATAAAGATTGCGGTCAGAAATCCATTAAAACTGCCATCGTAAATAAGGGTTGTTGTGGGTTCCATAATTGTCATTTTAATAAATTAAAAACATCGACTATTGGAAATAATCCAATCAAATATATGGAAATAATCCAAATAATGGAAATAATCCATAAAATTTTTTGGAAATAATCCAAATGTTATATATTTGGTACGAGATGTCAGGTTGAGCCTTTCGACTCTGCTCCAGATAAGCTTAAGTCGAGACCTGTTCTTTGCTAAATGGTTAGGAGGCTTCTCGATTATTCCTTCGACTGCGCTCAGGATGACAGCTCGAAGTGACACCAAAAATGAAGAAATGGAAAACGAATCAACCCTGAAACGATTTACCGATATCCGTAGGGAGCTCGGTTACACCCAAACCGAATTTGCCAAATTATTGGGGGTGAAGAACACCACAGCAGATATTGAAAGGGGAAGGACTAAATTATCGGGAAAGGTGGTTGCAGAACTCTTGCGCCAGTTTAAAATAAATCCACTTTGGTTGTTCGGGGAAAGTGATCAGAAACATTTGGACACTTCCAGAACCAGTGTTATCCCCAAAGTGGTTACAGTGGACAATTCCGATAACGATAACATGGTGATGGTAAACGCAAAAGCGGCTGCGGGATATCCCCAGAATATTTCAGATACAAGTTGGTACAGGCAATTGCCCGCTTTTGATATGCCCATTCCCGAGTTCAGGAACGCCACTTATCGAGGTTTTCAGGTCGAGGGAGATAGCATGTTGCCCAATTTAAGGCCCAACGATTGGGTCTTGGCAAAAGCCATTGAGCATATTGATCATGTGAGCCCCAATAAAATGTACGTGGTGGTGCTTCAGGATTCTGTAATGGTGAAGAAAATAGAACGAAAGCCAAATTCCAATAACATAACCCTTGTGTCCTTAAACGAAACTTATCCGCCATACGAAATCAAACCTTTTCAAATCCAAGAAATTTGGGAGGTGAGCAGTAAACTTACCTTTAATGTGGATGCCACTACAGAAACAGGTTTATTGAAACAGCTTCAGGAGTCGATGGAAGAATTGAAAAGGCAGATTGCCAAGTAAACTACCTCGGCAAGCCCGCGAGGCATTGGTAGTAAAACATATTAAAATCCAGTCCCCATAGTTTGGGTTTGAATTCGCATCAGGTAATTATGGGCGGTCATATAAAGTACCGAGCCATCATTGCCCCAAGCACAATTGGCTGTGCGCTGCCCCGTTTCAATGCGTCCCAAAAGCTTTCCTTTGGGAGTAATTATCAAAATTCCGCTTGGTCCCGTTGAAAAAATAGTACCGTCTTGGGCTACTTTAATGCCGTCCAACGAACCCACAAGCCCAGATTCCATTAAGGAAGTTGCATCAAAAAAGATACGTCCTTTATCCAAGGAGCCATCAGGCTGGATGTTGTAGGCCATAATGTAGGGTGCTTTTGAATCGGATTGGTTCACATAGAGGATTTTTTCATCGGGGGACAGTGCCACACCATTGGGCCGTGTAAGATTACTGATTACCATATCCACCTTGCCCGCCGTATCTATTTTATATACCCCAAAAGCATCAATTTCGCGTGTTTTGGAATTTTCCTGTTCCGGTAGGCCGTAGGGAGGGTCTGTAAAATAATAGATGCCATTGGAAGCTTGTACAATATCATTTGGGCTATTAAAACGTTTTCCTTGCCATCTATCGGCCACCGTAACTTTTCCACCACCCGATAAAGGCATACGGGAAATTCTTCGGTCGCCATGCTCACAGGCCACCAATTTACCATTGCTGTTTATGATAAGTCCATTGCTGCCGGGTTCCCTACTATATGGAAGTATTCCCGTGTAGCCCGAAGGCTCTAAAAATGTCGTGATCCCTTCATCCTCTTGCCATTTAAAAATGGTGTTCTGGGGAGCATCGGAAAACAGAAGAAATCCACCTTCTTTTACCCATACAGGTCCTTCCGACCATATAAAATCTTCGGCCAAAACCTCAATTTTTGCATCTTTATCCACGTAGTTATAAAAAGCATCATCCAAGGCGACTAGATTGCCCGTGTTTTTTTGCTGGGCAAAACATCCGAAGGTTATACTTAATAGGAGGAGAGGTAAGTTTTTCATTTTAAAATATTTATTAAATATAAAAATATAGAACAACCCAAATTGGGTTTAATAAGCAATGCAAGTTTCTTTGATGGCTTTTGCCAAAAAATCTGCCGCTTTAGGGTTTAAACGAAACCAAAGTTCCGGCTCAAAAATTTCCAGTTCGGTCAAGGCCCAATTGCCATTATTGTCCTTAAAAATATCTACTCTGGCATAAATGGGTAAATCCGGTGCAGCATTTACCACACTTTTGGCGAATGCTATTTGTTCTTTAGTGGGATTGTACTCATGAACAGTTCCTCCAAAATCATCTTGAACCCTAAAATCCCCAGGTTTTGCAATTTTCAGTACCGCATGGGTAAATTCACCGTTAAAAACCATCATAGATATTTCTCCCTCCGAAACAATATTTTGCTGAAATTCTTGAAGCATCATGGCTTCTTCCACCACTAATTCTTGGAAAATGGCCTCATGTTTTTCAATTTCATTTTTCTGGATTTTGTATGTGTGCCGTGCCGCGCCCGAAACACAAGGTTTTAAAATATAGGTGTCCGTCGTAAAGCCATGGTCTGATTTTGCATTTGCAATGGCATCGGCAAGGGTAGCTTTTGTGCCTTTTTCCACAAAAACCGTTTTGGGAATGGTCACGCCAGCGTTTGATAAATCTTGCAGGTAATGCTTGTCAATATTCCAATAGATGAGTGCTTTGGAATTGATGAACTGCGTTTGTTTTGAAGCTGTCTCCAACCATTTTGAAAATTCTGAATAACGGTCAAAATAGTCCCAAGTAGTTCTAAACAAGGCGTATTTGGTGGTTGACCAATCAAAATTGGGGTCGTCCCAAGATTTGCGAATGGCCCGTAAGCCTTGTTTTTGCAATGCTTCAAGAACTAGGCGGTCTTCTTGCAATACATTTTCAATATAGGGTGTCTTCTTTTTTGGAGCCACATAACGATGGTCCGTTAAAACAACAACATCAAACTTCATATTTGGGAAAATTAATATCCAACTGCGGTATCGTCGCCACGTTTGTCCGCTCCACCTTCGAGCTTTCCATCGGGCAAAACACGAATGGCATCTACTTTGCCGATAATGGGCGTGCGCTCTTCGTTAATAATGTATCCTTTGGATTTTAACTCGGTTTTGAGTTCTTCAGAAAAGCCTTCGGGTTCAAAAATCACCATATCGGGCAACCATTGGTGGTGGAATCGTGGCGCATTGACTGCTTCTTGCATGCTCAAATTAAACTCATATACGTTTAAAATAGTCTGTGCCACCGCTGTAATGATGGTGGAACCTCCGGGAGTGCCGACCACCATGTACAACTTGCCGTCCTTCTCCACAATAGTAGGCGTCATACTGCTCAACATACGTTTTTCCGGTTCAATGCTATTGGCTTCGGCGCCTATAAGTCCAAACATGTTGGGGACACCGGGTTTGGCACTGAAATCGTCCATTTCGTTGTTCAAAAAGAAACCGAGTTCATCGCAATATAGCTTGGAACCATACCCGCCGTTAAGTGTGGAGGTTACAGAAACGGCATTTCCCTCACTGTCCACTATGGAAAAATGGGTGGTTTGGGCACTTTCAATAATCTCTACTTCACCGTGGCTTACTTCTGATGATAGTGTGGCCTTATCAAAAGAGAAATTGGCCATTCTTTCTTGAAGATAGTCATCATTCAGCAGCATATCATAAGGAATGTCCACAAAATCGGGGTCGCCCAAATAGTAGTTCCTGTCCGCATACGCTCTTCGTGAAGCTTCGGTGAACAACTGAATGGTTTTGGTGGAGTTGTGTCCAAATTTTGAAACATCGTAGGGTTCCATCATTTTAAATATTTGGTTGATGGTAACCCCGCCGCTACTGGGCGGGCTCATGGAAATAATCTTGATGCCCTTGTAATCAAAAACTATGGGGTCTCTCCAAACAGCTTCATACTTTTCCAAATCTTCTTCGGTGATGTAACCGCCATTTTCCTGTACAAAAGCAGCCAGTTTTTGGGCAACCTCACCTCTGTAAAAACCATCCCTGCCTTCTTCCATAATTTTTTGAAGTGTTTTGGCGTAGGCGGGGTATTTTATAGTATCGCCCGTAACAAAAGGACCTGCAAATTTGGTGCTGTCCCCATTGGCTTCAATAAAATCCTCCCGATAGCCTTCCAATCGGTTAGCTTGTTTTTTGGTGACAACAACGCCTTTTTTTGCAAGTGCTATAATTGGCTCTATAATCTCTTTGAGTGGAAGTTTCCCGAATTTCTTGTGGACTTCCAGTACCCCGGCCACCGTTCCTGGCACACCTACTGCGGTCCCGCCCGAGGTGCTCATTCCTGGAATTACATTGCCCAAGGAATCCAAATACATATCCTTGTGGGCTGCCAAAGGGGCTTTTTCTCTATAATCGATTCCTCCGACCTCGCCATTGCTCTTGCGGTAAACCATAAATCCGCCTCCGCCAACGCTACCCGCAAAAGGGTATGCGACCACCAAAGAAAGTTCTGTTGCGACCATGGCATCAAAAGCATTTCCACCTTTTTTCATAATGTCCGCCGCCAATTGTGAAGCTTCTTCGCGTGCGGATACCACCATCGCCTTTTCGGCGACCAGTCCGGTTGGTTTTGCAGGTTGTTGTTTACAATGGATAAATAAGATTAGGGGCAAGAGGAGTATTAGTCTTTGCATAGAGAAATAAATTTTTGGTTGGAAAAGGTAATCAATTCTTTAAAAAATGAGGTGAATTCATTTTCAAAATCAGTATAGTGCTCTTCAAGGTCTAAAATGGCAAAATTCATCTTGGATTTGTTTTTGGTGCGTCGGTTCATTCCGTTCAAAACACGGTCAATTCCAGCTAAATTGGCATAATTGAGCAACCAATTGTCCGTAATCATGTAGGGCATCATGCGTTTGGTGGCCATGGGGAGGATGTCGTAGTTGTCTTCCAATAAATCATAGAAGTCCTCCACAAATTCATCCAAAGGTGTTTTGGAATAATCACTCCAGTTTTTGGCTAAAAAGTGGTCGTAATAAATGTCTACAATAACTCGGCTGTAATGGCTGTAATTTTTATGGAGGCGTTTGCTACTTTGCCTCACGATGGGATGAGAATCGGTAAAGGTGTCGATTTCCCGATGGAGGAGTATGCCCTTCTGGATTTTATCCGGCAGGTGTTTGTACTTGTTTCCACGGATATGATCCGCAAAGAAATTACCCAAAGTGATTTCCTTATCATCAAAAGATAGATAAATATGAGCCAAGAAGTTCATCGGGGCAAATTCTTTTTCTGTCGAAATTTACAAATTCAAAACATGGAATCGGATATGCCCGATTATATTTGCAAAAACTTTTTTAACAATTATGACACTGATTAAATCAATTTCTGGAATACGAGGAACCATCGGGGGCAACACTAACGATAACTTAACGCCCGTTGACGCGGTAAAATTTGCTGCTGCTTATGGGACTTGGTTAAAGTCATATTCCAACAAACAAAAATTGAAGGTCGTAATTGGACGGGATGCCCGTTTGTCGGGCGAGATGATCCAGAACTTGGTGGTTTCCACCTTGGTCGGGTTGGGGATCGATGTGATTGATTTGGGATTGTCCACCACGCCAACGGTAGAAATTGCCGTTCCTTTGGAAAAGGCTGATGGAGGAATCATTTTAACGGCCAGCCATAACCCCAAGCAATGGAATGCACTTAAATTGTTGAACGAACGTGGTGAGTTTTTGGATGCCGAGCAAGGGGCCAAAATTTTGGAATTGGCCGAAGAAGAGGATTTTGAGTTCGCTGAAGTGGATGATCTGGGAGAAATCATTAAAAATGATTCCTATATCGATATCCATATTGATGAAGTTTTGGAACTTTCCTTGGTAGATGCCGATGTGATCAGGGGCAAGGGATTCAAAGTGGTGGTTGATGGCGTAAACTCCACAGGAGGTATTGCCATTCCCAAGTTGTTGGAAGAATTGGGCGTGGAGGTCGTAAAGCTTTATTGTGACCCAACGGGCCATTTTCCGCACAATCCTGAACCTTTGAAGGAACATTTGGGGGACATCTGCAAGAAAGTAGTGGAAGAAAAGGCCGATTTTGGTATTGTGGTAGACCCCGATGTTGACCGTTTGGCATTCATCAGCAACGATGGTGAAATGTTCGGGGAGGAATACACTTTGGTGGCCTGTGCCGATTATGTCTTGGGCAAGACCAAGGGGAATACCGTTTCCAATCTTTCATCCTCCAGGGCATTGCGCGATGTTACCGAAAAACACGGTGGCACATACGAAGCTGCTGCGGTCGGTGAGGTCAATGTAGTGACCAAAATGAAAGAAAACAACGCCATTATTGGTGGAGAGGGGAACGGAGGAATTATTTACCCAGAAAGTCATTATGGTCGTGATGCTTTGGTAGGAACGGCTTTGTTCTTGATGTTGATGGCAGAAAGAGGTGGAACCGTGGCTGAGCTACGTGCCAGTTACCCCAGCTATTTTATGAGCAAGAAAAAAATACAATTGACCCCCGACTTGGATGTTGATGCGCTTTTGGATGCCATGCACAACAAGTACAAGGATGAAGAGGTATCAACCATTGATGGGGTAAAGATTGATTTCCCTGAAAACTGGGTGCATCTTCGCAAATCGAATACGGAACCTATTATCCGAATTTATACCGAGGCTAAATCACAAAATGAAGCTGATAGTTTGGCCGACCGCATTATTGGTGAGATTAAGGAAGTTGCTGGAATCTAGGAGCTGACCGCTTTTGAGGTATCTTTTTGGAACTCTTTTGGTACTTTGTCCTTGTGTTTCCAGCGTTTATGGGTCCAGAAATAATATTCCGGAGCCTCACGAATGGATTTTTCTGTTTCTTTCATAAAAGCTTCAGAAATCTCATAATTTGCTATCACGCTAGGATTTTCGGTCAAAATTTTAAACGTGGCTTGATAGTATCCTCGTCCTACTTTTTTTACCTTAAGATAAACAGGAATCATCCCGTGGCTTTTACAGAGTTCTTCCGCGCCTACGTGTATGGGCACCAAAACATCCATGAATTTTGTCCAATGCCGAGCTCTTTGCAGCATAGGGGATTGATCACTAATGATACCAACCGTAATTAATTCGTTCGTTTCTTTTGCCGCTGCAATAATATTTCGACTCTCATAGGTTTTAATCAGTGTGGTTCCATATTTGCTTCGGATGTTGCGCACCAATCTGTCAAAATATTTATTCTGTATGGGTTGATAAATCGCGTACGCCTTTGATTTGACCATTGAGTTTAATGAAAACACCCATTCCCAACTAGCATAATGGGGCATCATTATCATAATGTTTTTGCCTTCATTTTCCAGTTTTTGCATTACCTCAACATTTGTGAAAACATATCTTTTTTTCATTTGCTTATTGGTAATGCCCAAAGTCTTAATCATCTCCAGAAACATATCGCAGAAATGTTTGTAGAATTCTTTTTCGATCAACAATCGTTCTTCATCCGACTTTTCAGGAAAAGCAAGGACCAAGTTGTTGCGTACCACTTTTTTACGATACCCGATTACATGGTACAAGAGTACATAGACACCATCAGAAATAAAATAAATGATTTTAAAGGGAAGTCTGGAAATCAACCAGAGCAAAGGATAAACAAGGATATAAACTACCAGCTGCATAGACTATTCTTGTGTACAAATATAGCTATATTTGAACCCAAACCTTTATTTACATGCTTAATTTACATATTGCCACTATTGCTATTATGGCCGCCAATGTCTTGGTTTCCTTACGCGGATTCAACAACATGGTTTTTTTTGACAGGTACAAGTTCAATATCAGCGCCATACAGGCCGGGCAGCGTGAAAGAATGGTGACTTCGGGCTTCTTGCACGTGGATATTTCCCATTTGTTCCTGAACATGTTCACGCTCTACTTTTTTGCTCCCGTGGTGATCAGCTGGTTTGGTTCCATCAAGTTTCTGATTATTTACCTAGTTAGTTTGATTGCTGGCAGTCTTCTGGCTTTGTTTTTCCATAAAGATGAGCCTTATTATAGTGCCGTTGGCGCCAGTGGTGCAGTGATGGGGGTTCTGTATGCGGCCATATTGTTGAATCCTGATATGCAATTGGGCATTATGTTTATCCCGA
Source organism: Flagellimonas halotolerans (assembly GCF_035818535.1). Lineage (NCBI taxonomy): Bacteria > Pseudomonadati > Bacteroidota > Flavobacteriia > Flavobacteriales > Flavobacteriaceae > Flagellimonas > Flagellimonas halotolerans. Next base: position 130,490 of record NZ_JAYKYV010000002.1, on the reverse strand, counting down.
TTCCCTTACCTGCGTATGTGTTGGGAATTGCTTATTTGTTGTATTCCATATGGGGTATGAAGAGTAGAATGGGCAACATTGGACATACCGCTCACTTTGGTGGGGCCATTGGGGGCTATGCAACCACTTTGTTGTTTAAGCCAGAACTTTTTGTGACGGATACACTAATTGTGGTGTTACTGGCCATTCCCATAATCATCCTGTTTGTTTTGGGGAAAATGGGAAAGATTTAGGTTCAAGACTCAAGTTAGGAGTTAGGAGTTCAGAGTTAGGAGTTATTGGGTTATTCAGTTACTGCCGACTACGGTACTGCAAACTGTTTACTGCCTAGAGCATCAATCTCCTATAATCCCTACCCACGGCAGACACGAATTGCACAAATGACCATCAATTATTCCATTTTCATTACGAACCGACCAATGGGAGGGTGAGAAATCTACTTTGTGATATGTTCCCAGGTTTCTTTAAAAAATGGATTCCTGCCTTCGCAGGAATGACATACTCAGGCATCAAGTTCAAGAGCAAAGAAAAGAGAACCAAGACTTCGTGCATCTTGCATCCGACTAGGTTATTGAGTTACTGCTTACCGCCAACTGACTTCCGACTTCGTGCATTAAACTCAAACGTCAAGTTTAAGAGCCAAGAATCAAGACTTAAGAACCAAGACTCAAGTTCAGAGTTAGGAGTTATTGGCTTACTGCCTAACTGTTGACTGCAAATTCAAATATCAAGTTCCAAAACTCCCGACTTCGGACATGGGGCTTCCGACCACTGGATCAAGTTATTGAGTTACTGCGGACTGCCAACTGCCACTGCTTACTGCAAACTGTATTACTGGACCGCATCAATCCCAAAGCTCGGCGACTTCTTTTTTTACAAAGGCCAAAGCGGCGTTGGAAGGAGATTCCTTTTCCATAGTCTGATTGAGAATATCTTCCCGAAGCTTATCCGGAGAATCGGTTTCGCTCATTCCAGCGGAACGGATGATTTGAATGGTTGTATTTTTAGCCGTTTTGATAATGTTCCAGCAAGAATCGGACATATATATCTGCTGTGATAGATTATGCTCGAATTCCGTTTCAATCTGTTTGATCAACAGGTTTTCGTAATCGCTTTTCTTTTTACCTGTTGGTGCTACTCGAACCACAAGACTGTTCAGGGCAATACGCTCCAAAAAGAGCGCCATACGCTCGTATGCTTGTAAACGAATGGGCAAAGTTTCTTTTTGAGAATCTTTGTGCAGTAAAAAGCGTCTGCGACCATCTTCATTCCGGGTGTGCAATCTAAAAAAATAGAAAGCAACTGCTCCGGTAACAACGGCTGGTAATAAATAAGCAAATAACTGAAGTATTTGATCTCCACTCATAAGGTAGTCAGGTTTTTATTGATTTTACTCTACCAAGAACGCATCAAAACCTCAAAAAGTATTTTAAGCCAAAAGGTTATTAGTTACCTTTCGTACTTTCTTTGGCTTTGGCGTAAAATCCTTTATAGTCCGGCTGTAATTTGATGTTGATTCCCTCCTTAAAATTACCATCTTTAGCGGTAACATTGATGCTTTCGGCAGGAACTTCCAAAGTAGTCACCAATGCTGAGGCAACAGCCGCCACTTGATTGTAGGTTGGACCATATTCCCCGGTAATGTTAAGTCCTTCAACTTCTGCTTTAAAATTAGGATTGGTTTTGATTACACTGGCTACGCCGGCCAACCATGTTTTGCCTTCCTCTGTCAATTCTGATGAAGTATCCGAATCAAAAAGTGCGGTGATACTATTACTGATAACAACAATACCTCCTTCAACACCCACTTTCGCGTTTTCTCCTAAAGTTTGTTTGATTCTGGTCAAGGAAACAATGGCGGTGGAATCGTTTGCGGAAATCATATCGTTGATACCGCTCAATTGTCTTTCCTTTCTGGCCAAAGCTTCCATGGCACGATCTACGTTATCCGAATTTTGTTTGGAAAGTTCCGAGAAGTTGCTCATATTGCTTAAAAGCGTAGCATTGGCATCACGAAGGGTTATGTTTTCTGCTTTAAGGGTTTCTGCCTCGGCATTGGCTGATGATATTTCTCGTCTTGCCTTTGCTAATTCCTGCTCCACTTCGGAAATCCTGGTTTTCAAAGTATCTATTTCAGCAAAAAGTTCGCTTTTTCGTTGAGAAAAAGCACTTGAAGCTATCACTAAAAACAGGATTAGGGGTAATTTTTTTTTCATAAGTAGTACTATAGTTTATTTAAATATCTGGGTCTAAATTATAATGTTTTTTGTAATGCTGGTTTTCCGCCCAAGTGTTCACAATCCAAAAGATTTTGCATAGAATCAAATTTCACCTTTTCTTTTTGGTAACCATAAACGGATTTTAAATCGCTGCTAAGATAATCATCATCTACGTTTACTTGCACATCATCCATATTAAATTGACAAGGATGCTCGTAACCCGCAGCATGGGTGATTTCCAATAACTCTTTTCTGAATGTTTTAAAGTATTGCGCCAATCTATCGGATTTTAAAGGCACATTAATTCCGCTTTGACGCCACTTACTTTGGGTGGCGACACCAGCAGGACATCGGTTGGTGTGACAAACCTGTGCTTGGATACAACCGATGCTCATCATGGCCTCCCGGGCCACATTGATACAGTCCACGCCCATGGCAAATGCCATAGCAGCTTTTCCGGGGAAGCCCAGTTTACCACTGCCGATAAATACGATTCGCTCCGAAAGTCCACGCTCCATAAACAAGCTGTATACCTTGGAAAAACCGTAAGTCCAAGGCAGGGAAACATGGTCGGCAAAACTAGGGGGAGCTGCACCAGTACCGCCTTCACCACCATCAATGGTGATAAAATCGGGGCCTTTTCCAGTCTTTTTCATTAAATCGGCAAGTTCTTCCCATTGATCAATCTTTCCAATGGCTCCTTTAATGCCCACGGGCAATCCAGTTTCCTCAGCAATGGATTCGATAAACTCCAAAAGTTCTGGAATTGTAGAGAAGGCTTTGTGGGTGGGAGGGGAGATCACATCTTTTCCTACCTCAACACCTCGTATTTCAGCAAGTTCCGGTGTTATTTTGGAACCGGGAAGTACTCCGCCCTTACCTGGTTTGGCCCCTTGTGAAAGTTTGATTTCAATAGCTTTAATGCATGGATTTTCATCCACTAGGACTTTTAATTTGTCCATGGAAAACCCACCATCACGAGACCTTACGCCAAAATAACCTGTTCCAAAATGGAAAATAACATCCCCGCCCTTTTTATGATAAGGGGATAGTCCACCCTCACCTGTGTTGTGGTAAGCGCCACATTTTTCTACACCCTGGTTCAAAGATGCTATGGCAGCAGCGGACAAAGAACCAAAACTCATGGCAGAAACGTTGATGATGGATGCAGGACGATAGGGCTTTTTACGTTTGTTGTAAGTTCCCATTACTTTGGCACAGGGCAAAAAATAGGGGTGTTCGTTGTTCGGGTGATTTTTGGGTACTTGAAACCCGATCATCGCATTTTTTATGAAGATGTGTTGATGCTTGTAAATATCTCTGTCCGTTCCAAAGCCCTCATAATTGTTCTCTTTTTTTGCAGATGCGTAAATCCAGCTTCGTTCAATACGGTTAAAGGGAAGCTCTTCTCGATTGTTGGCCACAAAATACTGCCGCATTTCCGGACCAATACTTTCCAACCAATACCGAAGGTGACCTACAATGGGATAGTTATGACTGATGGTATGCGCTTTTTGGAAAAAGATGTCGCGAATGGCAACCAAGAATAGGAAAATCAGAAGCCAAGACCACCAAGGAATATCAGCTAGAAAATCAAGGAATGCTTCCATATTTTTTAATTTGACGTAGTAGCTACAAATATCAAGCCCCAATATTCAAATTCCAAATGCTGGAGGATATTGGGGCTAAAGTATTATTTTTAGTTAAAGGTTAAAAACCCTACAAACTTGCTTGACGGCAGTCAGGTTTTATTGCAGTTACTTTGGTTGCTATAATTTTTTTTGGATAATCCCCTCTCCGGTCTCCCCAAAGGGGAGAAGTTTCCCTCCTTGGAGGGATTAAGGGAGGACCTGATACCAGATGGCAAAGAATTTCATTCTTTTCTTTAAAACTATGGATTTCAAATCCATAGCGGTTTATTTACTTCTATCCAAATAATCCAAAGCAATCTCGGTCATCGCTTTTACACCCAATTGCAGGCCGCTGTCATCAATTTTGAAATCTGGTGTGTGGTGCGGAAAATGCTCGTCGGGACCCGCGTTGGGGTCTTTACCGCCCAAAATGTAAAAGAAACCAGGGATTTTTTCTTGATAGAACGAAAAATCCTCCGCTCCGGTAATGGCTTTGATCAAATGCACATTTTCGGCACCGGCCACTTCTTGAAGACTTGGAAGCGATGCTGCGGTCAAGTCGGTATCATTATAGGTGATTGGCACCCCTTTGGCAATTTCCACGGTAGCTTCGGCACGATAGGCCTTGGCAATGGTTTCTGCCATTTCTATCATTCTATCGTTCACTTGTTTTTGCATATCGTAATCCAATGTACGGATGGTTCCAATAAGTTCTGCGCTCTCTGGAATAATGTTGTTACGCACACCACCACTGATTTTTCCAACGGTGATGACAGCAGCTTCCTTGGTCAATTCCAATTCACGGCTGATGATGGACTGGTAGCCATCCACAATTTTGGAGGCTACAAAAATAGGGTCGATTCCACCCCAAGGCTGTGAACCGTGAGATTGCTTTCCTTTGATTTTGACGACAAAGCGTTGCGCTGCGGCCAAAGCTCCACCTGGTTTATACGCAATGTGTCCCACAGGTAGGTAGGAACCAATATGAAGGCCATAAATGGCATCTACCTTGGGGTTTTCCAGTACGCCTTCTTTCACCATAAGTTCGGCACCGCCTTCCTCTCCTGGAGGAGCTCCTTCTTCGGCAGGCTGGAAAATGAATTTGATGGTTCCGTGGATTTTATCCTTGTTTTTGGCCAAAACCTCTGCGGTTCCCATCATAATGGCAATATGGGTATCGTGTCCGCAAGCGTGCATTACACCAACTTCTTCGCCTAAATATTCAGATTTGACTTCAGATTTAAATGGAAGGTCGTTTCTTTCGGTAACCGGTAGGGCATCAATATCGGCTCTAAGGGCAACCACTTTTCCGGGATGGTCCCCTTTTAAAACTCCGACTACACCTGTGTGGGCAACCCCTGTTTGTACTTCGATGCCCAAAGATTTTAAATGGGCGGCAATTTTTTCTGCCGTTTTAAACTCTCTGTTACTGAGTTCCGGGTTTTGGTGCATATCGCGTCGCCATTCTATTACTTTGGATTCGACAGCGGCGATGTCTTTTTCCAGCCCATGGTCTTGGGCATACATGGATAAACTTGCGAAACAAAGGGCAAGTGCTAAAATTTTCTTCATAATCAGGTTGAGTTAGTTTATAAATTGATTGGACGGTAGCCTTGGTTTTGCAATTGAATATTGGCCGTCATAGCGGAGAGCGCGATTTTTATGCCGGGAATCAAATCTTCTTTAGGAAGGTCCCTAGTTTTAGAGGATTGTCCGCACATAATTATTTCCACACCGGCCTCTAAAAGTTTTTCAACGAGTTCTCTATTTGGATTTTCCACCTTATATCGGGCTTTATGTGCATCGTCGGACAGTAAATTTCTTGCTGCGGTGCCATGCACGATAAGTGCAGCTTTTAATTGCGAAGCAGGGATGCCGCTTTGGGCGTGCATATTTAAAAAACGCGCTACTGTATTCAGGTTTTTATTGATTTCGGTGTCGGATTTTGGTCCATCTTTAACATCAAAAACCACTTTAAACGCTTGTGATTTGTCCGTTTTAAAGTCTGGGTTGTCTATTTCCCAAACGGCACCATAGTTTTCTACAATGGGACCTGATTTAGTTTCTTGTGAAATTCCAGAAAATGCAACAATAATTAAAAGGAATAGGGGGAAGTGGTGAAAATTCATCAGCTATTTTAATTAAGATGTTAAATATATTTAAAAATAAGACCAAATCCGAAAACAGTGTTTATAAAAATTGAAAGCTTGATTTCAGCAAGAGATCAATAATGGCTAATTTCACGCCTACGTTTAAAAGCTTCTGGCCCTTGAGTAATTTTATAGATGAATTGAATGATGCGCAGCGCGCCCCTGTGCTGCATAAGGATGGACCTCTAATGGTAATTGCGGGTGCAGGCTCTGGTAAAACCCGGGTGCTCACCTACAGAATAGCCCACTTGATGGAGCAGGGGGTGGACTCTTTTAATATTTTGGCCCTTACCTTTACCAATAAGGCAGCGCGCGAAATGAAGAAACGTATCGCCACCATTGTTGGTAACTCCGAAGCAAAGAATCTTTGGATGGGTACGTTCCACTCCGTATTTGCCAAATTGCTTCGGTACGATGGCGATAAACTGGGGTATCCAAGTAACTTTACCATTTACGATACACAGGATTCCCAACGTTTGATTGCTTCCATCATTAAGGAGATGGGGCTCGACAAGGATATTTACAAGTACAAACAAGTACAAAACCGGATTTCATCCTATAAAAACAGTTTAATTACTGTTAAGGCCTATTTTCAGAATCCTGAATTGATGGAGGCAGATGCCATGGCAAAACGCCCAAGATTGGGAGAAATTTATCAGAATTATGTAGATCGATGCTTTAAGGCGGGCGCTATGGATTTTGATGACCTTTTGTTGCGGACCAACGAACTGTTGACCCGTTTTCCGGAGGTGTTGATGAAGTATCAAGACCGTTTCCGATACATTTTGGTGGATGAGTACCAAGATACCAACCACTCCCAGTATTTGATTGTGAAAGCACTGTCGGACCGATACCAGAACATTTGCGTGGTAGGGGACGATGCACAGAGTATTTATTCCTTCCGTGGGGCCAACATCAGTAACATCTTAAATTTCCAAAGGGATTATGACGATGTTGCCGTTTATCGTTTGGAACAGAATTACCGTTCTACCAAAAACATTGTCAGTGCAGCAAATTCCATCATAGCAAATAATAAAAACCAGTTGGAGAAGAATGTTTGGACCTCCAATGATGATGGTGGGCTTATAAAAATACACCGCAGTGTCACCGATGCCGAAGAAGGACGCTACGTAGCGGGCTCCATTTTTGAGAGCAAGATGCAAAATCAGATGCAAAATGGTGATTTTGCCGTGCTCTATCGGACCAATTCACAATCAAGAGCTATTGAGGATGCGCTTCGTAAACGTGAAATTCCTTATCGGATTTATGGCGGATTATCCTTCTATCAGCGTAAAGAGATCAAGGACGTGCTCGCCTACCTGCGATTGATCATCAATCCAAAGGATGAGGAGGCGCTAAAGCGGGTCATTAATTTTCCGACGAGGGGAATAGGGCAGACTACTGTGGATAAGCTGGTGGTGGCTGCCAATCACTACAACCGTTCCATTTATGAGGTAATGGAGCACCTGGATAAGCTCAATTTGAACATTAATGCCGGAACCAAGCGCAAGTTGGCAGATTTCGTCACAATGATCAAGAGTTTCCAGGTTATGAACGAGGGTTCCGATGCGTTTACCCTGGCGGAACATGTGGCCAAAAAAACAGGATTGCTGTTGGAGTTCAAAAAAGATGGTACGCCCGAAGGTATTGCCAAGATGGAGAACATCGAGGAACTTTTGAACGGTATTAAAGATTTTGTTGAAGGTCAAAAAGAAATTGCCGATGCCACGGGAAGTCTCACCGAGTTTTTGGAAGATGTTGCCCTTGCCACCGATATGGATAAGGATATCGAAGATGACGATAGAGTGGCTTTAATGACCATCCACTTGGCAAAAGGTCTTGAATTTCCCTACGTGTACATTGTTGGAATGGAAGAGGATTTGTTTCCATCGGCCATGAGTATGAACACCAGAAGTGAACTGGAGGAGGAGCGAAGGTTATTCTACGTAGCGCTAACACGGGCTGAAAAGCAAGCGTTTCTTACCTATACCCAAAACAGATACAGATGGGGTAAACTCATTGATGCCGAACCCAGTCGGTTTTTGGAAGAAATTGAAGAGAAGTATGTGGAAAACTTAACCCCTGTGAATGACGGCTATCGTTATAAATCCACAATCGACAAGAATATTTTTGGGGAGGTGGACAAGAGCAAACTAAGGCAGGTGAAACCGAAAAACGGGACGCCACCGAGTGTGCAAAAGCCCAGCGAAAACCAGTTGCGTAAATTAAGGAAGCTCAAACCTGAAATTTCTGCCCCGACCCAACCCATGGATTTAGACCCAGGGCTGGTTACAGGGGCACGAGTAAACCATACCCGTTTTGGGCGAGGGAAAATACTAAATATAGAAGGTGTGGGGAATGATAGAAAGGCTGAAATCCATTTTGACCAAGGTGGCATCAAAAAACTGTTGCTACGTTTCGCCAAACTTGAGGTGTTGGACAGTGCCTAATAAATTTTCGCTATCTGATGATTAAACCATCTCTGGTTTAGAGATTTTCTAATTAATTATTTAGAGGCTGTTTGGGTGGGCAAAAATGCTTAAATTCAAAGCTATTATTTTCAATTAATAGACCAAACCAACCAACATCCCCCTATGAAAAATCTCTTTCTCAAACCCACATTTGTTGCTGTAGCCATTCTTGTTATTACACTTTTTGGAGTGGCGGGCTATCATTATGCCATTGGATACCCAGCTTGGGTGACAATGCTGGCAGGAATCCTAATTGGCATTGTATTGCTCATCATCTTAAAATTAGTGCTGACTTGGGTTTCCCCTTTCGCCAAAAAAATCCCAACCACTCTGGTAACTACCATTCTTGGTGGTTTTTTAGCACTTTATATTATGCGGATGTATGCCTTTGGATGGCCTTCTATATTATTTTACGGATTGACATTATTTGGCTTTGTCTGTTTCATCTTGCTCACTTTGGGTGTTTGGCAAATCATCAAAAAAAAGAATGCTAAAAAAGGGGCAGTTCTTGTTGTTATAGGTGTTGCTCTGGGAGTTTTAGGCTTTTATGGCTTCACTGCTTTGGATGGTGATCCTTATGTAGATGAATCATCATCAGAAGAAACGATTGATGTTGCCTTTTTGAGTGAAATGGGTATTGAAGACCCTTCCCAAAAAGGGGATTTTGAGGTAGAGGTTTTTACCTACGGAAGCGGAACGGATGAAAAACGACCTGAATATGCAGCAGATATTAAGATAAAAACCCCAACGGTCGATGCTTCACGATTGCTTCCTGAGTGGAAAGGGAAAAAGAAAAAATGGCGTGAAAAATATTGGGGCTTTGGTGTGGACAGCTTTCCTTTGAATGCCCGTGTGTACATGCCCAAAGGAGAAGGTCCCTTCCCCATGGTAATGATGGTACACGGCAACCATAGTATGCTCGATTATTCCGATGGAGGTTATGCCTATCTCGGAGAGCTTTTGGCCAGTAGGGGGATCATAGGCGTCTCTGTTGATGAAAATTTCATCAATGGGCATTGGTCCGGAGATTTTATGGGGAAAGAAATGCCCACCCGTGCTTGGTTGTTGCTAAAGCACTTGGAGCAATGGAAAAAATGGAATGATGGGACTGACCCGGATATCAAAGGTAAGGTGGACATGGACAATATTGTGCTTGTGGGGCACTCCAGAGGTGGAGAAGCGGTATCCATCGCAGCAGCTTTTAATAAATTGGATAGGTTTCCCGATAATGGCAACGAGAAGTTCAATTTTAATTTTGGCATACAAGGAATCATCACTATTGCACCAACAGATTACCGCTATGATCGTGAAATCAGTCTTGAGGATATCAATTATTTGTCAATTCAAGGAGCTTACGACTCGGATGAGACCAGTTTTTGGGGGATGCGGCCTTTTCGTCGGTTACAATTTTCAGAAGATTTTGATGGTTTTAAAGCAGGTCTGTATATGAATCATGCAAACCACGGTCAGTTTAACTCCACTTGGGGACGGTCGGATTTTGGTGCGCCCATGAAATGGTTACTTAACCTTAAACCTTTGATTTCGGGCGAAGAACAGCGCCAAGCTGCCAAAGTTTATGTGAGCGCTTTTGCGGAGGCGGTTCTAAAAGGAAACAAGGATTATCAGCCTATGTTCCAAAATGTGGACTTGGTAAGCGATTGGTTGCCCAAGGAAGATTACAGGAGCCAATACAGTGACATTCATAAAAATGTACTGGTCAATTTTGAAGGCGATTTGGATGTAACCAGTGCTTCAAACGATATAAAATTGTCCGCCGAAAATTTTAAGGTGTGGCGTGAAACAGAATTGTTGGCCAGGGATGGCGGGAGCCAACATAACAATGCCTTGGTGCTCGGTTGGAGCCATGGCTCGGATGTTGATAGTGATTCCATCCCAATTTATAGTATAGCTCTTACTGATACTTTAAAGAACTTTGGCCCTATAGATACTTTGGCCTTTTCCATGGCCATTGGGGATGTTTCCGAATTAAAAATGGAGGATAAAGAAAAACCTGAAATGCCAGATACAGGTTTCAATTTTAGCATTATGCTCAAGGATAGTTTGGGCAATTCCGCTTCAGTGGAGTTGACTGAATATAACAGGCTTCCCAAAAAAATAAAAACCAAGTTTACCAAGTTTGATTTTTTAGACGAGAAAATGATAGGCAAGGATTCTGAGACCCAATTGAAAAGTTGTTATGTTCCTATTTCATCTTTTTTAGCAAAGAATGATAGCCTGAAATTGACCAAACTGCAAAGCATTAACTTGGTATTTGACAAAGATACTTTGGGGGTTGTTGTTTTGGATGATATTGAGTTTTATAGAAAAAATAACTAAAAATAAAGTTTATCAACGGGAAATATTATTGGGTTATTCAGTTATTGGGTTACTGCCACTGCAAACTGACTTCCGACAAGTTCAAGTTCAAGAGCAAATAACAAGTGCCAAATTCCAAACTTTCGACAAGTTCAAGAACAAAGGGCAAAGAACAAAGAAGAAAGAAAAGAGAGCCAAGACACAAGTTCAGAGTTCGGAGTTACAAAGTTATTGGGTTGTTGAGTTACTGCGTACTGCAACTGCCAACTGGCATCGTGCTTCGGACAAGTTCAAGTATCAAGTTCAAGTATCAAGTTCAAGTTCAAGTTCAAATGCAGAAAGAAGATAAACAAAAGCAAAGAACCTCCTTGCCTTGAACTCGCCTGTCTACCAGCAAAGGAGGTTTCGGGGTCTCCTCTTATGGGATTCCGAAACCAGTTCGGAATGACGATTGGCTAGGTTGATGAATTTTACGGATTTGCACGAACATATTTACACTTTTATGATGATAGGTTCAGGCATCGAGCAACCAGCATCGGGCATCAAAATTAAGTTCAAGCTCAAACACAAAGGCAAGGGTTGCTGTATACGCGGTACATTGCCGAATATGAATGCGTATTATTGTTCAAACCCAGTTGCCGCATACCCTTCGTGGGGTTTTCCCGATAATGGAATTTTCGATTCTGCCAAGCTCCCATTGGTTATAGTGTAGGCTTTGGTAGTTGTATTAAAATGTCCTTTTTCCGAAGAAAATCTACCATTGAGAAGGTATACGGTCTTACCGTTGCTCTGATTTGTGGATGTTACCCCATAATAGATCATAGGTTTTCCATAAAGGGAAGACGCTACAATCTTACTTTTGGATTTATAAAGGGCAATGTTTTTAATGTTGTGACCCATGCAATCCATTTTGGTCTCCCATGAAAAAACACCGAATTGTTGATCGTCCGAGATCACAAAGCCAATCTGGTGTTCATCTTCGTCATAAGCAGCTACCAAATCTTCAAATTTTCTGCTGGACCGTATGTTTTCAACTATTTTCCGCATTTTTTCGTTTATGGTCACTATTTCATCCAAGTTTTTACAATCAGTAGTGTCCAACCCATTAAGCTGAATTAATAAATTATCCAATTGGGCAAGTGTGTTTTTTGCATCAAATTGTTCTTCTTCCATAAAATTGGAATTGTTACAGCTTGTGAAAGGTATCAAAAATCCAAAAGTGATGCATGCGATAATTAGTGTATTCAATTTCATAAGAATGCGATTTTTATCTAAAGGTGGGGTATAAATTTTAATGTTTAGGGTCAAAATCAACCAATGGCCTATATGAATTGATGAATGGCCCATTTCCCTTTATAAAGATTCGATTCTGGTGATAGGTTGTGTGTATTATCAAACATTTAACATGCCTAACAGAACACCTTATATTTGGTTGCATAAGTGTTATCTTTGTTGTTTATTCCTTAACAAAATGGCAGAGTTGATAAGACTTTACGAAGAAAACCCTAATCCCAAGCAAGTTGAAAAAGTTGTGAACGTGCTTAGGAAAGGAGGGCTTGTGATCTATCCCACGGATACTGTTTACGGTCTTGGTTGCGATATTACCAACTCAAAGGCCCTACAGCGCATAGCTAGGATAAAAGGGGTAAAGTTGGAAAAGGCCAATTGGTCCTTTATTTGTGCAGATTTAAGCAATCTGTCCGATTATGTTCGGCAGATAGATGGTCCAACATTTAAGATATTAAAGCGTACCCTTCCAGGGCCTTATACTTTTATACTTCCGGGGAACAACAATCTTCCGAAAGATTTTAAAAAGAAAAAGACGGTGGGTATCCGTGTGCCCGACAATGCAATTGCAAGGGCATTGGTGTCCGAATTGGGCCACCCAATTGTTTCTACATCCATCCGGGATGACGACGACATTCTGGAATACACCACAGATCCTGAACTTATTTATGAGAAATGGCAAAACTTAGTGGATATTGTAATTGACGGTGGTTATGGGGATAATGTTGCTTCCACGGTCATAGACCTCTCTGGCGATGAACCCGTAGTAATTCGGGAAGGCAAGGGCAGCCTTGAGATTTATTAAATAAAAAAAGCGGCCAATTGGCCGCTTTTTTATTATTGTAAGCTAAAACTTATTTCTTATTTGCCTGTACCGCCTATAGCTGGGTCTTTCATTCCTTCTTCGATCATGTTGTAGAACTGATCGATTTTTGGAAGTACAACAATTCTTGTTCTTCTGTTCTTAGCTCTATTGGCAGAAGTATCGTTATCAACAAGAGGTACATAGTAGCTACGTCCTGCAGCTGTCATTCTAGCAGGGTCTACACCAAAGTCGTTTTGAAGGATACGAACAACAGAGGTTGCTCTCTTCACACTCAAGTCCCAGTTATCTGCAAGTTCCGAAGTTCTAATTGGTACATTATCCGTGTGTCCTTCGACCATAAATTCAAAATCGGGCTTGTTGTTCACCACTTTGGCTACTTTGCCAAGTACTTCTTTTGCTGCATTTGTTACGTTGTAGCTTCCGCTTCTAAACAACAATTTATCGGAAATGGATACGAATACAACACCTTTTTCAACGCTGATTTCGATGTCTTCGTCATCCAAGTTGCCCAATACGCCTTTTAGGCTCTGTACCAAAGCAAGGTTAACGGAGTCTCTACGTGTAACGGCATTTTGAAGTTTTCTGATGGTAAGGTCTTTTTCCTGAAGGCTTTCCAAGGACTTCTCAAGGTTTTCGGCACCTTTTGTAGTAAGCGTTGTCAAGTTGCCCATGTTGTTGATGAGCTCTTGGTTATTTGCTTTTAGGAATGCGTTTTGGTCTTCAAGTGTTTTCAACCTGGAATCTGCAGTTGCTTTTTCTTCCAAACAATCGTTGAGCTTAACGGTTGCAGAATTCAATAGGTCTTGGGCTTCTTTGTGTTTGGCTTCAAGATCGGCATATTTCTTTTGCGATACGCAAGAAGATAAAAGAACTGTCATCGCCAATGTTCCTAGAAAAATTTTTTTCATAGTTCAGAATATAATTTAAGGATTGTTAGATTTATCAAATGTCGAAAAACAACACCAAAATTAGATAAAAAGCAAGGTATCTATATTTAGGCATCGTTAATCTTTTACTAAAATGTTAAAATTATTTACTTGATGTACGAAATAGGACCATACTATGGATGTCGTAATATGGTACTTTAATAAAAAATTAGCTTTTTCGCGCTTTCTGTACATTTTTATAAAGTTAACATAAAAACTGAGATGAGCCTTTAAAATAGCAAAACAGTGGTCAAACTTTAATTGAAAAATGAATCGTACGGCAGCAATGCCATCCAGTAGTAAACGGACAAAAATTATGGGAAGCGCTTTTTTTCTTGGAAGGTTTTTTGTGATGGAGTAGAGGGAGTTCCTGAAATTCAGATACGTTTTTTTGGGATTCATGTTGGATAATGTACTGCCCCCTAAATGATACACATGGCTTTGGCCAACGTAATACACTTTGTGCCCGGCATTTTTGGCCCGCCAACACAGGTCAATTTCTTCTTGATGGGCAAAATAGTCTTCGTCAAAACCTTCTAACTCACTAAAAACCTCACTTTTTATGAACATACATGCACCTGTGGCCCAAAATACTTCTTTTATATCGTCGTATTGTCCCTCGTCCTTTTCTATGGTCTGGAATATACGTCCCCTACAAAAAGGATAACCGAACATATCTATAAACCCTCCAGCTGCACCGGCATATTCAAAATAATCCTTTTGGTTAAGATCCAATATTTTGGGTTGGATTATGGAGGCATCGGGAAGGTTGTTAAAGGCTTCTTTTATGGGTTTAAGCCAGTTTGGAGTTACCTCAACATCAGAATTCAACAAACAGAACACATCTGCCTCAATGTTTTTTAACCCATCGTTGTAACCTTTGGCAAAACCTCCGTTCGAAGCGTTTTGAACAATGCCGATAGTAGGGTAGTGTTGCTTTAAAAAATAGACAGAACCATCGGTGCTGGCATTGTCCACAACATAAATGTCAGCTCCTTCGGAATATTCCATAACCGAGGGCAGAAACCTTTCGAGTAAGGCTTCCCCATTCCAATTAAGTATGACGACGGCAATTTTCAAAACGGAGGCAAATTAACGGCTAAAATCAGGAATTTCCTCTAAAAACCTGTATTTTTCATTCCCGTGGTCCATTTCACAATAATAATGTTCCAAGCCGTTGGTCACCATTAGGTGGTCGGCTTTTAGTTGATAGTTGTACCTCGCAATCTGGTCGAAGGTGGATTGGGTTATTTTAATTTCTGGTGCTTTGCACTCCACAAGCAGAAAAATGGAACCATCCGAATTAAAAACAACAACATCGTAGCGTTTCTTGAGTTTGTTGACCGTTAGTTGCTTTTCGGCATTCACCAGGCTTTTAGGGTAGTTTTTCGTATACACCAAAAAATGAAGTACATGCTGTCGTACCCATTCTTCAGGTTGGAGTACCACAAATTTTTTACGTATATCGTCAAAAATGTACTGTCTATTTTGGCTATTTTTGATTCGAAATGAATAAGACGGAAAGTTCAAAGCTTGCATGCTACAAAACTGGTGATATAAATTGAATGGACAAAGTAAAAGAGATTGTATCGGAAATCAATAAGGGAAACCCAAAACCTATTTATTTTTTAATGGGGGAGGAGCCTTACTATATTGACCGTATTTCCCAGTACATAGCCGAAAATGTTCTTACGGAAGATGAAAAGGGGTTTAACCAAATGGTGCTTTATGGCAAAGAGACCTCTGTTGATGAAATAGTAGCCAATGCCAAGCGATTTCCGATGATGGCCCAGTACCAGGTTGTTATAGTTAAAGAGGCACAGCACCTTTCCAGAACCATCGAGAACCTTGTTCCGTATGCCGAGAACCCCCAACCAACCACTATTTTGGTGCTTTGTTACAAGTATAAAAAATTGGATAAGCGTAAAAAGCTCTACAAGACCATAAAAAAGAGTGGGGAACTTTTTGAAAGTAAAAAGCTTTACGATAATCAAGTTGCAGATTGGATAAGAAGAACCTTGGCCAGCAAAAAATATAAGATATCGCCAAAGTCTTGTGTGATGCTCGTGGAGTTTTTGGGAACGGACTTGAGCAAAATCAGCAATGAGCTTGATAAATTGACCTTGGTGGTGCCCCCAACTACCGAGATCACACCTGATTTGATAGAGGAGCATATCGGTATCAGCAAGGATTTCAACAATTTTGAGCTAAAAAAGGCAATTGGTGAACGCAACGTAAAAAAAGTGTCCCAAATTATGGACTACTTTGCACAAAATCCAAAGGACAATCCATTTGTGGTTACTGTTACGCTGTTGAACACATTTTTTACACAGTTATTGCAGTATCATGGGCTTAAGGACCATTCTCCAGGCAATGTGGCCAAAGTGTTGGGGGTAAACCCATACTTTGTGAACGAATACGTAGTGGCCGCAAAAAACTACCCTATGAAAAGGGTGAGCGGTATTATCTCCTGTCTAAGGACATTGGATTTAAAAGGCAAAGGGGTAGGGGCCAGCAATATGACACAAGCTGACTTATTAAAAGAACTCCTTTCCGAAATAATTTAGGATTACCTTTTGTCCACACTGTATTTACCTGGACCCAATAGCATGATGACCACAAATATGGTTAGGTAAAGTAAAGCCATCTCCTTTTTTCCGAATGGATCAGCTCCGTGGATCATAAAACCTGCAACAAACATAGTTATTGCGGTAGGTATAGCGGCCCATCTGGTTTTAAAACCTATAATGATTAAAAGTGGACAGATAAATTCACCAACAACGGCCAAAAAAAGAGACGGAGCTTGACCAATGCCAAAAGGGTTGGCAAATTCCGTGTTACCGTTGATTAGATTCATAAGTTTAGGGTAACCGTGGGTTAGCATAAATGCAGAGGGAACAATTCTTAGCAAAGCAAGCCCTAGGTGTATCAAAGTATTGTTTTTCATTCTTGGGGAAAATTTTAATCCATGTGAATGTATAAATTATGTTTTAAAAAACGTAACAATAATTGACGAAAAGTGTTTTTGGGTTGACGTACGCCAAAACATTACCTAAGCGCTGGATAGGAGTTAGGGTCGGATTCGTGCATAATTTGGTAAACCTTCTCAAAGATATCCTCGGCGTTGGGTTTGGAAAAGTAATCCCCATCTGATGCGTAAGCTGGACGGTGCGCTTTTGCCGACAAAGTTTGCGGAGCACTGTCCAAATAACGGTAGCCTCCTTGTTTTTCAACCACTTCTTGCAATAAATAGGCAGAACATCCACCGGGAACATCTTCATCGATTACCAAGAACCTGTTGGTTTTTTGCAGGCTTTTTACCACATCATGTTCCAAATCAAACGGAAGTAAGGATTGGGCATCGATCACTTCAGCATCTATACCTACTTCCAAAAGGTCGTTGGCTACTTTTTCCACGATCCTAAGGGTAGATCCGTAGGATAGCAATGTAATGTCCGTTCCTTCTTTTAGGGTTTCCACTTTACCGATCGGCGTGCAAAACTCACCTAAATTGGAAGGTTTCTTTTCTTTTAAACGATACCCGTTCAGGCTTTCGATAATCAAGGCAGGTTCGTCACTTTTCATAAGTGTGTTGTAGAAACCTGCGGCCTGTGTCATGTTTCTAGGAGTAAGGATGTACATTCCCCGCAACAAATTGATCAATCCGCCCATAGGTGAGCCAGAGTGCCATATTCCCTCCAAGCGGTGTCCTCTGGTACGTACAATAAGCGGTGCCTTTTGTTTTCCGACGGTTCGGTACATTAGCGTTGCCAAATCGTCGCTCAATGTTTGGATAGCGTAAAGGATGTAATCCAAATATTGTATTTCGGCAATGGGGCGCAGCCCACGTAGTGCCATTCCAATTCCTTGGCCTATTATGGAAGTTTCACGTATTCCCGTATCGGCAACCCTTAATTTTCCATATTTCTTTTGAAGCCCTTCAAGCCCTTGGTTTACATCTCCGATATTTCCGGTATCCTCGCCAAATACCAAAGCTTCCGGGTACTTCGAGAAAAGGGCATCAAAATTATCCCTTAAAATGATTCTTCCATCAACCTCGTCCTCATTGGAATAGGAGGGGAGTACTTGTTTCACTTTGGTGGCTTTATTGCCAAGTTCATTATATAGATGTGAGCTAAATTGTGGTTCGTTGGTTGCCAAGAAATCGTCCACCCATTGTTGAAGCTGTTTTTTCTCGGGTGTGGATTCTCCCAAAAGGTAACGGAGCGCTTGTCTGGATTTGGACGCTAAATCTTTTTTCAGGGGTTCCTCGATGGCAATTAAGTCGTTTTTCAACTTGTTTATAAAAGCACGATTTGGACTTTGGTTAGCTGCCTTTTCAAGTAGGGGTACCAATTCTTTTTTAGCGGCCAATTGTGGTTTTAAAAACTCGGACCATGCTTCTTTTTTGGCGGCACGCACTTTGTGCTTTATTTCGCGTTCCATTTTTTTAAGGTCCTCTTCGGTGCTTATGCCGTTCTCAAGAATCCACTCTCTAAAACGTTTGTTGCAATCATTTTCCCGCTCCCATTCCAAACGTTCGGAGGACTTGTATCTTTCGTGCGAGCCCGAGGTAGAGTGACCTTGGGGCTGGGTAAGCTCTGTTACGTGGATAAGTACGGGCACATGCCCTTCTCTGGCAATGTCCGAGGCATTTTCAAAAGCATGGATCAGGGCGGTGTAATCCCAGCCCTTTACTTTTAATATTTCAAAGCCTTTTTTGTCGTCATCACGTTGCAATCCGCTAAGGGCTTCGGAGATGTCGCCTTTGGTGGTGTGGTATTCCGATGGCACGGAAATACCATATTCATCATCCCAAATACAGATGACCATGGGTACTTGCATTACACCGGCGGCATTCATTGTCTCAAAAAAATGTCCTTCGCTGGTACTGGCGTTACCGATGGTCCCCCAGGCTACTTCATCCCCATTCTTGGAGAAGTTGGTCTGATCAATGCCTTCAACGTTACGATATATTTTAGAGGCTTGGGCCAAACCGAGCAAACGGGGCATTTGGCCTGCTGTACAAGAAATATCTGCGCTACTGTTTTTTTGTTCCGTTAGGTTTTTCCAAGAACCATCTTCATTTAAACTATGGGTTACAAAATGGCCGCCCATTTGCCTTCCGGCACTCATGGGCTCTTTCTCCAGATCGGTTGTGGCATAGAGTCCGTGAAAAAAGGCTTTTGGACTTAAATAGCCTAATGCCATCATAAAGGTCTGGTCACGGTAATATCCACTTCTAAAATCACCATCTTGAAATGCCCTTGCCATGGCCAACTGTGGAAGTTCCTTTCCATCTCCAAAAATACCAAACTTGGCTTTTCCGGAAAGTACTTCCCGTCTCCCCATTACACTACATTCCCTGCTGGTGACAGCTGTTTCATAATCTTGAAGAATCTGAGATTTGAAATCGTCAAAGGAAATATCGCTACTTGTACTTGGGTTAGGTTTCATGAATTGTTGAGGATTTCTGCGAAATTACTAAAAATCCTTCAAAATTGCAATGCAGAACTTCGTTAATAAAATATAAATAATTCAAAAATACACTTGGTATATTATTTATTTATCATTTTAGCGATGCAAAAAAAGCTTTTGATTATCATATTGACAAAATAAATAATTTATTAAAACCAACTATCTCCAAGGCAAGCCATAAGAATATTTCGCTGATTTCATTTTAACGCCATGGTCAAAAACCGAAATTCTATTTTTGGATTCCCGTTTTTACGGGAATGACAGTTGTAATGAAAACCCCGATGCTTGTGCGGGAATTCTTTTTTATTAAAACCACTTTCTTGTAAACAACCCTATCAAGGTTCTAGGGCTTATGGTAACCACAAAACGAATACGTTGCCCATAATCGTTCTGGGCAATTTCCCAACCTCTATTTGAATATACGGGAAAATAAAGTTCAAAATAATCGGTAACCAAATTTAGCCGTATTCCAGAATCATAAACAAAGCGGGCATTATCTCCTTTGTTTTTTATAAAACCAAGATCGCCATATGCTTCTAT
The DNA here is from genome assembly GCF_035818535.1 of Flagellimonas halotolerans. Taxonomy (NCBI): domain Bacteria; kingdom Pseudomonadati; phylum Bacteroidota; class Flavobacteriia; order Flavobacteriales; family Flavobacteriaceae; genus Flagellimonas; species Flagellimonas halotolerans. The sequence continues at coordinate 110,646 of NZ_JAYKYV010000002.1, read as the reverse complement.
CCATCTCCAAATGTTGGTGCTGGCATTTGTGGTGGCTATCCAGTCGTTGGCAAACGGGTTCTCCAGTTTTGATTTAAACCCGCCTTCGGCAATAATAACTTGTTGGCTGTATAGCCCAGAATCTTCCGATCTTCCCAAATAGGCCAGGTCGTACATATAATCTGTGGGCCTGTCCAGGGCAAAGCTAAAAAAGTTGGACTCTGTTTTGTTGCGTAAAAACTTACCTGCATAAAACCTTACGTTCAATTGTCTGTTACTTTGAAACAATTTTCGGTATTCCAATTCAAAAGCTAGTTTGGTAAATTCACTGGAATGTTGGGCATCTACCGACCAAGAGGAATAGTTAAGTATATTGTTGTCCACATCGGTATACCTAACGTTCATAACACTGTAATCTGGATCAGTGTCCAATTCGCCCACAAGATTATCGTCGATACTTCTAAAAACACTCCTGTACCTTAATAGCAAATATTGTCTTCTGTTGGAAAGCAAATCTTCGGGTCGCCACCCAAAACTCACGGAAGGCGTCAATGTGGAAAACCTAGAGTTTTCCTGAAAATGCGAAGACGATGCTGAAAACGAATAATTGGTAACATAGAGCCCGGTTTTTTTATGATATTTACGGTATCTAAAACCAACTTTTCCTACAAAGGTGCGTTCCAAAAAGGAATAAGTGGGCGATATGTCGTACTGGAATTGTCTTTCCAGAAAGGTTTTGTTGTAGAGCCTTAGTCCGGGTGTTATGCCATCGTATAGGTTAAAGTTTGCAATGGGGACATAAAACACCTGATTGTAATAAGGGTCCTCGGTGTCCTTAAAGAATTGGAACTTTAATTTTTTATTGCTCGACAGCCAACCGTTCAAAGTCTTCCAATTATCACGCTGATTGAATTCGGGGATTTTTTGATCGTAGTTCAAAACCAAACGATCTTCACTCTTTCGGGGAATGGTAAAGCTTTCGGTGGTATCTATGTCCGAAAACCAATACTGGGATACCACGGAATCATTTTCGAGTCCAAAAACCGATATGGGCACTTTGGTTCCCCGTTTATTCTTAAGTACAAAGGTGATGGAATCTTCGGTTTTTTCAACCTTCTTGATTTTGAAATCAATCTTTTTGTCTGTGGACACGTATTCTTCAAAAAACCAATCCACTTCCTTATCAGCATATTTTTCGATGGTTTTTCTAAAATCAGCAGCCGATACAAACTGTTTTTGTTTGTAATTTTTGAAGAAATCCAGTACCGTACTGTCTATTTTCTTCTCACCCAAATAAGCGGACAGATAGGACATGCCGAGACCTGCTTTGTACCCATTGGCAATTTTTTGGTTGAACTTGATCAGGGAATCATTGGAGGTTGTTAATGCTTGGTCTATGTTTTTACGTGCAGAGAGCATGCTGAAGAGAGAATACTGCTCGTTAAAATCCATTTTTGCCAAATGGAAGTTTTTTAATCCCCAAATTTTGGAAAGTTTGCCTATCAGCTTTTGATCGGGGTAATGCTCTTCCACATATTTGATCATCAAATAGTATCCAATCGCATCGTTCACCCATCGTTCCTTTCGTGGATCTAGGTATAAAGACTCCTTTAAATAATTGCGAATGGCCGTCTTCAAAAACTTCATCTCAAATTGAAACTGTTCTTCGTAGGGCCTTATAAAGGATGGAAGCTGACTGATTCCGTACAGCGGAGATCTATTATAGTCGAATTCGCTCACCAAAAGATTATCATGAGGGTACCCTCCTAAGTTTTCATGAAGAAATTGTGCAATTTTTATAATGGATATTCCTTGGGATATTTCCTCGTACTTGTTCGATTCAATATCCGTAGTGATGGTGAGGTAATCCGTAACGTGCTTGGTGAACCTTTTATCAATGGTGAGAATAATTTCACAGTTTTTCCTCTTGTCGCCAATAAGCTGCACATGTTGCCCTCCCGGAAAATTTGAAATACTGGACATTCGGTAGTTTGATGCCAAGAACAACCGCTCTGGGAAGGTAAAATTAATTCGGGTCTCCGTAATGTCCGTATAGAGGTCATCAAGGTTTATGTTGTTGTACAATTTCCAGTCACCATCAAAAACAGCTGGGGTCAAGTACCAATCCTGTAAGTTGTAGCCAAGGTTATCGGTGCGTCCGTAACCCGTAAACTTGGCACTGGGCAATTTAATGGTATAGGTAAAAAACAACTGAATGGATTCATGGGGTTTTAGGACTTCGTTCAGCGTAACGGAAATGATATCCGAATTCCCCTCCCGTTTCCAATCCAAACCAGCGTAGTTGTCATCCACAATGGTTTTAATGGTGGTTTTGCCTCTTTCCCTGTCTTTTGCCAAATGTAGACTTCGGTTAAATTCTTCTGCAAACCGCTTGGCAAGTGCCGTGTTTTTGTTGGAATATGCATGGTTCCAATCGTTGAAATACAATGTGGAAAGCCCCTTGTCCGATTGGTTTACATAGGTGAAATGTTGCCGAATGCGTATTTGGTTGGTGGGACCATCGAGTGTGGCCACTATTTCATTTTTGTGCTGTCCCCAAAGTTTGGGACACATCATTATAACAAGCAGCGAAATGCTAAGTAATACCCGATGGTTGATCAATACAATAAGATTAAAAATTTGGACTAAGGGTTCTGCCCTTGTAAAAGGCATCAATAATTTCGACGACTTCATCCTCGGTGTCCACTAATTTGATTAAATCCAGGTCTTTTGCGCTAATATTGCCAGCCTCGACCAGGGTATTCTTGATCCAATCCATAAGTCCTTTCCAGAACTCCGTACCAACAAGTATAATTGGGAATGTATGTATTTTGTGTGTTTGAATAAGTGTGAGGGCCTCAAAGAATTCATCCAACGTACCAAAACCTCCAGGCATTACCACAAAGCCTTGGGAATATTTTACAAACATTACTTTTCTAACAAAGAAATAATCAAAATCAAGGCTTTTGTCATCGTCAATGTAAGGATTGTCGTGCTGTTCAAAAGGCAGGTCTATGTTCAAGCCCACCGATGTCCCTCCAGCTAGGTTGGCCCCTTTGTTACCTGCTTCCATAATACCCGGTCCACCTCCGGTAATGACGCCATAACCGGCCTCGGAAATTTTTTTGGAGATTTTTACCGCCAAATCATAATAAGGGTGACCTTCCCGAACTCTTGCGGACCCAAAAATGGATACACATGGGCCTATTACGCTCATTTTTTCAAATCCATTGACAAACTCGCCCATAATCTTGAAAATGGCCCATGAATCGTTTGTCTTGATCTCATTCCATCCTTTGGAATGTTGTTCTTTTCGCATCTGCATAGTTGTCTCGTATTTTAAACCGCGCGTTTAATTTTTTGTTTTGTGTTTTCTAATTCTTTCCTCAAGAATTTGGCTGTGTAGCTTTTCTTGTCTTTAGCCACCTCTTCCGGAGTTCCCGTTGCAACAACCGTTCCACCACCTCTTCCTCCTTCGTAACCAATGTCTATAATATGGTCCATCATTTTAATAACGTCCATATTGTGCTCGATCACTAAAATGGTGTTGCCTTTGTCCACCAATCGTTCAAGCACTTCCATAAGCACTCGAATATCTTCAAAATGGAGGCCCGTGGTTGGCTCGTCGAGGATGTAAAAGGTATTTCCAGTATCACGTTTGGAAAGCTCCGTGGCCAACTTTACCCTTTGGGCCTCACCGCCGGAAAGGGTAGTGGACTGCTGTCCCAATGATATATAACCCAGGCCTACATCTTTTATTGTCTTAAGTTTACGATGAATTTTTGGAATATTTTCAAAAAAATCCACCGCTTCGTTGATGGTCATCTCCAAAACATCTGCAATGGATTTTCCCTTGTAGCGTATTTCCAAAGTCTCCCGGTTGAATCTTTTACCATTGCAGGTCTCGCATTCCACATAAACATCGGGCAAAAAGTTCATTTCAATCACTTTTAGACCTCCTCCTTGGCAGGTTTCGCAACGCCCTCCGGTTACATTAAAACTAAAGCGACCGGGTTTGTACCCTCGAATGGTAGCTTCGGTAGTTTTGGAGAATAAGGAACGTATTTCGCTAAAAACACCCGTATACGTTGCTGGATTGGAACGTGGGGTTCGACCAATCGGGGATTGGTTGATGTCGATAACCTTGTCAATATGCTGTAAGCCCGTAATTTTTTTATACGGCATCGGTTTTTTTACCCCATTAAAATAATGTGCGTTCATAATAGGGTAGAGGGTTTCGTTGACCAAAGTGGATTTGCCGCTTCCTGAAACTCCTGTGACCCCGATAAGTTTTCCCAAAGGGAAATCTACCGTTACATTTTTAAGGTTATTTCCCGTACAGCCCGAAAGGGTGATTTTTTTACCGGTTCCTTTGCGTCGTTTTTCGGGCACTGGAATTTCGAGCTCGCCCGTAATGTATTGTGCGGTTATTGTATGGTGATCGATCAATTCTTTTGGACTGCCTTCGGAAATGATTTCCCCGCCGTGTTTTCCCGCTTTTGGACCAATATCAATCACATGGTCGGCACTTTCGATCATATCCCGGTCGTGTTCCACCACAATAACGGAATTGCCTATATCGCGCAATGCCTCCAAGGATTGGATCAAACGTTCATTGTCGCGTTGGTGCAGACCAATGCTGGGTTCGTCCAAAATGTAGAGCACGCCCACCAATTGCGAACCTATTTGTGTGGCCAATCGAATACGTTGTGCCTCGCCGCCGGACAAAGATTTGGAACCTCGGTTCAACGAGAGATAATCCAGCCCAACATCCAGCAAGAAACCAACACGGGACTTGATTTCCTTTATGATTTCCTCGGCAATCTTTTTTTGGTTGCCTTCCAGTGTATCTTCTAAATGTGTAAAGAAATTGGCAAGTTCGGCAATATCCATCTGTGCCAGTTCGGCAATGTTCTTACCATCAATTTTAAAATAGAGAGACTCCTTTCGCAAACGAGAACCATCACAAGTGGGACATTCCACTTTGTCCATATAATCTTTGGCCCATCGCTTTATCGAAGCGGAATTGGCTTCTTCGTATTGGGTTTTGATGAAATTGGAAATGCCTTCGTAATCAATTTTATACTGCCTTTTTACGCCAAGACTTTTGGAGTCTACCTCAAAACTTTCCTTGCCACCGTTCAAAATAACGTTCATGGCTTCTTCTGGAATCTTTTCTATGGCATCCGTTAGTTCAAAATTGTAGCGTTGCGCAATGGTTTCCAGTTGTTTAAAGGCCCACGATTTTTTGTATTCTCCCAAAGGTGCAAGGCCTCCTGATTTGATGGATATTTTTTTGTTCGGGATTATTTTATCCTCGTTCACTTGAAACACATGGCCCAGGCCACTGCATTCTGGGCACATTCCTTTTGGCGAGTTAAAGGAAAAAGTATTGGGTTCGGGAGTGGGATAGGAGATACCGGATGACGGACACATTAAATCCCTACTAAAGTAACGCGGCACTGTTTCGCCCTCTTCCAAAATCATGAGCACATTGTCTCCGCTGTACATGGCCGTATTGATGGTTTCGCTCAACCGTTTATGAAAATCCTCGCTATCGCTAACCTTCAAACGATCTATTACAATCTCAATGTCGTGGGTTTTGTAGCGATCCACCTTCATCCCTTTGGTAATGTCGGTAATTTCACCATCAACCCTGACTTTTACAAAGCCTTGCTTTGCAATCTGTTCAAAAAGTTCGCGGTAATGTCCTTTTCTGGACTTGATTACCGGTGCCAACACATTTATTTTTTTGCCGAGGTAGGTTTCAATGATCAAATCTTTGATCTGTTCATCGCTATAGCTTACCATTTTTTCGCCCGTGTTGTAACTGTAGGCGTCTCCTGCGCGGGCAAAGAGCAAGCGTAGAAAGTCGTACACCTCGGTAATGGTGCCCACCGTAGAGCGGGGAGATTTTGAAGTGGTTTTCTGTTCAATGGCGATTACGGGGGAGAGCCCATCAATTTTATCCACATCGGGCCGTTCCAATCCGCCCAAAAACTGTCTGGCGTAGGCCGAAAAGGTTTCAATGTACCTACGTTGCCCCTCGGCATAAATGGTATCGAAGGCTAGGGAGGATTTCCCGCTGCCCGAAAGTCCTGTGATTACAACAAGCTTTTCGCGGGGAATGGTGACATCTATATTTTTTAGGTTATGGACCCTTGCGCCCTTAACCTCAATATGTTCTTCGTAATTGATCATAAATCATAGCAAACCTCAAATGTAGCGATTTGGGATGTAAAAAGGAAGTGGCCTTTTGTTTTCGTTTTTTGTTGATCGATGGTTTATTTCTGAGTTTAGAAACTGTCATTTCTGTAATAACGATTTGGTTCCCGTCCCTGAGCTGTGGTCATTCAACCAATCCGAAAATAAGCGATGTAACAAACGGCACTGGATTCCGTGTAAAGTACGGAATTACACTTGAGAGATTTCTCGTTGCTTCGCCCGCTCAAAATGAAGCAATGGGCAAAGGTGCCGTTATGTTTACGGTTCTTTTCAATTGACCATAAGGTTAAACTAAGTGGCGAAAGTACTTGGGAATGGGCATTTGTTCCATTTTCCAAGTACTTTTTTTATGATGCTCGTCGGTGACCTCTATAAAAAAGTAACTTGCGCCTCCCTTCATTTTTGAAGTAATGTGTTCCACGGTAAAAACCCGTTCTTCAAATAAAAAAATGTATTCTGTGGTTTCCCCGTTCTGGGCTTGCTTCATTTTTCCGTCCCGAAGGATCAAGTTGGGTTTGGCCAAGATACTATTGCTTTTGTGCCAACACAAATAGCGTATTTCTCCGCTACGTAGCTTATCAATTTTAATGGTGTATTGCCCATCGCCAAAATAGGCCAAAATACGCTCAATATCGGGATGTCTCCAAAAAATGGCTAAGTAGGTTTACGTTGGTTTGGAATGGATTCAACGCCAATATGTGCTTGGCTATTGTATTACACCCTGTTTCTTTTTCCCCAATGGGCACCATGTAGCCATCCGGCTATGTAAATAATAAATCCCAAAGCTACCAAGCAGAATATCTGTAAGGCGTTTATAGTTTCAAGTGTAGTCATTGTCTTATTTTGATGACGAAACTACACGATACGCAATAATTCTGCACACCCAATTGACGAATGGCTCATTTGGATTGATGAATGGTGTTTTTGAAGCAACAAAGATTAAAAATTGTACAAAAAAAGTTTGGGAAATTGACCAAGGGCATTGCCGTAGTATGATTTGGACGCTGCGATGGGGGATTGGTAAGAGGAGCAAGAACTTTAGGTTTTTTTTGTGGGGTTACGAGTCTCTGTAATAGTTTGCTTGTTAATTTTTCATATATTTAGATTCTGAAATCCCCCTCAGTATATCTTCCCCTAATATAATGATTTGACCTCCTACTTATTAGTTAACATGACATTTTAGAAATTAACATCGTCTCAAAACAATTATGATTTATAAAGAGTTTACCATTGAGAACTTTAAAGGAGTAGATAAAGTAAATGTTAGCTTAGATAAGGATGAACTGGTTTTATTACTTGGTCTAAATGAATCTGGTAAAACAACAATACTAAAAGGGATTGAAACCTTTGATTATTTGAATGATTTATCAAAAGATTATGATAATAATTTTTTTCGGACAATCAGAAAGAAATCTGACGTAAGTTCGGATACCCCAGCAATGATAACTGCTCTTATTGGACTGGAAGAGATTTTAGAAATTAAGGATTATCAGGGTATTTTCGAACGAGGTCTGTTGAATAAAAATAAAAAGGATAATGTAGAGGCTTTTTTTCACTTTCTCAATAATGAAAAGAAAGTAAAGATTCAAAGGGTTATTCCGTTTAAAGGGGGTAATCCAAAACAATACTATTATCAATTTATTTCAGATCATCCTTTTGCAGAAGATCAGTTTTCTAGAATTCTTGCCAAAGAAATGGTTCATCGGTGCCCTTTCATAATTTACTTTGAAGATTTTAAAGATCGTATCCCTGAAAAAATATTTACGTCCAAAACTAACGATGCGTTTAATGTGGACTGGTATGATATTATTGATGGGCTCTTCTATAACACAGATAAAGAATTTTCAGTAGCAAATTTTAAAAAACTCTATTCAAGGTCAAATAGAAGGGAAAGAGATGCAAAAACGGTACTGAAAAGAGTTAATAAGACTCTAAACACCTCTTTTTCTGAAAAGTGGAAAGAATTGTCAGGTGTTAAAGATATTGAAGAAACTGAACTTACATATAATATACCTAAAAGTTATTTTGAAATTTCTATTACAGATACTGATGGTACAACTTATGCTGTGGATGAAAGAAGTAAAGGTGCACTATGGTATTTGTCATTTTTAATGAAAACTGAATTTAGAAGGAAAAAACTTAGAGTTAATTCAGGTAAACCGATTTTTTTAATTGATGAGCCAGCTAGTAATCTACATTCAACTGCACAGCAAAATATGATATCTGATTTTAAAAAATTGGTTGAAGACACTTCAGTTGTTTATAGTACTCATAGCCAATATCTAATATCTTTAGACAACATCAAAACAACTTACATTATAGAGAGAAATAAAGGCGTAGTGAAAAGCACACTATGGTCTGATTACATAAAAGAGGATAAATCAAATGAAACCTATTATCAGCCATTGGCAAATGTGTTAAAGATAATTCCTAATTCTTTAACCATTCCTTGGAATAAGGCTATAATAACAGAAGGACCTTCTGATCGGAAAGTTTTGTCTACTATGTATAAGATTTTATTTCCAGAACAAATTCCTGATTTTGTAATTTACCCTGGAACATCCGCCCAAAACCTTGAAACATTAATATCTTTTAATCTTGCGTGGAGCGCAGACTTTAGGGTAATGCTTGATTCCGATAAAGAAGGTAAAAGAGCAAAGGAAAAATACTTGAAAAATTTTGATTTAGGGGAAGAATTGGTAATCCTCCTGCCAATTGACAATAAAAAGATAGAGGGTTACTTCAACGAAGATGAAAAGAAAGAACTTTATAAAATCTCTTTTGGAAAAGAAAAAGAGGAAAGAGTTAATAAGAAAGAATTTTCAAGTATGTTTTCAATACTTAATTCACATCCCGAAAAATTGGATGTAGCATCAAAAGCAATTGGAGAAGAAACAATCTTTAGATTTAAAGGACTTTTCAGCGCTCTAGAAATTACCCAAAATTAAATTTTAATAAAACTTGATTTTCTAATCATTGATAATAATGCCAAATAGAAAAGCATTAATTCTGAAACTTCTTCTAACCGAATCAGAGGAAAATGAAACCTTAATCATTGAAAAGCAGTTGGAATTGTACAACTACGATTTCAGCAGTTTTAAAATTGAAAATAATGATCAGCTTAAAGATTCATTAGAAAGTGGAGAGAAATTTGATATTATTTATCTAAGTGCTCATGGTGATGAAAATGGATTTGCTAACGAGGCCGGTGATTATGAATGCTCATGGAAGAATTTTGGAGAATTATTATATAATTCTAGTTGTTTGGATGAGGATAATATTCTGTTATTATCCTGTTGTCAGGGAGGATTAAATAAAGTAGCGTATGATATGTTTTATATTTGCCCTGAAATTGGATATCTATGTGGTCCTAGGCTATCATTAAATAGCGGGGAGATGCTTGCTGGGTTTAGTGTGTTTTTGTTTAATTGTGCATATCTAGGACTGGATCCTACAGTATCTGCCGAGAAAGTATTAAAAGCAACGGATATGCGATTTAAATGTTTTGACAGGTTGGATACTATTACAGAAACAGCATTTCTGGTTCATACTGAGGTACTAGAGATTATTCCTGTTGATTTAAATCAAGACGGGGTCAAAGAAGGTATAATTGTTAACCAAAAACCAAGGGTTAAACCAATTGTTTACACAGAAGAGGATTCAGAACAACAAATTGAGGATTCTAATTAATAGCTAAAATGTCAGCAAAATTTAAAATATTTAGATCTACGAGTGATGGGTATTATTACTTTAGGTTGGTTTCATACTCAGATAAGACCTTGATAGTTAGTGAGGGCTATACAACAAAACAAGCCTGTTTAAATGGTGTTGAATCTATAAAGAAAAACTCACAAATTCCTGGCAAATTCGAAGTAGCTCAGGCTCGAAATGGGAAATATTTCTTTAGACTTATCGCTGGTAATGGTCAAATAATTGGAACCAGTGAATTCTTTTCTTCAAAATCAGCTTTGGAAAAAACTTTGGATTTGGTCCGTATTAATGCAAATACTGCGGAAGTTTTAGATTTAGTTTATTAGACCTATAGTGAATTAAAACTATAATCCACAGAAATGGTTTTGGGTCTTTTGGGATAGAACGTCTAAATCCCCCCAATAACCTTCAAACTCAACCCCGTTAGTTCTTTAATGGTGGCATCGTCATAGCCTTTGGCTTTCATCTTCTTGGCAATTTCAAGGGAGTTCTCCTTTTTGGCCCGCTTTTTCTCCGTATCAATCTTAAATTGTTCCAGTTCCTGCCTTTCGGGGCCCATGATCTCAAACAGGCCGTTTTTCTTTAGTTCGTCCATCACACCTTGGTCGGCAAAACTGGTGTAATGGGTCTCGGTGATCACCAAATGGTCCAGCACCTCCACTTTTATGAGTTTGCCCGCTTTTAGCATGTGGTCGGTAAAGGTAATATCGGCATCGGTAACTTCGTGCGAGCCGCTGGGGTGGTTGTGCACCAAGATCAGTTTGCCGGCTAGTTTGTAGATCGCCATACGGAACACATCGGGCGGGTCTGCATTTACCCTATTGCTGGCCCCAAGGCCAATAAGCTCCACGAACAAGATCTTGTTGTTGTGGTTAAGGCCCACCACCCAAAAATGCTCTTGGCTGCGGCGTATCTTGTTCTCGCGCAGCAATACCTGCTGCATGATCGCATATATGTCCGCGGAGTTGAGCACTTTGATCTTTTGTTCTTGGGTAAGCCGTACGTTCATAATAAATGTGTTGCAATTTGGGTCTGGGAAAGGTAGTCCATGCCCGTGAGAAAAACAAGAATGCCATTCTGTGGCATAAAAAACCGCCCCCCACGATATTTTGCAAGAGACGGTTTGGTTTTGTCAGAGAAATCCAGTTACTGCACTAGGCTGTTCAGTTGCTGTATTTGCGCATCAAAATGTTTAAGGGTGGTGGCCAACACCCCGATTTGTTCCTGTGCTTCTTTCCATTCCTGCTGTTCAATGGCCTCGCGCACGCCTGGAAGTGTTTTTACCCCATAGCCCGTGTAAAATCCGGGGGCATAGATCTGGTGCTTGAACCAATCCCTACGGGGCAGCCCCTTATCCTGCAACAATGCTTGCTCCATGCCCATCAACTTTTGGTTCAGTTGTGCCTTTTTGGCACCGGACAGGGCAAGTACATCGGCCTTGGAAAAGGTGGCTATGCTTTTCTTTAAGTCGGCAACCACATTTTGTATGGGAGAGAAGTCCAAATAGGGTACTTCGTCCTGCAATTTTGCAGGTGCTACGGGTTTTTTGGGATCCATGGTCAATTGGTAGGCATCCTGTTGCACCAATTTGTTGTGTTTTTCCACTTCGGCACGCATATCTTCCAAAGTTTTCATCACCTCGCCCAAATAAGTTTCAATGGTGCTGTGCCATTGGGTGAGTTCAAAAGGCAATACCTCGGCATTTGCCAAACGGAGCGAAATACGTCCTGCGGTGTTGGCCAAGGCCACGCCATAGTCGAACCCGGGATCTTTAAAACGGGTGTAGTGGGTGTAGGTATCGTAAATGGTATGGTATTCCCCACCGGAACCTTCGCCACCATAGCCCAAGTTCAAGGAGGCAATACCCGTATGCTGTATAAAAGGGGTATAATCCGAACCAGAACCGAGGGCGGACAATGTAAAGGAATTGTCGCCACCACGTATTACATTCGCCGCCTTGCGACGCTCCGCTACGGAAACCCCTTTTTGTGGATCGGTCACCGTATGGGCCACTTGGCTCACCATGGCCTGTAGCGAGTGGGAACCTCCGACACCCAAATACCCACGGCTGTTGCCATCGGTGTTGATGTAGGCCACGGCTTTTTCTTTTAGTTCCGGAATATGGTCCTCTACCCATTCCGTAGAACCGATAAGTCCGGGTTCTTCGGCATCCCAAGCGCAATACACTAGGGTACGCTTGGGTTTTTTGCCCGATTTGGCCAATTCTCCGATCACGCGGGCCTCTTCCATTAAGGCGACCATGCCGCTAATGGGGTCGCTGGCACCGTGTACCCATGCATCGTGGTGGTTGCCACGGATTACCCATTCATCGGGGAACTCGTCGCCCTCCAAGGTAGCGATCAGGTTATGGGCAGGCTTCAACTGCCAGTCAAACTCCAATTTTAAATGCACTTTGGCGGGTCCGGGCCCAATGTGATAGGTGAGGGGCAAAGCGCCTTTCCAAGAAGCTGGGGCCACAGGGCCTTTCAGGGCTTCCAACAAGGGTTGCGCATCCTCGTACGAAATGGGCAATACGGGAATCTTGGTGATGGTCGGTGCTTCTTCGCGCTTTAAACGCTTCGCATCTTTGGTGGCGGCATAGCCGGGCGTTAATACATCACCGGGATAGAGCGGCATATCCATTACGGAACCGCGTTGCACGCCCGTTTTGTTTTTATAGGCCCCTTCGGGGTACACATCGCCTTGGTAATAGCCATCATCCTTTGGATCGGAATAAATGATACAACCAATGGCACCCTTTTCGGCAGCCAGTTTGGGTTTAATGCCTCGCCAAGAACCGTAATATTTCGCAATAACGATCTTTCCCTTTACATCGATGCCCAATTTTTCGAGTTCTTCGTAGTCGCTGGGTACGCCGTAGTTTACGAAAACCAGTTCGGCCTCCACATCGCCATCGGTGGAGAAGGCGTTGTAGCTGGGCAATAGTTTATCGCCCTGGGCGGTGTAGGGGTCGCCCTCCACGGGAACGGCTTCCAGTTTGGCGGTGTATTGGGTAGGGGCGGTGAGCTCCAGCACCCGCACCTTGGGGTAGGGGAAAAGCACGTGGTAGGTATCGATCTTGGTTTTGTAGCCCCAAGATTTAAACTGTTTTTCCATCCATTTTACGTTCTTTTCGCCGTATTCGGTGCCTACCCAATGGGGTTCGGCGGCCAATAGTTTCATCCATTGGTCCAAATTGTTGGCGGAAAGTTGTTTTTCGTAGTCAGCTTCGAGTTGTAGTTGCTCGTCCGAAGCTTTTTCACTGAACCCAATGATCTTGTCTTGGGCCGTTACACTGATTGTCCCTAATAATAGGAGTAGGGGTAGTAATTTGTTTTTCATTGTTTTGAATTAGCACTTAAATTTAAGTATTTCCTTGGTTAATTGGTTATTGGTTGTTGAGTTATTCGGTTATTGGGTTATTGGGTTATTGGGTTATTGGGTTATTGGGTTATTGGTTATTGGTTATTGGTTATTAAATTATTGGAAGTCGGGTGTCGGAGGTCAGTTGGCAATAATTCGGATTCTTTCTTTTTGACACTAATTTCACGAATACCACAAATTTTTTCCGTCCTTGCTCTTGATGCTTGAACTTGAACTTGAGTTTGCAGTTGGCAATAATTCGGATCCTTTCTTTTTGACACTAATTCCACGAATGCCACAAATTTTTCCGCCCTTGCTCTTGATGTTTGAACTTGTACTTGTACATGAACTTGAGTTGGCAGTGGGCAGTTGGCAATAATTAGGATTCTTTCTTTTTGACACTAATTTCACGAATACCACAAATTTTTTCCGCCCTTGCACTTGATGCTTGAACTTGTACTTGAACTTGAACTTGAACTTGAACTTGAGTCTGATGCCTGGTTCTCGAATCTCTTGTTAAATATTAAAAATGATGAAGTACACCGAAAGGGTAATACTCTTCAAAAACAAAAGAAGTCTAAAAAGCAACAAATTTTGAATTTGTCGGGTTGTGTCCTTCAACTACGCTCAGGAAAAACTAAAGTTGAAACCCAATGATCATCAACATTTAGGTTCTCGACTACCTACCCGTCCGGCAGGCGGGCGCTCGAACTGACAGACAACAAACTTTTTAGACTTCTTAAAATTTTAAATCCTTAACCGTTGTGGTTTTTGATTGTTACATTTCCCATCCCTCACGGTAGGTGCGGGTAACAAATTGGTTAGCATCATCAAAATTGGTGATGTTCATATTCTCCCCGTCCCACAATAGTTTTTTACGACCATAGAACTCCATATTCCCCTCGGAGTTTTCTCTTCGTAACATATAACTGCGGATAGCGAGATTGCCCATCAACACAGTTTCGGTCATAGGCCCGGCGTAATCAAAAGAAGAGGTAAGGTCTAAATGTTCCTGACTGCCAAAACCTGCCTTGCAGGCATCCACCCATTTGCGTTGGTGGCCATACTCGGGTTCGGGCATTTCCTCAACCTCGGGGCCAAACTCGGTAACACCATTGTTCATGTATAATTTGGGTGTTAAAGGCGAACTATCGTTAATGTTTGTGGAAATAACGCCATGTTCTCCATGGATAAGCACCCCATTTTGACTTCCTGGCCCTCCAATATCACTGTCGGCAGGAATAATCTCTGGATGGGATGGTCTGATTCCACCATCGCTCCACGTCATGGTCAACGGAGCGGCAGTTTTGTCGGTAGCCTCATAATTTAAGGTAATGAACGAAGAAGGTGGACAACCTTCCGGGTGATAATCGGGATTCCACATTTGAGAGAATACTGTGCCTACGCTACATTCAGCTGCAGTGGGGTACCCTAATTTTAGAGTTCTGTAGGGTATGTCGATTAAGTGACAGCCCACATCGCCCAAGGCTCCAGTACCATAATCCCACCAGCCTCTCCAGTTGAAAGGGTGAAGGTTTGGCGTGTATGGTCGCATTGGGGCGGGGCCTAACCATAGATCCCAGAATAGGTCGTCGGGTTTGCAGGAAGGATCGGGTTTGGGCATTTCATTGCCTTGTGGCCATACGGGGCGGTTGGTCCATATTTCCACTTTGGTGATTCTTCCCAAAGCTCCGGAATCTACCCACTTTTGTACCAAGCCCAATAGCGGGTTGGACCCACCTTGGTTCCCCATCTGGGTCACCACTTGTTTGTCCCTTGCCATTTGGGTCAGCATTCTTGCTTCGCGTATATTGTGGGTCATGGGTTTTTGCACATACACGTGTTTGCCGCGTTGCATGGCGTAGGCTGCTGCTGGACCATGGACGTGGTCGGGCGTACTGATGGTCACTGCATCTATATCTTTTACGGTATCGAGCATTTCGCGATAATCGTTGAACAGTTTAGCTTTGGGAAAACGCTCCACCGACCGTTTTGCCGATCCGGAAAAATCGACATCGCAGAGGGCCACCACGTTTTCGCGACCGTTAACGGAGGCGTTGGCAATGTCGCTCGCGCCTTTACCGCCCGCACCTATGGCGGCAATGTTCAAGCGGTCGCTGGGAGCCAAAAAGCCGGGGCCGCCCAAAACATGGCGCGGTACAATAAACACGCCGGATGCCAGCGCAGTGTTCTTTACAAACTTTCTTCTACTTTGGGAATTGGATTTTTTTTCCATTTTTTGTTTACGATGTTTTAATTTTTAATTGCTAAACAAGATAGGAAAAAATGAGCTGAGCCCTTATTGGGATTTTGTGATATGTGTAAAATTAGGTGGGGTGGGAGAGAGGGGATGTGGACTTATCGGTTTAACTATTTAGAACTATATACTGTTAGATAGCACCTATTATTTGCACATAATCGTTGATAGCAAATGTATGCCTCAGTTCAAAGCTCCAGTATAATTCATAATAAAGCGGACTACATTTTTCTCAGGTATTTCAATTAGACTTATAGTTCCTTTTTCACTTAACCTTTGGTTCATTGTCTTTTTGGACATTGAATTTTCTTTTAAATGGAATAGTATTAAATGTCCATTTATCACTATGGAGTATGCTGTTGTGTGTCCAATTTTATGTTTCCTTGGCTGACCAATAAAATTAGAAAACCCGGTTTTATCACCGAATTTAAAAATCACAATCTCAATATCATTTTCTTTTGAAGGATTGTTTTCTAAAATTTGTTTTCTGATTTTGTCCGCATAAGGACCCAAATTAACTTCTTTATATTCAACTCTACTAGAAATATGCGACCTAAAAAGAAGTGAAAGCAAGAACAGCTTTGTTTTTTTATAATCTAGATTCGAAACATTTATAAAATTTAATCCTTCATCATTTGTATTATTTTCACAATTTATCTTTTCCTTTAAATTATTCTTTAGAACTCGAGAAATATATGTTTCATAAACTCCAATTATTTCATTGTCGCATTTATTGCATAATATTCCTCCTTCATAACTTCCTGATGATGGTTTTGAAATTTGTGGATTATCACTTTTTAAATCCTTTGAATCAAATGCTCTTAATTTATGTTTTTCATCATAAAGATTTGCGTGTAAAAAATCGGATATGATATGAGATGTTTTGATTAATTTTTTTTCCTCCTCACAAAGTTTACAAATTCCTACGAGCATATTTTTGCTAACATTAAAGATATGAATCGTTTCTAATGATTTATATCGACCGATACTGAATCAAGTTCAGCAGAGCTAACGAAGTTCACCGAAATTCCCTTCAAAATCAATAGGTTAAGCCCAATGTTTCCACGAAGTTATCAACCGCTACTCAACCCCATTGCAATGCGTTTGTAGATAAAATGTATATTTGGAGTGCGAAACACATCTTTTTATCCTACCGCCCACCAACCTCAACGTGTCTTAAATAGAAGATAAAGGGTAGGCAAACGGGTGCAAGTCCCGAAGACCAATCAGGGCGTAGCTTTGATGTGTTTCGCGGTGACCTATCCTCTTTGTTTAACTTTTTTAACCACTCCTGTTATGCGAAACACAGAAGGTCAAGGGTATTGTCCCCATTGCAAGAAGGACATTACTGAGGACAAAGCGCAAAGCGCACCCAAAATTTCCCGAATGCTTACCCCAGAACAAGTTGAACTCTTGGAGTTTGCCGATTATTTGGATGGCCCGGACTTGGTAAAATCCCTTAAATTGGTACACGATGTTGTCCTTTACCATTCCCATGGACCTATAAACGAGGCGGAAAAAGATGCGCTCTTCAGTCTAAAAGGCCTTTGGGAGTGTATTGAAGGGATTGTGGAGTAGAAATTGGGGGTCTCAGGGAGTATGCTGTAGCCCAATAGCAGTACCGCAGTAATTTAGAAGAAGCCCGGGACTGAGAAATCTCTTTTGGGCTCGGGCCTATGGTAGTTTGACACGAATTACACTAATTTGCACAAAGGGTCTCCAGTCTTACATCTCGATTCTTATCGAAATGACGAAGATTGTCAGAAAAACTGATAGTTTGTCATTCCTGCGTCCCGTTCTTCAACGGGATAAACAAGCAGGAATCCATCCACTGCCGGATTATTTCGAACCGACCAACAGGAGTGTGAGAAGTCTAAAAGATAAATAACTCCAACAATAAAAAAGTTAACCGTTATTAATGTGGATTTGTCCTCCAATATGTTCCAAAATGGACATCCAATGCATTCGTAAAATCAAGGCGGCCGTAGGTACGTTATCTTCTTGGATGGCCTCGACCACGGAGCGGGTTTGCGTACTTAGTTTTTTGAAGAACAAAAAGTCTTGGATAAAATCATGCTCATAAAAATGAAGCCTTAGCTTGAGGTCTTTTAAAATTTGCAACAAAATTTTATTGGTGCAATGCCGTACCAATTGATTGTGGAAATTGTACCGAATTGCAAGTCCTTCGGCAGTACTCTCAGTATTCTCCATTTTGGTTTGGAGCGTGTTCAAAAGATCCATTTCGTCAAAATTAAACACGGAATTCTCCAAAGCCATAACTTCTAGCTGGGCTACTATTTCGATAAGGTTCTTAACTTCGGTTTTGGAAAGTTTTGCCACTACAAAACCGCGATTGGGTATGGCTTGTAATACCTGAGCCTGCTCTAACTGACTCAAAGCTTCGCGAATAGGGGTAACGCTGACCCCGGTATCTCTGGAAAGGGCGGCCAAGTTAATGGTTTTGCCCACTTTTAACGCTCCATTTTGGATTTGAAGCAACAAATGCTCTTTTATTTTATCCCTCAAAATAGATTGTTTGGCCATGGCTTCAAGTCAAGTATCGGGTATTTAATTATTCGCGCTGCAATAAAAATCACTACCGTTTCTCATAAACATAGCTCTCTACTCCCGGTAGTTCCTCCTCTTCATTTTTTATAATTCTATTGCCATCCAATTGTAGGACATCCAAAGTAACGCTGCCTTGAAAAGCTATTTCGTTGCCATCGCTGGCCCAGGCCCCGGTTGACGAATTGGTACCAAAACAATCCACATAGTATTGATTATTGGTAATGGCCGTTATGTTAAAGTTGGATTGTTCGTATTGATAGGTGGTGTCGTCTTTAAGAACCAGGGTTCCCGAAATACAAGTTTCCTCATCCAAGAGATTGGAGGAGAGTTGTCCATCACCATCTAAGTCCACAGCAGCACTTAAATTGACTTCTACCAAATCCCAAGTGCCCACAAGGGCTGCACTGGAAAATCCATTATCGCCGTTACCATCATCATCACTGCAAGAAAAGATGGGGAGCAGGATTAAAAGCAATAGCGAAAGTGATTTGATTTTTTTCATAGAACCTTAATTTACGGGATAATCGAGATTTGACCTCCGAGGCTTGCCTAAAGTTTGCTTACTTCTTGTTGAAAATAACATAATTTCAAGAATAATATTTTAATATCCGCTGTATTTCATCGATTTAACGATGCTATCTACACTAAATGGTAAATGGCAACGTTTTTTTGGTAAATACACAATCAAATGAAGAAACTTACCCTAAGATTTTTATCGATTACTTTTGCCAGCTTTGCGCTGATCGGTTTTCAATCCTGTAGTGATGATGCTAAGCCTGGCGAGGGAGAAGCACTTACCCAAGCGGAATTAAAGACCATTTTAACCACCGACGATATTGCTGGAGCGGCCGATACTACATTGGCAGGACTTTTTGCAGGAAATACCGCCAAAACGTCCACAGCAAAGGACGGGGAGTGCTACTCAGCCGAATATACTGAAACTGGATTTGTGGCAACCTTTAACAATTGCGTGCTCAACGGAACGGACAACGTAAACGGAACCGTGACCGTTACTTACGAGGTAGGGGGGGAGACCGCCGCCTTCACAGCTACTTATCAGGATTTCTACGTGGGCAACATTAAAATAAACGGTACTAGAACTTTTGAAATGTCAGCGAGCAGTGATCAAACTTCTATTACTTTTTCGGTAGTAAGCAACATGTCCGTTGAAATGGAAGATGGTTCTGTAATTTCTGAAAATGGGACAAAAACATTCGGCATCACCTTTGGTGATAGCTTGGAAAGTGCCATTTTTACCCTTTCGGGCAGTTGGACCGTTGAAGCGGATGGAAATACTTATGCCGTGGAAACTTTGGAAGACCTGCAAGGAAATGCTTCTTGTCAGTACATGACCACCGGAACTATGGTTGTTTCCAAAAATGGATTGGCCGTTACCGTGGATTTTGGTAATGGGGAATGTGATAATATGGTCACGATCATCTACCCGAACGGAGCCACAGAAGAGATGACGCTTTAAAACGTCTTTAAAATATATTTTAAAAGCACTGGTCTGTACCGGTGCTTTTTATTTTATGACATTCCTAGTTAGATTGTTTATATTTAAGGAAACAATCTATTTATCGTGAAGCATTTGGTAGCGGCCCAGAATGAGTTTTTTGCCACTCAAAAAACAAAGGAAGTCTCATATAGAAAATACCACCTCAAAAAATTACGGCAAGAAATTCTTGATCAAGAAAATGCTATTTGCAATGCACTTTATGCCGATTTTAAAAAACCGAAATTCGAAAGCCTCGCCACCGAAACCCAATTGGTTTTGGCCGAACTCAAGCATGCTATTAAAAATGTACGCTCATGGAGGGAACCCCAAAGCGTAGGGGCTTCATTGTCCAACTTTCCATCAAAGGACTGGATCCAGGCCGAACCCTATGGAAAAGTACTTATTATTTCGCCTTGGAACTACCCGTTTATGCTCGCCATTGCACCCTTGGTGGGAGCCTTGGCCGCTGGCAATACCGCCATCTTGAAACCATCGGAATTTAGTCCGCATACTTCCAAGATGATTGCACAAATTATTCAAAAAGTATTTCCTCCGGAATACGTAACCGTTGTGGAGGGTGGAGTAGAGGTATCCGCCCAGCTTTTAAAGGAAAAATGGGAGTATATCTTTTTTACGGGAAGCACCCGAGTGGGCAAAATTGTCTATCAAAGTGCTGCGGCACACCTAACACCGGTTACTTTGGAACTGAGCGGCAAAAATCCTTGTATTGTGGACGAAACGGCTTCCGTAAAACTGGCCGCAAAACGTATTGCCTGGGGTAAATTTATCAACGCAGGGCAGACCTGTATTGCCCCGGACTATATTTTAGTGCACAAAAGCATTAAGGATTCCTTGATAGATCATCTTAAACAAAACATCACCCAATTTTATGGGAAAGAAATGGAAACATCGGAGAATTTTGCCCGGATTGCCACCAAGAAACATTATCAAGAGCTTAAATCGATGCTTGAGGGACAGACGCTGTTATTTGGCGGGTCTTTTACCGATGATGACCTCTATATAGCACCCACTTTAGTGGATGAACCCGCGTTGGACAGCTTCATTATGGAAGGTGAGATATTCGGTCCCATTCTTCCTATCATCTCCTACGAAGAGGAAAGTGAATTGCATGATTATATCGCCAAGTACCCGAACCCACTGGCATTTTATATATTCTCCAACGATAAAAAGTTTCAAAAACGCCTGATGAACCAATATTCTTTCGGTGGGGGCACCATAAATGATGTCGTGGTGCACATCAGTAATACCAATTTGCCGTTTGGCGGAGTGGGGCAATCGGGAATAGGGGGGTACCATGGTAAATTTACCTTTGACCTTTTCTCGCACCATAAATCCGTGACAAAAAGAGGTACGTGGTTAGATGTGCCGCTGCGATATGCACCTTACAATATTCCTTTGAAATGGGTAAAAAAAATAAAGCACTTGTTTTGATGGATCAAGGTTTTACCAAATTTTATAAGGTCATTTTAGCAATATCACATTTTTTATCTTAATCTAACGTTAAACCATTGAATATTAAGGGTTTTGGTACTATCTTAGGGTGAATCATCAAAACTACATCTATGGAAGGGAATCAAAAAAAGTATCGCATCTCCGTTTTGTTGGACATGTCCAAGAATTCTTCGTTTGTATTGAACAGTGCCGTGGAATTGGCCAAAAGGGTAGAGGGCACCATTGAGGTTTTCCATGTAAAACCTACCACAAACATTATTAAAGGGGACAGCCAACTCTCCGCCATTCGAACATTGAACCAGGACGACCGATCTACACGAGCGGAGATCAATGAACTTATTTCCAAGATAAGTGAAAAGGAAAACCTTTCCATTGGCTATAAATTGGAGTATGGCAACGTAAAAAACAGGGTGAGGGATTATTTGGCGCTCCAAAACCCGGATATTTTGGTTTTGGGCAAGCGCAGGCCAAGATTGGGAATGTTTTTTGAAAGTATTACGGATTTTGTAATTAACCAGACGAACAACACCAATGTGCTGATTTTGGGCGAGGACGATAAATTCCATTCGTTTGAGGACATTAATTTGGGATTTTTTGGAGCAGAGCTTGCAGAAACCAATCTGGAAGTGATACAAGACCTAAAACGGGACAGTAAAAAACCTGTGCGACATTTTGATATTTCGAACGAGGAAACATCGCAAAACCGGAATTATCCTTGGCACAAAACAGTTTCGTACAAGTTTAGAAAAGGTGCCAATGCCTTGGATGGTCTCGTAAATTATGTGTCACGCACCAATACACAACTTTTGTGCGTGCCCAAAAGCGGCAAAAATTTTATGTTTAAACCGAGCCCTATAAAATCGGTAATTAGAAAAGCCAAGGTGCCATTAATGGTTTTGGCCAAATAAGGGGCTTAGGGGAGTATTGTTATGCTTCCTGATATTTTCTATTTTACATAACATAAATTATAGTACAAATGTCGTCGTGTTGCATTTTAAGGATTTCGCCTTGCGTAAGCTATAATTTTCCATTTTGTAAAATATCCCTCGTGTCAGGGCTATTTATTAGAATTTTCAACAGGGTCATGAAACATTAACTAGCGGTCGACTACCCCGCATCCTTTCATTTGTACCTATAATTTTCGTTATATTTAATTGACGTGCGCAAACGCTCGATTGTTTTACAAAAGCAATATGCTACGCGCTTTTTCTTTTCCACACAATTTGCCCACGCTTGCCCCGGCCAAAAGCAAAAATTTTCTACCCGAATTGAACTATGTTCTTAGATGGTTGGACAAGGCCATTTATATGTTCCATTACCTCCCTGCGGATGCGTTTTCAGAACTGGGCCAAGCGGTTATAGCCATCCATGTGGGACAGCAAGCAAAGTGTTTACCCATGAGCAGGACGTAGACCCAAAAAAAGCCCCATCGTTTTGACAGGGCACCTTTATTCTCTATGTTGTTGTTACACTAAAGTATCTCGACCACTTCAAGGTCGAACACCAAATCTTGGCCCGCCAACGGGTGGTTGGCATCTATAATAATATCTTCCTCTTCTACTTTTGCAACGCGAAACTGTTGTTCTTGCCCTTGTGCATTGGAACCTACCAATCCCATCCCAACTTCTGGCTTAAGATCTTCTGGCAATTGTGATTTTGATATTTTTTGAAAAAGCGCTTCGTTAACCTCTCCATACGCATCTTCCTTATCGATGGTAATGGTTTTCTTTTCATTAACAGCCATATCTATAAGTCCCTTTTCAAATCCTGGTATAAGTTGCCCTTGACCTAAGGCTACTTCCATGGGTTCTCTTTCCAACGAACTGTCAAAAACCTGTCCAGTAGTTAATTTACCCGTGTAGTGTACCTTTACGGTATCATTTTCTTTTACTTTACTCATAATTATAGTTTATAATTTTATAATCAAAACATTGCAAATATACAGGGTATAAAATGGTTAAAAGAATGAGAGGAACATTGGTTTCTTAAAAAAACCGTCCGAAGCCTAGCTAATGCTAGTTTGTTTTTATTTTATTTACTGCAACTTAGAATTAAAACAACAGTTTTTTTTGACTGTTTGCCATTACTTTTTGTTGACATTTACCAACTTATCGTCGTTCCACTTGCCACCAGCGACCACATCGCCCTCTGCATCGTAAAACTTACTGGTTCCGCTACGCTTGTCATCCTCCCACTCACCTGTGTATATTTGGTCCCGGGATATTTCAATGGACAGAAAAACCGCTGTATTGTCCGGTTTTGTGGCTTCTCCATTCATTCTTAAAAATATTGATTTGGGCCGTTGGGTTTTCTTTGGAGGCAAACGTTATGATCCACCCAAGGTCCATGGCTAACTCCATCCCCAAGAAATCTAGATAAAAAGCCTTGCTCGCTTCCAGATTATCGGAATACATATTGGGAACAATTCTTCGCATGGTACTTTTTGTTGATGGTTTACATTTCGTTATATCCTTTCCCTTCAAAAATCTTAGGGATGGACTTCTCTACTCTCGATACACGGGTTTTGGATTGTTTGGCTTGTGAAACATAGAGCATGTACCCGCGTTGGCGCCCTGGGGTCAATGCTTCAAAAGCGGTCTTAAAATCTGTATCGGTATCCAGTTTGTTTTGAAGCTCTTCGGGCATATCAAATTCAGTGGTTTTCTTCATTTTGACTTCCAATCCGGCTTTTTCCACCTCAATAGCTTCATGGATGTAGATTTTCAACAATTTTTCCATATTCAAAATCTCCTTCACATTGGTAAATCGAATCTGGCGGGCCGATTGCACATTTTTGGTCTGTTGAATCAAAATTCCTTCGATATCCTTCAGCAAAACACCCTTATGAAACAACAGCGCACAATACTCCTTAAATCCATGGATCAAGACCACATTGCTCCCTTGAAACGTGTAACAGGGCACACCCCACTTAAGTGCTTCGGTAAGGCCCGTATCGAGGACTATTTTACGTAATTGTCGATAGGCTTCCTGCCATTGGGATGTTTTTTCAAAGAAGAAATCAACTTTTGGGTTCATGGAGTTATTGGTTTTGTGTTGTGATAACTTTTCTGCCAGCTGGTCTAAAATACCAAGAAATCAGGGTCAATGCCAATAACAAGGAAGGTCCAAAGAAATCAGCGGCCCCATCACCTACCGCCAAATGGGAAAAAATAGCCCCTGTCATTGTAAAAACAAAACCGGCATAGGTCCATTCCTTGAGTACGGGAAACTTGGGAATTAGAATGGCCACAAAGCCCAAAAGTTTCCATACCCCGATAATATGAAGAAAGTACAACGGATAACCCAAATGTTCCATCATTTCAACCTCCTCTTCCATCTCAATTGATTGTACAATGCCTGTGGAGGTCATTCCCAGGGCTAGCCAAACGGTGGCTACCCAATAAATAATTTTACTACGTTTTGTCATGATATGATTTTTTAGGCTTTTGTGTTTGCAAAACTTTTTCCTGTCATTTCGACTTCGCTCAATGTGACAGGAAAAAGCTCTTATCGTTGGAGACTTGTTATTATAACTGTTCCATTACTTCCTGCAAGCGGTTATGTGCCATATTAACCCCTTGAGCAAAGGGTAGTTTTAGCATACGGTCCCGATCATCCACCGATTTATAGATCATGTGTATGGTGAGCTTGCTCGTTGTATCGGTAAGGGCCTCAAATTCTAAAAACTCCAACTGGACCGGAAACTGAGCATTTTCCATTTCAAAGGTCCTGATGATTTTTAGATTTGGTACAAATTCGTGTATGGTTCCATTGAACCGATGCTTGTTTCCCTTCGGATCGGTGGTTTCAAACTGATAACTACCGTGTTTCCGATTGTCAAGTTTTAGTACTTGGGTACCCATCCATTGCTCTACGATTTCAGGTTTTTCATACGCTTTAAAAAGCGTTGCCACGGGCAGTTCAAATTCCCTGGTAATCCAAATTTCCTGTTTTCTGTCCTCAGCATGGACTTTGGTTTTTCGTTCCATATTATTTTTTGGGCAGTTGTTTTTTCATAATGGTTTCGAGCGTATTGAACCTATCGTCCCACATATCCCTAAAAGGTGCTATAAAATCGGCAATTTCCTTTAGTTTCTGTGGATTGAAATGATAGTAGATCTCCCTCCCCTGCTGTTCTTGGTTAAGTAGTTCACATTCGGTAAGTATTCGGATATGCTTGGAAATGGTCTGCCGGGATGAATCAAATTCCGCCGCAATGGCTCCCGGTGTCATGGCGTTGAGTGCCACCATGGCAATAATGGCCCTACGGGTCGGGTCGGCAATGGCCTGAAAAACATCTCTTCGTAATTCCATTTACGCAGCTATTTGACTGCAAAAATATATGCAACCACTTAACTGCGCAAATTTATTTTGAATTCAACAATGTAAGGTGCAAGGTCAAAAAAAAATCTATCGAACTTAAAAATCGCTAAACGCTTCTTCCAACAAGGTAAACGAATCCATGACTACTATGTGTAGAATATCGACAAAATTTATTTGACAGCTATTTTGGAAGAAGGGAAAAATGCATATAAAAATAAAACCACTCCTATGGATTTGAAATCCATAGTTTTCAAAAGAATGGAATTCTTTGTCATCTGGCATCAAGTCCTCCCTTAATCTCCCCAAACAGGTTCGGGACATCCTCTCCAAAGGAGGGAAACTGCTCCCCTTGGGGAGACCGGAGAGGGGACCATCCAAAAAATTTATAGAAACTAAAGTAACTGCAATAAAACCTGACTGACGTCAGGTTTAAATCTCGATTATCGAGTAAACTATATTATCTTTACTTAAGCTGGTTCAGTATCCATTTTGTTTCTAAACCTATGTATGCCCAAAAACATTGGTTGGTGATAATGAGAACTAAACCCCAACAATTATGACAAAGAAAGAATACACCAACGGAGAGGTTACCATATTATGGCAACCCGAAAAATGCATTCACTCTGGAATATGTGTAAAAACATTGCCCAAAGTGTATAAACCAAAAGAGAAGCCTTGGGTCAAACCTGAAAATGCCACTAGTCAGGAGTTAATAAATCAAGTAGCAAAATGTCCTTCGGGAGCATTGAGCATAAAAAAGTAGCGTGTTTTGGTTAAAATAGAGAGAGAAGAAGATCAAAGAAAAGGTAGGTTTGTAATTTATGATGACGGTGAATTTGCTGGTGAGATGACCTACACTTGGGCCGGAACAACAAAATTTATCATAGACCATACGGGAATAGAAGAAGCGTTCGGAGGAAAAGGATATGGAAAAATGCTGGTAATGGAAGCTGTAGCGTTTGCTAGGGATAAAGGCGTGAAAATTTTACCGCTCTGTCCATTCTCAAAAGCAGAATTTGATAAAAACAGCAGCATTGCGGATGTCAGGTTTTAGCCAAGTGTTATGAACAAGCTGGAAAACAAAAAAATAATCCTGTTCGATGGTGTGTGCAACCTTTGCAACAGCTCGGTTCAGTTTGTGATCAAACGGGACAAAAAAGATGTATTCCGCTATGCGGCCCTACAAAGTGATGTGGGGCAACAATTGGTGAACCAACGCCATATTGACACCAGTCAGGTAGATTCCATTATCCTTATAGAACCTGGCGTGGCTTACTATACTAAATCCGATGCTGCATTGGAAATTGCCCAAGACCTTGGTGGATTATGGAAATTGACCGCCGTTTTTACATGGGTCCCTACTTCCATTCGAAATGGAATCTATGATTTTATTGCCAAAAACCGCTATAAATGGTTTGGAAAACAGGATACCTGTATGATTCCTACCCCTGAGTTAAAAGCAAAGTTTTTGGATTAACTATCTTTTCCTTTTACCTCATCCAAATGATCATCCCATTCCTCTACATGCGGGTCACCAAGTTTGCCAACAGATTTGGCGACCAACATGGAAACTGTGGCATCACCGGTAACATTTACCACGGTTCGGCACATATCCAATGGTCTATCAACGGCAAAAATCAAGGCCAGACCTATGGCCAATTTATCGGCAGGAAAACCAATGGACTCCAATACAATTACCAACATTACCATTCCCGCACCTGGAACGGCCGCAGAACCGATGGAAGCCAACAAAGCTGTCAATACAATGGTCAACTGATTGCCAAAAGTCAGGTCAAAACCAAGCGCTTGTGAAATAAATACGGCTGCAACACCTTGGTACAAACTAGTACCGTCCATGTTGATGGTGGCACCTACGGGCAACACAAAACTGGATACCTCTTTGTGCACCCCAATGTGTTCCTCTACCCTTTCCATCGTAACAGGTAAGGTAGCCGCACTGGAACTGGTGGAAAAAGCCAACAGTTGTGCAGGACTTATTTCTTTTAAAAACCAAAACGGGTTCTTTTTGGTAACAAGTGCAACCACGGTGGAGTAAAAAACAATCATAAGTGCAAGACCCAATAGAACAACTCCGGCATATTTAAGTAGCGCCAATAACAATTCAGGATCACTGGAAGACACCACT
This sequence comes from Flagellimonas halotolerans, assembly GCF_035818535.1. Classification (NCBI taxonomy): domain Bacteria; kingdom Pseudomonadati; phylum Bacteroidota; class Flavobacteriia; order Flavobacteriales; family Flavobacteriaceae; genus Flagellimonas; species Flagellimonas halotolerans. The sequence goes on along the minus strand of NZ_JAYKYV010000002.1, from coordinate 83,103 downwards.
ACTCCTGCCAACAAAGCAAATACGGCATACGGAGCGGTCAACATAATCAAATCGACCATTTTGAGCACCACATCATTGAGAGAATCAAAGAAATTTTTTAGTGGTTTTGCTTTTTCCTCTCCAATCAACAGCATAGAGATACCAAGAAAAATAGTAAAAAAGATCACCTGAAGCATCAAAGCATTATCCGTCATGGCCGCCAATGCATTATCGGGCACCATATCTTCCAAGAATTGTAAGGGACCACTATCCTTTTGTCGGGAAGCCTCTTCCAGCTTGGAGGTAACCCCTGCATCGTTTCCATAAGTATCGGTGAGTTTGGTCACCGTTTCTTCCGAAATTCCACTGCCCGGGTTCATTGCATTTACCAACAAAAGTCCGATCGTAATGGCGACAACCGTGGTAACTATATATATTCCAATTGTACGGAGGCCAATATTTCGAAACTTTGAAATGTCCTTAAGGTCCGAAATACCTTTAACCAAGGATGCCAAAATAAGAGGTATGGCAATTAACTTGAGAAGTTTTACAAAAATGGTCCCTAAAGGCTGAATCCAATCATTTACAAATTCCTTGCCCCAGCTAATTTGGGTCATTGCAAATCCAAAAAGAATACCAAGTAGCATCCCGATTAGGATTTGCCAGTGCAATTCCAATTTCTTCATAAAGTAAGATTATGGACGGAAAGATACTTTTTTGATTGGAAACGTCCTAACGCAGACCTAGATTTTGTTGGTACGGGCCAAAAGTGAGTAATCTGCCAAAACCAATGCGGCCATAGCTTCTACAATAGGAACCGCTCTTGGAACAACACATGGATCGTGCCTGCCCTTGCCTTGGGTGGTAATTTTTTCACCCTCTTTGTTGATGGTTTCATAGGATTGTAGCACCGTAGCAACGGGTTTAAATGCCACACTGAAGTAAATATCCATTCCGTTGCTTATTCCACCTTGAACCCCGCCACTACGATTGGTTTTTGTAGTGCCATCGGTATTGAAAGCATCGTTATGCTCGCTCCCCTTCATGGCAACACCGGCAAAACCGCTCCCGTACTCAAAACCTTTTACGGCATTGATGGACAACATTGCTTCTCCCAATCGGGCATGTAGTTTATCAAAAACCGGCTCTCCAAGACCAATGGGTACATTTTGTATGACACAGGTGATAACACCACCAATGGTATCTCCCTCTTTTTTAATGGATTTGATGTACTCCTCCATTTTTTGCGCCATTTCGGTATCGGGACAACGAACGGCATTGGATTCAATCTTGGAAAAATCCAATTCTTGATAAGATTTGTCTAATTTCATCTCGCCCACTTGGGAAACAAAGGCATTTATTTTTACATCGGTCAAAAATTGCTTTGCAATGCTCCCTGCCACTACCCTGCTGGCCGTTTCGCGGGCAGAGCTTCTTCCGCCACCACGGTAATCACGGAAACCGTACTTCTTGTCGTACACATAATCGGCATGAGATGGTCGGTACGAATCCTTGATGTGTGAGTAATCCTTGGATTTTTGGTTGGTATTATGAATGGCAAAGCCGATTGGAGTACCTGTGGTTTTTCCTTCGAACACTCCGGAATAAATTTCAACCGTATCGGGTTCCTTTCGTTGGGTAACTATTGCAGATTGCCCCGGTTTTCTTCGGTTGAGCTCCAACTGAATCTGTTCCAAGTCCAATGATATCCCAGCAGGACAACCATCGATAATGCCCCCCAATGCTTTGCCGTGGGATTCACCAAAGGTGGTGATCCTAAAAAGTTGTCCAAACGAATTTCCTGCCATTCGGTATAAAATTATGTTGCCTCAAAGGTAGATGTTACAAATCTAATTCAAAAACAAGGTTTTGGCTTAGAACTCATTTAAACTTTTTCAATTGGCTAAAGAATTGCCCTTTTGCACCCACTTTTTTGTCTTTTCATCCTTCCGTAGCTCTGCTATGCAACTCGAAAAGGTCTTCAACTGGGCACAAATTGACTAATTTTCGCTTCAATCCTAAAGGTTTAAATAAGTTCTTAATGTTATTGTAACATAATTCATCTTGGGGTGATATTTTTTTAACAATATCCTCATGAATTAATGATTTCAATTTGATTTCTATTTTATTCCTACCGTTTTATTTTGCAGTAAACCCTATACCGTTGAAAAAAAGGAAGATAGAATTGGCAGTTGTCTCAGATGTTCATTTGGGAACTTATGGCTGTCATGCAGATGAACTCATCACATATCTTAATAGCATCCAACCCAAAAAGCTGATTTTAAATGGGGATATTATTGATATTTGGCAGTTTAGCAAAAGGTATTTCCCCCCTTCCCACCTAAAGGTCCTGAGAAAGGTCATAGGCATGGCCTCCAAGGGCACCGAAGTTTACTATATCACTGGAAATCATGATGAAATGCTCCGAAAGTTCAGCAATACTTCAATGGGGAACTTTAAGATCATGAACAAATTGGTACTCAACCTCGATGGTAAAAAAGCATGGATTTTTCATGGTGACGTGTTCGATGTTTCCATACAAAATGCCAAATGGTTGGCCAAGTTGGGCGGCTATGGTTATGACCTTCTTATTGTGATCAATAGTTTCCTGAACTGGTGCTTGGCCAAAATGGGCCGTGAAAAGTATTCGCTCTCCAAAAAAATCAAAAATAGCGTGAAGGGTGCTGTAAAATACATCAACAATTTTGAAAAGACCGCTGCGGAACTTGCTATAGAAAACGACTACGATTATGTGGTCTGTGGACATATCCATCAACCCAAAAAAGAAGTTTACGAAACCAAATATGGTAGTTGCACCTATTTAAATTCGGGCGATTGGGTAGAAAACCTGACCGCTTTGGAATATTCGTTCAAGCGTTGGAAAATATACCATTACAATCACGATAGATTATCCCCGTTCTTTGTGGATGAAGATTTAAAGGAAATGGACATGAACGACCTTATTGCTTCCATTACCGACAAAGAGGTGGACATTGAAGACATTACAGAGCAACACCTTAACGAAAGCGAAGAAAGTATAAACCGTGATTTCTTAGATGACCAAAGCCTTTCTCAAGATTGAAACCGGGTGTTGTGCCTCCCTTTTCGTCCCATCCTTGATTTGATGCCTACAACTTGTTCCGTTCGCCGCGATCAAGGTATCTTCCGAGCTTTTTCTCACAGCTGGGAACAGCTTGAGCTCCCCTACCTGCATACTGGTTTCGTAATGTTCCTTTTCGTAGCCAAAAGAGCCTGCCATTCCACAACAACCGGACGGTATAATGGTTACTTTGTAGTTTTTCGGTAGATTCAACACATCAAAAGTCACCTTTTGGTTGCTCAATGCTTTTTGATGGCAATGCCCATGAATTTTAACGGTCCGTTCCGCTTCGGTGAAGCTATCCGAAGAAATATGTCCTGCAGCAATCTCTGCGGCTAGAAACTCTTCAATCAAAAATGAGTTGGAAGCCAGTTTTTGTAATTGCTCCTTATCATCGTACAATCTTTGGTATTCATCCCTAAAAGATAGAATGGCCGATGGCTCCAAACCAACAATGAGTGTCCCATCATCCAAGATGCCTTTTAACCTTTTCATGTTTTGGGCCACCAATTTTTTGGCTTGCTTCAAGAACCCTTTGGAAAGATAGGTCCGTCCACTTTCACCATAAAACAATTCCACATCATAACCCAATCTGCACAATAGCTCAATGGCATCCTTCCCGATTTGAATATCCAAATACCTTGCAAACTCATCAATATAGAGAACAACGGGTCGTTTGGAAATATCCGTACGCTTTACACGGTACTTTTTAAGATGATCTTTAAAATTGAAGCGTCCCACTTTCGGTAAATTCCGCTCCGGGGCAACGCCGACCGCCTTTTTTAATATGCCACCTACCGTTTTAGACCCGTACATCCAATTGGTGATGCCAGGAAATTTACTTCCCAATGCATTCAATCGGGTGTTGTGGGCAAATAGTTTGCTACGCAACGAATATCCGTTCGCTTCTTGGTAATTGTATAAAAACTCCGCTTTCAACGCAGCAACATCCACATTACTTGGACATTCGCTGGCACAGGCCTTGCAGCTCAAACATAGATCAAAGGCGCTTTTGAGCTCTTCATGATCGAACCGATTGGTTTTTTCTGAATTGGTCAAAAACTCCCTAAGCGCATTGGCCCTGCCACGCGTAGTATCTTTTTCATCTTTGGTGGCTTGGTAGCTTGGGCACATACCCCCGTTCATGTGGTGACTTTTTCTACAATCCCCGCTTCCGTTACATTTTTCCGCAGCTTTTAAAATGCCCTGGCTATCGGAAAAATCCATCAAAGTCTCCACTTCTGGTTCTTTACGGTCAACCTCATAGCGCAAAGATTCATCCATGGGGTAGGCGTCTACAATTTTGCCGGGATTGAGTACCAAATTGGGGTCAAAAAGTGCTTTCACCCTTTTCAACAGCTCATAATTCGCTTCACCTATCATTAGAGGAATAAATTCGGCACGCACAATCCCATCACCATGCTCGCCACTAAAACTTCCTTGATATTTTTTGGTGAGTTTGGCCACATCTGTGGTAATGCTTCGGAACAAAACCACATCTTCCGACTTTTTTAAATTGAGAATGGGGCGCAAATGCAATTCTCCAGCCCCTGCATGGGCATAATACACCGCATCTTGGTTATAGCCTTTCATAATCTGGGAAAATTCCCCGATAAAATCCTTGAGGTCTTCCAGGGCAACGGCCGTATCTTCAATACAGGCCACAGCTTTTCTGTCACCCACCATATTGCCCAAAAGGCCGAGTCCGGCCTTGCGGAGTTCAATGGCTTTGTTAATATCGTCACCGTACAAAATAGGGTTGGCATAACTCAGCCCTGACTTTGCAATAGTTTTTAAAAGTTCATCCAGTTGTTTGTCCAAATCTTCTTTGGAATCCGCTTTTACTTCCAACATTAAAATTCCTGCGGGGTCTCCTTCCACAAAAAAACGGTTGGCCAATTGAGCCCTGTTGTTTTTGGTGCAGTCCAGAATCACCTTGTCCATCATCTCGCACAAATGAAGGTTATGTTGCATCACAGGAGCCACATCGCTCAAACAATCCTCCAAGTTCTTGTAGTGCGTTGCCACCATTGCGGCATATTGCGGCGGTATTTCATCAAGCTGAAGCGTTACTTCGGTGGTAAATGCCAGTGTTCCTTCGCTTCCGGATAATAATTTACATAGGTTGAAATCGACATTATCATCCCCAAAAACATTGTTTTTGAGCAATTCATCCACCGCATATCCGGTATTTCTTCTGTGGATGCTGGGTTTAGGGAACTCGGATTTGATATTGTTCCGTATTTCTGGATTAGAAAGCTCCTCAAAGAGTTTGCTGTAGATTTTTGCTTCCAGCGAGTCACCATCTTTCTTTTCTTCGAATTCTTTTATGGAAATACTGGAGAAAAAAGCATCACTTCCGTCGGACAATACACATTGCATGGCCAAAACCTTGTCGCGTGTAACGCCGTATTGAATGGAAGTGGTGCCCGATGAATTGTTCCCGACCATCCCTCCTATCATACAACGGTTAGAGGTGGAAGTGTTCGGCCCAAAGAAAAGACCAAATGGTTTTAAGTACTGATTGAGCTCGTCACGAACTACACCAGGTTGTACAGTAACTTGCTTTTTATCCTTATCCAAACTGATGATTTTGGTAAAATGGCGACTTACATCGACCACAATACCATCTCCCACACACTGACCCGCCAAAGAGGTTCCCGCAGTACGGGGAATAAGTCCAACTTTATTTTTATTCGCAAATGCGAGCAAGGTTTTTAAATCTTCTGCGTCTTTGGGATAGGCCACGGCGGTAGGCAGCTTCCGATATACCGAGGCATCCGTCGCATAAATGGCCTTGCTCAATTCATCGAACAACAACTCGCCTTTCATTGCTTCAGAAAGGTCTTTTAACATTTTTTTATCCAATTTGGAATACTTTATGGGAACTAAAACGGTTTTTCAAACGTAAATCTAACACAAAACTATCTCTAATTTTTAACTTAAAAGAGAAACACATGAAGATTACCACATTATTTGCAGCACTTATGTTATTTGCAACAGCCAGCTTAAGTGCACAAAGTATATCCGAACACGCCCTAGGATTAAGGTTGGGCGACAGCGATGGCTTTGGGGCCGAAATTTCCTATCAAAAATCCATTGGACAAAATAACCGTGCTGAATTTGACCTTGGCTGGCGGGACAGTAGGTATTTTGATGCCTTTAAACTAACCGGAGTTTACCAGTGGGTTCACCAATTGGATGGCAATTTTAACTGGTACTATGGTGTTGGCGGGGGATTGGGTAGCGTCGATTTTGATCATCCAGATCCTGATTTTGACGATGATTACGATGGCCTTTTTGTATTCGCCGCCGGGGATATTGGTATAGAATATGATTTTGATATTCCTTTGCTACTGTCCTTGGACTTTAGACCTGAAATAGGTTTGGTAGGTTACGACGGTTTTGACAACGATTTTGATTTTGACATAGCACTTGGTATCCGATACCAATTCTAATAGCGTATAGATTTAAGAAGAACCCTTGGCTTTACCAAAATGCCAAGGGTTTTTTTATGCCATAAGTATTGAATACCTTAGCGGTCTAAACATTTTGAAATGAAAAGACTATTTGCAATATCCTTGGGAGTGCTGTTTTTAGCATCTTGTAATTCCGACCCAAAAGGATACACTTTAAAAGGCACCATAACCGGCGAACCTGAAAATGGCACCCAAATATTTTTAAAAACCACAGATTCCGTCAACCAATTGGTGGATGTTGATACCGCAGCGGTTGAAAATGGCTTGTTCAGCTTTAGCGGAAATCAGGTAGAGCCTAAAATGTACTATATTTTTGTAGATAAAGTTCGTGGGAATATGCCTGTGATCGTAGAAAACGGCACGATAGAAGTTGAGTTCCAAAAAGATAGTATAGCTCAGGCCAAACTTAAGGGGACAGAACAAAACGAGATATTTATGGGCTTTTTGGAAGAATCCCGTAAACTATCTGAACGTGCAAGATCTATGCAAGATGACATGCGTTTGGCTGCTCAGGAGAGAGATACTGCCACCGTTACAGCATTGCGCGAGGAGTTTATGGAGTTCCAAGAAGATGCGAAAAGCTTTAATATAAACTTTGCCAAGGAAAACCCAAATGCATATGTTTCTGTATTGATTATTGGAAACCTTTTGGCCACAAAAGCTGCTCCTGCTGATGAAATCAAGGCAATGTTCGAAGGGCTATCACCAGAAATGAAGGCTACAGAACCTGCTAAAAAGATTGCGGAACAACTCGAAAATTTAAAATCCACCGAAGTCGGGGCCGTAGCACCGGACTTTTCTGCCCCTACTCCAACTGGCGATGTACTTGCACTCAGCGATGTTACCAGCAATGCTAAACTCACTTTGGTCGATTTTTGGGCAGCATGGTGCAGGCCATGTCGTGCGGAAAACCCCAATATTGTATCGGTTTATAAAAAGTATCACGAAAAAGGTTTTGACATCCTTGGTGTTTCATTGGATAACAAAGAAGAGCATTGGAAAAAAGCCATTAAATCCGATGGTTTGGTATGGAACCATATCTCGAACTTACAGCGCTTTCAAGATCCAATTGCTCGTTTATACAACATTAACGCGATACCAGCAGCATTTTTATTGGATGAAAATGGCGTTATCGTAGCAAAAGATTTAAGAGGTCCTGCATTGGAACAAAAAGTAGCTGAAATCCTAGGTAAAAGCTAATCAATTACATTATTGATAATCAAAGAAGGTCTTGATGCATTCAGGGCCTTTTTTTGTTGGAGTCGGTTTTACAGTTCGCAGTAAGCAGTGTCAGTTGGCAGTCCGCAGTAACTGAACAACCCAATAACTTAGTCAGAAATCCATTTTTTCTTGAAAAATCAGGCTGAATAGCATCGTATGCTGAAAAAGGGAAGAGATAACTCATCAACAGAACAACGCTACAATCGAGTAACCGAATAGCCTACTCTTGCTTTTCAGGTTCTATTGGGCTCGTTTGCTCGTTCTTGTTCTTGGCATACAAATAACCACGTTTCCACCATAAGGTCATTCGTTCCTTGTTAAAGATCAATGAGTTTGTGGTAAGGACCGTTGGCGTATAGTAAAAATTAATAATCGCCCCCTTTCGATTGGCCACTAACTTGCCAATTCTGATATTTTGGTTTTCGATACGGTCCAGCATAAAGCCAAAAATGGTGGTAATCAAATCAAACGGGTTTTTAGAAGACATCCGGTTTAAATGGTTCACCTCAGTATGGAGCACCACCACATCTACCTCCGTTGCCCCACGATTCAACGCTTCTTCAATGGGGACTAAAGTTCCCAAGCCGCCATCGGCATATTCACAGCCATTTTTTTTGACCAAGCTCATAAACGGTGTGTAGTTGGACGAAATCCATATCCAATCACAGAATTCATCATACGTGCAATCGTTTATGGACTTATACTCTACTTGGTTCAACGAAAGATTGGAAACCGTTACGACCACATCCATCTTACTTTGTTTCAATTCGTCAAATTCCTCCACTGTAATGGATTTACGTATTAATTTTCTGAGATTCTCACTTTCTCCGAAGGTTTTTTTACCCTTGATAAAGTTTTTGATCACATTCCAATGGTTTATGGCAATAATCTCAACCCCATACTTTTTTTTAATGATGAATGGACAATTACTGAAAATACTGTCTTGATTAACGTTTGAATAGATATTCTTGATTTTGTCCAACTTGTTTAGGGCCAAGTGGGAAATCAATAGGCTCCCTGTGGATGTCCCGACAAATAAATTGTAATCGTGTTTGGCTTCTTGAATTAAAAATTGGGCAACACCGCCTGCAAAGGCTCCCTTGCTACCTCCTCCCGAAATGACCAATGCCCTCATTCCCCTAAAGTTTTCTCCAAATATTGTTTTTCTTGTTGACTTAACAAAGGGTAAAGACTCTTAATGCGAGCTGTATTACCTTCAGATTGCAAAAAGTCGTTCAGTATCCCCCTTGCCGATTTTTTAAAGTGCCACACATGATGATTGCAGGCCTCCACCAAGTTTTTGAGCGTAGTATCTGTAAACCCACCTATATTGTTCAAGTATTGGAATGCAAGTAGGCGTGTCTCAAAATGATGTTCAGAACCCGTATAACCACTTAATTCATCAAAATACAATGGTTTTACACCTGAATTGTATTCGGGTGACACCAAAGCTAGAGTTAGCCATAATAATCGAATGTTTTTGTTGGGAAACCCTGTAATCCCATCCGTTTCATTGAGATATTTGCTTCTGTTTTGGGGAAAATCGGACCACAATCGGTATAGAGCAGCCTCTAAGGTCGTGTAGCTCTTATCCTTTAAAAGTCCTTCAATATCCGTTTGAAGTTCACCCGAAATTTTATTCTGCGAAAGGATAATAGCCTGCCGTACTTTTAAACCTTCAGATTTGATGATGTCTCCTAAAAAGTCTACGGACAGCTTACTTCCATAATCCAAAACCAAGTTTTCCTTTAATTGGTTGGATTTTATCTTGGCCCAAGCCCGTTTTAAAATCTTTTCAATATTCTCAGGCTTTTCTGCCATCCTATTTTTAAGCTCAAAATAGGTTTTGATGGATACATTTTTTTCTTCCAAAAAAGCAACTACTTGATCATAAGGAAATTCAGGATTCTCCAACCACAACTTCTCAAAATCTTCAAGGTCGGTATTGGAAACCATTTCCATTTCCCCTATAAAATTGGGAATGGTCACATTTTTAAACGCGTATTTGTTTAGGTAGTTCTGAACGCCTTTTTTAAAAGCTCCCTCTCCCACTCTATCTCTGAGCATTACCAAGACCCAAGCGCCTTTTTCATAAAAAGTAAGGCTGCCTGCATTCGGATTGCGAAGCGCCTCGCCACCGTCATCTCCAGAAAAACGTTGTAAGGCATTGGCCGTTTCCAACAATTGCCAATAGTAATAGTCCTCCCCAAAAATATCCTTTTCCGCCAAATACGCATAAAAAGTGGCAAAACCTTCGTGCAGCCAATGGTGTTCACTGCTAGTTTCGGTCACTAGATTCCCAAACCATTGATGCGCCAGCTCGTGTGCATTCACATTGACGTAATTTTTATCCACAAAAGCTGTCGAATCAATCACATACTGGTTGGAAAAAATGGTACAAGTGGTGTTTTCCATACCCGCGTACAGAAAATCCTGCACGGGAACCTGTTTGTAGTTCTGCCAAGGATAAGCCACGCCTATTTCGTTCTCCAAAAAATCGAAAATTTGCTGTGAGTATCTGTAGGTTGGCTCCACTTTTGTGAAATCCGCAGGTTCGTAATACAGTTCAATCGGGACTCCTGAGGATGATTCAATCGTTTTTTTATTGTAATCCGCGATGGCATACCCCACGAGATAGCTACTCATCGGTTTCTCCATATCAAACTGCCACAAATACCCTTTGGAATCTGACAAGGTGTCTTTCTTTACCAATTTCCCGTTCGCAATTACAGTATAATTCTGTTTTAGGATGATATCCAGATCAAACTCCACCTTTTCAGCCATATCATCAAAACTGGGCAACCAATGACTGGTATATTTTCCTTGGCCTTGGGTCCAAACCTGCTCATTGTTCCTGACACCATCGTCCCATCCTAAAAAATATACCGTTTGTTTTGGTTTGGCTACATATTCTAGTTTGAGCATATGATTACCGCCCTTTTCCAGCTTTTTTTTGATGGTTATTTTTCGACCGTTGTAATCAAAATCTATCTTTGTATGATCCAGAAAAACCGATGAAAATTCCAAGCCTATAGCATCAAGGTAAATGGAACCCACATCTTCAATTACATCAAATTGATAGGTCACGCTACCGTTTATGAGGTTTTCGGAAGGTGTGGGCTCTATCAAAACTTCAGCACGGACAAAGTCAACCTTATCCTGAATTTGGGCGGACAACAACTGCACAAATAAGAAAAAAACAAGAATGGGGCTCAGCTTCATACCATCATCTTATCAAAAGTCCTTCCAAATTACATATTTTAGTTCGATGAATCCCAATTTTCTGCAAACTCCCATAGCATACCTCAAAGGAGTTGGTCCAAACAGGGCCGATGCCCTAAAGGCCGAATTGGGCATTGAGACCTTTAAAGACCTGCTGCACCTCTTCCCTAACCGCTATTTGGACAGAACGAGTTACTATAAAATCAATCAACTGCAACCCAGCGGTGCCGATGTGCAAGTAGTGGGTAAAATTATCCATATAAAAACCGTAGAGCAAAAACGGGGCAAGCGTTTAGTGGCCACTTTTGTGGATGAAACAGGGCAAATGGACCTCGTTTGGTTCCGAGGTCACAAATGGATCAAGGAGAATTTAAAGCTCAACGAACCCTACGTGGTTTTTGGCAAGGTGAACAAATACGGAAGTACATTTTCCATGCCCCACCCCGAAATGGAAACCCTGCAAAAACATCAAAAGGGACTAAAAATGGTGATGCAGCCCATCTACCCTTCTACTGAAAAATTAAGCAATAAGGGAATCACCAATCGGGTCATCGGTAAAATGATGCAACAGTTGTTTTTGGAGTGTAAGGGGCAGTTTCCAGAATCCTTATCTCAAAGTATTTTGGAAGAACTAAAATTGATTTCGAAGAGCTCCGCTCTTTTCAACATTCATTTTCCTAAGAATCAAGAATTGTTGGCCAGAGCACAGTTTCGGTTAAAGTTTGAAGAGTTGTTTTTTGTGCAATTGCGATTGATATCCCAAAATTTACAACGGAAACAAAAAATAAAAGGAATGCCCTTTGAGGCCGTAGGCGAAAAGTTTACCGAATTCTTTGAAAACCACCTCCCTTTTGAACTCACGAATGCCCAAAAACGAGTCATTAAGGAAATTCGGAACGATTTGGGGAGCAATGCCCAAATGAACCGATTGCTGCAAGGCGATGTGGGCTCAGGTAAGACCATTGTGGCATTAATGTGTATGCTATTGGCTATTGACAACGGGTTTCAAGCCTGCTTAATGGCTCCAACGGAAATTTTGGCCACCCAACATTACAATGGGCTCAAGGAACTTTTGGAAAACATGGACGTTAAGATTGCTCTATTGACCGGTTCCACGAAAAAGTCCGAACGCACTTTGCTGCATAATCAGTTAGAAAACGGCAATTTGAACATTCTGGTGGGCACACATGCCGTTTTAGAGGACAAAGTACAATTCAAAAACCTTGGTTTGGCCATTGTGGACGAACAGCACCGATTTGGTGTGGCGCAACGATCTAAATTATGGCACAAAAATCAGACTCCCCCCCATATTCTGGTAATGACAGCAACTCCCATTCCCAGAACCTTGGCCATGAGCCTTTATGGCGATTTGGATATTTCTGTTATTGATGAGTTGCCTCCTGGAAGAAAACCCATCAAAACAGTGCACCGATACGACAGCAACCGATTAAAAGTGTTTGGGTTCATCAAAGATGAAATCAAAAAGGGGAGACAAATCTATATTGTGTATCCGCTGATCCAAGAATCGGAAGCCTTGGATTATAAAGATTTAATGGATGGTTATGAAAGTATTGTCCGTGATTTTCAGCAACCCGAATACCAAATTTCCATTGTACACGGCAAAATGAAGCCGGCTGACAAAGACTATGAAATGGAGCGTTTTGTTAAGGGCGAAACACAGATTATGATTGCCACCACAGTTATCGAGGTGGGCGTGAACGTACCGAATGCTTCCGTAATGATCATTGAGAGCACCGAGCGCTTCGGGCTATCGCAATTGCACCAGCTACGAGGTCGCGTTGGCCGAGGTGCGGAGCAGAGCTTTTGTATTCTAATGACGGGCCATAAACTATCTGAAGATGCCAAAACCCGTTTACAAACCATGGTAGGCACCAACGATGGTTTTGAAATTGCAGAGGTCGACCTTAAACTTCGCGGTCCCGGGGATTTGATGGGCACCCAACAAAGTGGCCTGTTGACATTAAAGATTGCAGACATTGTGAAGGACAATCAAATCCTAAAAACAGCCCGCTACCATGCCATTCAACTGCTGAAGAATGACCCTAGACTTGAAAAATCGGAAAATGCACCTATTTTAAACGCTTATTCCAAAATGATGGCCAACAAAACCATTTGGAATTATATTAGTTGATTCCGATTAGGTTTGTAATTGGTATATGGTACAATTCTTCACACTTCATTGTTATAAATTGAAAATCAACCCTTACCATTTGTTAACTTTAAATACAATCGCTTGAAATTGCGGTTGAACATCGTAATTTTACCACTAACCGATAATCGGTTTCACATACAAATTTTAACTTTGTAGGCTTACAAATTATTGAAGACACAATGAGCAAGACACTATTTGATAAAGTTTGGGATTCCCACGTGGTAAAGCATATTGAGAACGGCCCGGATGTACTCTTTATTGACAGGCATTTGGTCCACGAAGTAACAAGTCCCGTAGCTTTTTTAGGATTAAAGAACAGAGGAATAAAAGTATTGTACCCAGAGCGCACTTTTGCCACCGCGGACCACAATACCCCTACACGAAACCAACACTTGCCCGTAAAAGACCCCTTGTCCGCCAATCAATTGAGGGCTTTGGAGGAAAACGCCAACGCCCACGGTATTCCATACTGGGGACTTGGGCATAAGAAAAATGGAATTGTACACGTAATTGGTCCAGAGAACGGAATAACCGTACCTGGAGCCACCATTGTTTGTGGAGATTCACACACCTCTACGCACGGAGCCTTTGGCGCCATTGCCTTTGGTATCGGTACCAGTGAAGTGGAAATGGTATTGTCCACCCAATGCATTATGCAGCCCAAGCCTAAAAGTATGCGCATCAATGTAAGCGGAGCATTGAGCGAAGCGGTCACCCCAAAAGATGTGGCGCTTTTCATCATTTCCAAATTGTCCACCTCTGGTGCAACTGGCTATTTTGTTGAATACGCCGGAGATGTCTTCAAAAATATGTCGATGGAAGGTCGTATGACGGTTTGTAACCTCAGTATTGAAATGGGTGCCCGTGGCGGCATGATCGCTCCGGATGAAAAGACGTTTGACTACATCAAAGGAAGAGAATATACGCCAAAAGGAAAAGATTGGGATGCTGCCATGGAATATTGGGAAACCCTTTATTCTGATGATGATGCCGAATTTGACAAAGAAGTAACTTTTGATGCCAGCGAGATAGAACCAATGATCACCTTCGGTACCAATCCAGGGATGGGTATCGGAATCAGCAATAACATTCCATTGGCCGAAACCATTGATGGTGCCGTTGCGACGTACAAAAAATCCTTGGAGTATATGGACTACAACGAAGGAGAGCCTATGGTAGGCAAGCCTATCGATTTTGTATTCCTTGGAAGCTGTACCAATGGTAGGATTGAAGATTTTAGAGCTTTTGCCTCCATCATAAAAGGAAGAAAAAAGGCTGACAACGTAACCGCTTGGTTGGTTCCCGGTTCCCACAAAGTGGAAGAGGCGATCAGGGAAGAAGGTATCTTGGATATTTTGACCGAAGCTGGCTTTGAATTGAGAGAGCCCGGCTGTTCGGCTTGCTTGGCAATGAACGATGATAAGATTCCAGCAGGTAAATATGCCGTAAGTACTTCCAACAGAAACTTTGAAGGACGACAAGGCCCCGGCGCCCGTACGCTGCTCGCTAGTCCGTTAGTGGCCGCTGCAGCTGCCGTTACTGGAAAAGTAACTGACCCAAGGGAATTAATGCACGAAGAAGTTTTAGCATAACAACTGAAAATTGAAAAATAATGGCTTACGATAAATTCAACATACTAACAAGTTCAGCGGTACCATTACCTATCGAGAATGTGGATACCGACCAAATAATCCCAGCACGATTCTTGAAAGCTACCGAGCGTAAAGGATTTGGCGACAATCTTTTCCGTGATTGGAGATACAATTCCGACGGAACTCCAAAGGAGCAATTCGTTTTGAACAATCCTATCTATTCCGGAAAAATTTTGGTAGGAGGTAAAAACTTCGGTTCAGGTTCATCTAGGGAGCACGCGGCTTGGGCCGTTTACGATTACGGTTTTCGCTGTGTGGTTTCCAGCTTTTTTGCAGATATTTTTAGAGGCAACTGTTTGAACATCGGTGTACTTCCCGTTCAAGTGACTCCTGAATTTTTGGACAAAATTTTCAAGGCGATTGAGGCTGACCCAAAAACAGAGTTGGAAATCAACCTACCAGAACAAAAGATTGCCATTTTGGCCACGGGTGAAAGCGAAAGTTTTGACATCAACGATTACAAAAAGGACAATATGCTCAATGGCTTTGATGATATCGACTATTTGTTGAACATCCAAGACGATATTGAGAAGTATGCCGAAAACACACCTCTGTAACCTATTGCTCGGAACACGACGGCATAAAAAATGAAAGCACGCACCATTGAAATTATGGACACCACCCTGCGGGATGGTGAACAAACCTCTGGGGTTTCCTTTTCCGCATCGGAAAAGCTCACCTTGGCCAAGTTATTATTGGAAGAACTCAAGGTAGACCGTATCGAAGTGGCCTCCGCCCGTGTTTCGGAAGGAGAACTACAGGCCGTAAAAAATATAACGGATTGGGCTAAAACGGAAGGTTATCTTTCCAAAGTGGAAGTGTTGACTTTTGTGGACAATGGCGTTTCCCTTAAATGGATGCAAGAAGCAGGTGCCAAAGTGCAGAATCTGCTTACCAAGGGTTCATTAAATCATTTAACCCACCAACTCAAAAAGACTCCAGAACAGCATTTTGCAGAAATAGAAAATGTAATTTCCGAAGGGCAAAAACTAGAAATTGACACCAACGTTTACTTGGAAGATTGGAGTAATGGGATGCGAAACTCCAAAGAGTATGTGTTTCAGTTCCTGGATTTTTTGACAAAGCAGCCCGTCAAGCGAGTATTGCTTCCGGATACCCTTGGCGTGCTTACACACACCGAAACAGGGGCTTTTTTTAAAGAAATTGTTGAAAAGTATCCGAACACCCATTTCGATTTTCACGGACACAATGATTACGATTTAAGTGTAGCCAATGTTATGGAAGCAGTAAGAGCAGGCTGTCACGGTTTACACCTTACCGTTAATGGCATGGGTGAACGTGCAGGCAATGCACCACTTGCCAGTGTTGTTGCCGTAATCAACGACTTTTTACCCGAAATCAAGATTGGTGTAAAGGAATCATCCCTTTACAAAGTAAGTAAATTGGTATCTGCCTTTACAGGCTTCAGCATACCTGACAATAAACCTATTGTTGGAGATAATGTATTTACACAAACCGCTGGAATACACGCAGATGGAGACAGTAAAAAGAATCTTTACTTCAATGATTTGCTTCCAGAGCGATTTGGCAGAAAACGCAAATATGCCTTAGGAAAAACATCAGGAAAAGCGAACATCCAAAAGAATCTTCAAGAGCTTGGTTTAACTTTGAATGACGACGAATTGAAAAAGGTTACCGAGCGCATCATTGAGCTTGGCGATAAAAAAGAACGTGTCACCAAAGATGATTTGCCTTACATCATTTCTGATGTATTGGACAGCAATCTGCATCAGCAAAAGGTATTTGTAAAGTCTTACGTGCTCACCCATTCCAAAGGATTGAAGCCATCCACTACCCTTTCCATAGAAATTGAAGGGAAAACATACGAGGAAAGTTCACAAGGAGATGGACAGTTTGACGCTTTTATCAACGCTTTGAAGAAGGTATACAAAAAGGAAGGCAGGGAATTGCCGAAATTGGTGGACTATGCCGTTCGCATCCCTCCAGGCAGTAATTCCGACGCACTTTGCGAAACTATAATCACCTGGCAGACCAAGGAAAAAGACTTTACCACCCGCGGACTCGATTCAGATCAAACGGTATCCGCCATCAAGGCCACGGAGAAAATGTTGAATTTAGTATAACAGATAATAAATAGAATGAAACTAAACATAGCGCTCTTGGCCGGAGATGGAATTGGCCCAGAAGTAATAGATCAAGCTGTAAAAGTATCCGATGCCGTAGCTGCGAAGTTCGGACACGAAATAAGCTGGACTCCTGCCCTTACAGGAGCCGCAGCGATTGATGCCGTAGGTGAACCGTACCCGGATGAAACCCACGAAGCCTGTGTTGCTGCAGATGCCGTTCTTTTTGGAGCCATTGGTCATCCACGTTTTGACAACGACCCATCCGCTAAAGTACGTCCAGAGCAAGGATTATTGAAGATGCGTCAAAGGCTGGGATTGTTTGCCAATGTTCGTCCAACCTTCACTTTTCCCTCGTTGATTGATAAATCTCCATTGAAAAAAGAAAGAATTGAAGGTACCGACCTTGTTTTTCTTCGTGAATTGACCGGAGGTATCTATTTCGGGAAAAGAGGTCGTGAAGACAATGACAATACCGCTTACGATACCTGTACCTATACACGCACCGAGGTTGAGCGTCTGGCCAAGAAAGGTTTTGAAATGGCCATGCAACGCTCCAAAAAGCTATGCTGTGTGGATAAAGCCAACGTTTTGGAAACTTCTCGCCTGTGGAGAGAGACTGTTCAAAAATTGGAAAAAGACTATCCTGAGGTTGAAGTATCCTATGAATTTGTGGATGCCGTAGCGATGCGTTTGGTGCAATGGCCCAGTGCTTATGATGTGTTGATCACAGAAAACCTGTTCGGAGACATTTTAACCGATGAAGCTTCAGTGATTTCTGGGTCTATGGGATTGATGCCCTCAGCATCCTTGGGCGAAAAAACTTCCTTGTTCGAACCCATCCATGGATCATACCCTCAAGCCGCAGGAAAGGACATTGCCAACCCATTGGCCACTGTGCTTTCAGCCGCCATGATGTTCGAGACCGCTTTTGGTTTGAAGGAAGAGGCTGAAGCCATTCGCGAGGTGGTGAACAAATCGTTGGCCGATGGTGTGGTTACCGAAGATTTGGCCGATGGCGGAAAAGCCTACAAAACCAGCGAAGTTGGTGATTGGTTAGCGAAGAATATTTAATCAACCCACACATTAAAACCATAAAGAAAGCCCCGAAAATGGGGCTTTCTTTATTTGTTGCTACTCGCTGTGCATTTTGAATATTTCAGCAGCAAGAGAGTGTAAGTTCGAATATTTTCCAAAGGAAAAAGTATCGAAACAAGGTTTTTGTCAATAAAATTCTGATTCTCGATACATTTTTTTCGTTCCTACAAAAAACACTCGAATTGACGAATTTTCATAAAAATATACAGCGAGCCCTTACCGTATTTACACTACAAAATATAATCCGTACTCAAGAAGTTGCTCACTTTAGCCTCCATTAATTGTTCTACGGTCTGGGTGTTCAAATCATTGTCTTTGAAAGCAACAAATGTTCTGATGGAGAAAGATCTCAGGGCATCATGCACGCTCAAAGTAGATTGTGCTGAGTCTTTTCTTCCTGTAAACGGATAAACATCTGGCCCACGCTGGCAAGAACTGTTAAGGTTTACGCGACAGACCAAGTTGGCTAAAGAATCAATCAGCGGAGACAAAGTATAAACATCCTTACCAAACAAACTCACTTGCTGTCCGTAGTTGGATTCTGCCATATCGTCCAAAGGTTCTTCAATTTCTTTAAATGAAAGTACGGGAATTATAGGCCCAAATTGTTCTTCTTGATATACCCGCATATCTTTGGTCACAGGATACAACACGGCTGGCCATATGTAATTATCAAAATGCTTCCCTCCATTTTTGTTGATGATTTTAGCCCCTTTTGCCAAGGCATCATCCAACAACTCTTGGATATATGCTGGCTTGTCTGTCTCGGGGAGCGGGGTCAAGTTGACGCCATCATCCCAAGGATTTCCGAATTTTAGTCCGTCCACTTTTTCAGCAAAGCTCTTCAAGAATTTATCTTTCACTTCATCGTGTACGTAAACCACCTTCAAGGCGGTGCAACGCTGTCCGTTAAATGACAATGTTCCGGAAATGCATTCATTGACCGTTAAGTCCAATTCAGCATCAGGAAGTACTATGGCCGGGTTTTTTGCTTCCAATCCTAGAACCAAACGCAATCTATTGCTCTTTGGGTGTTGATCCTGCAAAGCATTGGCAGAAACACTATTCCCGATCAAGGCCAGCACATCCACCTTTCCTGTTTTCATTATAGGCGCCGCTACAGCCCTTCCTCGACCAAAAAGTATATTCACCACTCCTTTGGGAAAACTGCTCTGAAATGCCTCCAAAAGCGGTGTGATCAGTAGGACCCCGTGCTTTGCTGGTTTAAAAATGGTAGTATTTCCCATAATGATGGCCGGAATCAACAAAGCAAAGGTCTCGTTCAATGGGTAGTTGTATGGACCAAGACACAAAACAACACCCAACGGGCCTCTTCGAATATGGGCATATACACCATCATGCTTCTGAAATTTAGCACTATCGCGGTCCAATTGTTTGTAATCCTCTATGGTATCATAAATATACTCAACGGTACGGTCAAACTCCTTATAGGAATCCGGTTTGGATTTACCTATCTCCCACATCAGCAGCTTTACGACTTCTTCGCGCTTCTGCTCCATCTTCTTTACAAAAGATTCCATGCATTCAATACGGTCCTTTACTTTCATGGTCGGCCATAGGCCTTGGCCTTTATCATAAGCGGCCAAAGCAGCATCCAACGCCTCCATCGCTTCGGGCTCCCCCATATCGGGCACACTTCCCAAGGTTGTAGGGGTATATTCTTCTGTAGAGGAAATCGTAGAAACCACAGGACTTGTATCCCCACTCCATTTACGGAGCTCTCCATGCACCAAATAGGTTTTTTGATGGATTTCTTCAGTGATTTGATATTGTTCAGGTATTGCTGTTTTAGTTGTAGCCATTACTAGTTGTTTTAAGCGATTAGTGTTGAGTGAAATGGTCGCCCATCCTATACAAAATTAACATAAAAACGAATGATAGCTCTTTAAGTTTTTATGCAATTGGTTTCGAAAACGATGGAAAACCCAGTTTATAAAAACGATGCTTAAAAATGTTGGTGGCATCACACCAAATATTGAAACAAATCGGGTTTGTTGTTGAGATAATCCCCAAAGAAGTTGTTTTCTTTCATTCGTCGGATCAAGGGTTGTAAATCGTCAGGAGATTTAAGTTCCACGCCAACAATTGCCGGTGCGTTCTCCCTACTTGACTTCTTCGAGTATTCAAAATGCGTGATATCGTCAGTAGGCCCAAGGATATCTACCACAAATTCCTTTAATGCTCCCGGGCGCTGTGGAAACCTTACAATAAAATAATGCTTCAACTGGGCATAGAGCAAGGCTCTTTCCTTTATTTCCGCGGTACGGGTAATGTCGTTATTGCTTCCACTGACCACACATACCACATTCTTGCCCTTAATTTCTTCCTTAAAATAATCTAGGGCAGCAATAGTCAAAGCCCCTGCCGGCTCCACAACAATCGCATCCCGATTGTACAGATCCAAGATGGTTTGGCAGACCTTTCCTTCGGGAACGGTGACCATTTTGTGCAGGCACTCCCTGCAAATGGGATAAGTCAATCCTCCTACTTTTTGAACAGCTGCACCATCGATAAACTTATCAATGTTTTCCAACTCCACCAGTTCGCCCTGTTCAATGGATTTTAGCATGGATGGCGCCCCTTCGGGCTCTATGCCAATAATTTTTGTGTTGGGAGACAGGGCACGAAATGTACCACAAAGTCCTGATGCCAATCCTCCTCCGCCAACAGCAACAAAAACATAGTCGATAGGTTCGCTGGATTGTTGCAGAATCTCCAACCCAACGGTAGCCTGTCCTTCAATGGTCTTTTCATCATCAAATGGATGCACAAAGGTTTTCCCTTCTTGCCCACAGAACAATTGGGCCGCTTTTTTGGAATCGTCAAAAGTATCTCCCTCCAAAACCACATCAACCCAATCGCCACCAAACATTTTAGTCTGATCTATTTTCTGTTTTGGAGTCACCACGGGCATATAAATAGTCCCTTTTACCTGTAAATGACTACAGGCAAAGGCAACACCTTGCGCATGGTTTCCTGCGCTGGCACAGACCACTCCGCTATCCAATTGTTTTTGACTGAGTGAACTAATCTTATTGTACGCACCACGGATTTTGTAGCTGCGGACTCTGTGAAGGTCTTCCCGTTTTAGGAGAATATTGGCCCCATGGGATTTGGTAAAGCGGATACTTTGCTGCAAAGGCGTTTCTTCCGCCACTTGGGCGATAATTTTTGCTGCTTGATAAATATCCGCTATTTGCGGAAAATAAGTTTCCACAGTGTCACTCATGGGCCAATGGTTTTGTTTTATCCGATTGGCTTCATGGCCGTCATGGATGCACGCAACCTGGCACCAACAACTTCTACATCGTGCTCACGGATAGCTTTGTTTACGGCAATCAACCTCAGGTTGTCCACTCCGGTATCTTTACCTTCACCAAAGTGCTTACCAATAATATCGGTATCCACTTTTTTCATGAAATCGGTCAAAAGTGGTTTACACGCATGGTCGAACAAGTAACATCCGTACTCAGCCGTATCGGAGATTACGCGGTTCATCTCGAACAATTTCTTTCTCGCAATGGTATTGGCAATTAACGGCGTTTCGTGCAACGATTCGTAGTAAGCCGAATCACCAATAATTCCAGACTCGGTCATGGTCTCATAGGCCAATTCCACCCCAGATTTCACAAAAGCGACCATCAACACACCATTATCGTAGTATTCTTGCTCCGAGATTTCCATATCTCCTGCGGGCGTCTTTTCAAAAGCGGTTTCTCCCGTGGCAGCTCTCCAGTCCAATAGGTTTTTATCCCCATTGTCCCAATCCTCCATCATGGTTTTGGAGAAATGTCCGCTCATAATGTCGTCCATGTGCTTTTGGAACAAAGGACGCATAATTACTTTCAACTCTTCGGCCAAATCATAGGCTTTGATCTTGGCTGGATTGGACAAACGATCCATCATATTGGTGATCCCCCCTTGCTTTAAACCTTCTGTGATGGTTTCCCATCCATATTGAATCAATTTGGAAGCGTAAGCGGCATCAACACCTTTTTCAATCATTTTGTTGAAAGAAAGGATGGAACCGGTCTGCAACAACCCACAAAGAATGGTCTGCTCACCCATTAAATCGGACTTTACTTCGGCCACGAACGATGATTCCAGAACACCTGCCTTATCCCCACCTGTACCGGAAGCATAAGCTTTGGCTTGCTCCAAGCCTTTTCCTTCAGGGTCGTTTTCCGGGTGTACGGCAATCAAAGTCGGTACTCCAAATCCTCTTTTGTACTCTTCGCGCACCTCGGAACCGGGACTTTTTGGCGCTACCATAATCACGGTAAGATCCTCACGCACCTGCATCCCCTCTTCCACAATGTTGAAACCGTGGGAGTAAGATAGGGTTGCTCCTTTTTTCATCAAAGGCATTACTGTGCTTACCACGTTAGTGTGCTGCTTGTCCGGAGTAAGGTTAATGACCAAATCGGCTGTTGGAATCAATTCCTCGTAGGTTCCAACAACAAAGTTGTTTTCCTTGGCGTTTTTGTAGGATTGACGTTGCTCCTTGATTGCAGCTGGACGCAGGGCATAGGAAATATCCAAACCAGAGTCACGCATGTTCAGTCCTTGGTTCAACCCTTGGGCGCCACACCCAACTATTACTATTTTCTTTCCTTTCAGTGCGGTAACACCATCAGCAAACTCGCTGGAATCCATAAATCTACATTTTCCCAATTGGGTCAGTTGTTCGCGAAGTGATAGTGTGTTAAAGTAATTTGCCATTTTAAATATTTGATTTTATGCTATTTAGTTTTCTTGAAATTCCTGTAATATTTCGCTTATTGGCATCGCTGCCTTGGTTACCGTAATTCTACCCGAACGCACAAACTGCATAATGCCATAAGGCAGAAGTGCATCGTGCATTTCGTCTATTTCGTGCCTACGGCCTGTTTTTGCCAGGGCAAAGAACTCACGGTTTACGGTAACGATCTGCGCATTGCTTTCTTTGATGATGTTTTGAATCTGCCTTTCATCGAACAACAAATACGAAGCAATCTTGAACAACGCCGATTCTTGATAAATAGTTTCGTCATCCGTATGGTAATACGCCTTGATGACCTCTATTTGCTTCTCTATCTGACCAACTATCTTGCGTGTCCAATCCTCGGTCGTGAAAACCACAATCGTAAATTTAGAAACACCCTCAATCTCTGATTTTGAAACATTTAAACTCTCAATATTGATGTGTCGCTTTAAGAATATTCCTGATATTCTGTTGAGCAGTCCTACATGATTTTCGGAATACACCGAGATGGTATACCATTGTTTTTCCATAATACTTTGTATGCTTGCAACTTGAAAAACGTGAAGGGAAATGTCCTTGCAGTTGATTAAGGTGCGGTCTATATTCTATTTTAATCTAATGTCAGAAACAGAAGCGCCAGATGGAATCATTGGGAAAACATTGTCCTCCTTTTCCACTTTCACTTCCAAAAAGTATGGGTCTTTGGATGCAATCATTTCCTGCACGGCCGCTTTAAGGTCTGTACGTTCTGTTACTCTTCTTGATTTAATTTGATATCCCTCGGCGATTTTAACAAAATCTGGGTTTGTCATTACCGTGGAAGCATATCGTCTATCGAAGAACAGTTCTTGCCATTGACGCACCATGCCCAAGTGGTCGTTGTTCAAAACCACAATCTTTACGGGCACATTATGTTGGAAAATAACACCAAGCTCCTGAATCGTCATTTGATAACCCCCGTCTCCTATGATTGCCACCACCTCGCGGTCCATAGCGCCCATTTTGGCTCCAATGGCGGCAGGAAGCCCAAATCCCATGGTACCCAAACCACCAGAGGTTATATTGCTCTTGGATTGTTTGAACTTGGCATAACGACAAGCAATCATTTGGTGCTGACCCACATCCGAAACAATTACAGCTTCATGACCGGAAGCTACATTGATTTGCTCAATTACCTCTCCCATGGTCAACCCTTCCTTGGTCGGATAGATGTCATTGTTGATTAAGGTATCATATTCAATTTGATACATTTTATCAAATTCGGCCTTCCACTCCTTGTGCTCATTTTTATTTACTAAAGGCAATATCTCACTCAAAGTTTCCTTGGAATTGCCCAAAACGGCCACATCCACTTTCACATTTTTATTGACTTCCGCTGGGTCTATTTCAAAATGAATAATCTTGGCTTGCTTCGCATAGGTATCTAAATTTCCTGTTACACGATCATCAAAACGCATTCCTATGGCAATGAGCACATCACATTCGTTGGTGAGCATATTGGGGCCATAGTTACCGTGCATCCCTACCATACCCACATTTAGTGGATGGTCGGTATCCATTGCGGATAGTCCAAGAATGGTCCATGCTGCTGGAATTCCTGTTTTTTCTACAAAGGCTTTGAGTTCTGCTTCAGCTTCTCCCAAAATCACACCCTGACCAAACACGATAAATGGTTTTTTGGCACTATTAATCAACCCCGCAGCCTTTTCGACACTGTTTGGTTCTACCTTTGGAACAGGTTTGTAACTCCTGACCTTGGTGCACTTTTCATACACAAAATCCAATTCGTCGAACTGAGCATTTTTAGTTATGTCTATCAAAACAGGCCCAGGCCTTCCTGATTTGGCAATATAAAATGCCTTGGCCATTATTTCCGGAATCTCTTCCACATTGGTAATCTGGTAGTTCCACTTAGTAACCGGTGTAGAAATACCTACGATATCCGTTTCTTGGAAGGCGTCGGAACCCAAAAGGCTTCGGGTCACCTGCCCCGTAATACATACCATTGGGGTAGAATCTATCTGCGCATCGGCAATTCCGGTTACTAAATTGGTCGCTCCCGGCCCAGAAGTTGCCATGGCAACTCCTACCCTACCCGTAACCCTTGCGTAGCCTTGAGCTGCATGTGTTGCACCTTGCTCGTGGCGCGTTAAAATATGGGTCAATCTGTCTTGAAATTTATATAATTCATCGTAGACGGGCATTATGGCCCCTCCGGGGTAACCATAAATCAAATCCACTCCCTCGGCAAGTAAACAATGGATAATGGCCTCTGCGCCAGTAATCCTAATTGCCTTTTGGTTTTTACTATCTTTTTTTTGTGCTTTTAATGTCTCCATAAGCCTATATTTAGGGAGATACCCCTACAATTATTGTTAAAACAAGTCGGTAACACAACCTTTGGAGGCGGATGATACCGTTTTGGCATATTTATATAAGCTTCCTGATTTGATTTTTAACTCAGGTTGCTTCCATTCTTTTCTTCGTTGTTCGAACTCTTCGTCCGATATATTGATGTTGATGGTGTTGTTTACGGCATCAATGGTGATTTCATCCCCATCTTTTACCAAGGCAATCCCGCCACCTACTTGGGCTTCCGGGGAAACGTGACCGACCACGAACCCGTGGGAACCACCAGAAAATCTTCCGTCGGTTATCAGTGCAACATCCTTTCCAAGTCCGGCACCCATAATAGCAGATGTAGGTTTTAACATTTCGGGCATTCCCGGAGCTCCTTTTGGACCTTCGTAACGGATGACCACTACATCGCCTTTTTGCACTTGTCCGTTATGGATTCCATGATTCACCGCAGTTTCGCTATCAAAAACACGAGCTGTTCCGGTAAACTCCAACCCTTCTTTGCCTGTGATTTTAGCCACGGCACCCTCGGAAGCGAGGTTTCCATATAAAATACGAATATGACCGGTATCTTTAATAGGTTGCTCCTTCTTTCTGATGATATCCTGTCCTTCGGCCAAATCAGGGGCATCCAATAGGTTTTCCGCCAATGTTTTTCCGGTAACGGTCATACAATCACCATGAAGCATGCCTTCCTTCAGCATATATTTCAATACCGCTGGAACACCACCTACTTTATGGAGGTCTTCCATCAAGTATTTTCCACTTGGCTTTAAATCGGCCAATAAGGGAGTGGATTCACTAATTCTTGTAATGTCTTCCAAGGTGAAATCGACCTCAGCAGCGTGTGCAATGGCCATAAAGTGAAGCACGGCATTGGTAGAGCCACCAAGCACGGTGACCAACCTAAATGCGTTTTCCAATGATTTTTTAGTAACAATGTCCCTTGGTTTGATGTCTTCCTTCAACAAATGCAACAAAGCGGCACCTGATGCTTCACAGTCCGCCTGCTTTTTATCGTTTACCGCCGGAATGGACGAGTTGAACGGCATGGACATTCCCATGGCCTCAATGGCAGAAGCCATAGTATTGGCGGTGTACATCCCTCCACAAGCTCCAGCTCCTGGGCATGCTTTATGGATGACTTCCTTGTATTCCGTTTCATCTATGGCTCCCGCCACTTTTTGTCCGTAAGCCTCGAAAGCTGAGATGATATCCAATTTTTTATTGTTGTGACACCCCGGAGCAATGGTTCCGCCATACACCAAAATAGATGGGCGGTTGAGTCGCAATTGCGCCATAAGGGCACCGGGCATGTTTTTATCGCACCCTACCACGGTGACCAATCCGTCGTAGCTCATGGCATGGATTACGGTTTCAATGGAATCTGCAATGATGTCCCTAGATGGCAAGGAGTATCGCATTCCTGGAGTTCCATTGGATATTCCATCGCTCACCCCAATGGTGTTAAAGATAAGTCCGACCAAATTGGAGGACTCTACTCCTTTTTTCACATCGAGGGCTAGATCATTCAAGTGCATATTGCAAGGGTTCCCCTCGTAGCCTGTACTTGCAATCCCTATTAAAGGTTTTTGAAGATCTTCATCTGTTAATCCAATCGCGTGCAGCATAGCTTGAGCCGCTGGCAGTGTTGGGTCTTGTGTTACTTTTTTACTAAACTTGTTCAATTCCATTGTCAAATTTCATTCAAATACAGTATTCTTCTGAATTTATACCGCAATTCAAAGATAAATGTTTAAAAAGCCCAAGATTTTTAACAGTTACCTGCTGTTTAAATCCACTGGAAACATAATAAACATAAATAGCTGTTTTTCAGTTTTTTAGATTGATTAAAATTCCAACATTCAATTAATTTTATTGCAATAAAAAAGGCCTGTATCGTATGGGATACAGGCCTTTTAAGTCAATTGCAAGTCTGTATTACCCCTTTTCTGGGATAATAATGACCTCTACAATGACTTGTTTATTTCTTTTCATACTTCAATGGTACGAAAAAATAAGGTTTGGTTTATAAATAAAATGAAACTTGTTTCTAAACAAGTTTAAAATTCAGCTCATCCCCATACTTTTTCTGCGCCAAAATGGAGATAGACTCTTCCGAAAGTTGAAGTATTCTGGGGTAGCCACCTGTGGTTTGACCATCCTTCATTAAAATGATCATGCGGCCTGCTGGGGTAAGTTGAATAGTGCCCGGTAAAGTTCCCGAGGTCAACATGGAATGTGAATGTCCCATAATTAATTCCGAAAGCTGGTAGGCCATTCGGTTATTTTCTTTGGATATGGTGAATGGTGTGGCAAAAATCTCGGTGAGTTGGGCATCTGACAACAAGGAAAACTCTGGACCTTTATAGACCTTTAGTTTATTTATTTCAAAATGCTCCTCAATCTTTACTTCCGATATTTTGGGCTCGTAGTGCAAGGTCTCCCTGTATGGTATCTCATCGCCATCTTTAAGTCTGGCAGATTGAGTGACAGGGTAAAATTGTGAACGGCTATTGAGTAGTTTTTTCGACTGAAAACCGCCTTTAACCGCCAAATACCCCCTGAATCCTTTCTCTAGCCTACCATACGATAAAATATCACCCTTAACCACCTTGATCACCGTGTAATTATCAACAGGTTCGTTGTTCAGGGTGGCCACAATATGTGCTCCGGACAAACTAATATACGTATCGGTATCAAACTGTAGTGTGGGACCCGTCATGGTAATTTCCAAAACGGCATCGTTCTCATCATTCTCCAATAAAAGATTGGCCTTTTTAACTGATTCCACATCCATTGCTCCTGAAATTGGAACACCAATATCCCTGTACCCATACCTACCAAGGTCTTGGATGGTTAAATAAAGGCCCGGTTTTAATACTTTAAGCATTCAAAACAACTTTTTCGGGTTCGTAAATGCCTACTTCGCCCTCAATTTTATGAAGCTTGTACTCTGCTTTGGATATGCTCTCGAACTGTATCTTGTCCCCTACTTTTACAAAACAAGGTTCCTTTTTACCTGGGTCGAATAAGTTAACGGGACAATTCCCTATAATGTTCCAGCCCCCTGGTGAATCTTGCGGATAAATACCCGTTTGCTTGCTGGCCAATCCCACCGAACCCTTTTGAACCTTTAATCTAGGTTCTGCTCTACGGGGAATCTCCAAAGATGTTGGAAGTCCGCCCAAGTACATAAAGCCTGGCAAAAAACCGATTCCATACACCACATATTGGTGCGAGGTATGTTGCTTTATAAGTTCTTCTATTGAAAGATTAAGGGTTTTGGCCGTTTCTTCCATATCCACTCCAAACTCATGGTCGTAGCATACAGGAAGGGTCCATAAATGCTGTACTCTTTCTGTTTTTGATTTGGCTTGCTTTTCTTGGCAGTCAAGAATCAAGTTTTTGGTCTCCTCAAAATCTATATGGTCTTGGTTGTAGACCATGGTCAACGAATTATAGGCAACGGACATTTCCCAGCCAGAAATTTTCAGCGCTTTAAAGGCGTCCATAAAATCGAGGATATCTGCCAAAATGGATTCACTTACCTCTCCGGGCCATTCCACTAAAACAGCTCGTTCTCCGAAGGGCTTGATGCTAATGGGGTAACTTTTCATTTTTGTATCTGCACCTGATTCATGGCTAATTCTTTTGAAAGATACATTAATATTTTTAAGGCAGAAACCGTATCGCCATGAATACAAAGGGTATTGGCTTGGATTTCCTTGGATGCACCATCAACCGATAAAACTCTACCTTTTTTAATAATGGGTAAAATATGTTGCAACACCGCTTCGGGCTCTTCAATTAATGCATTTCCTTGTTTTCTGGGGACGAGCGACAAATCGGAATTGTAGTTTCTGTCCGCAAACGCTTCAAACCAAACCTTAAAACCTTTTTCCATTGCCATTTTTGCCATTACTGAACCAAAGGGAACGTAAAGAATGGCCTTATCCTTATAATCAATAACGGCCTCCAAATACACCTTTGCCAAATTTTCATCCTTAGCGGTTTGATTGTACAAAGCCCCATGCGCTTTAATGTGATGCAATTTGATTTGTTTTTGTTCCAACACCTCATCAAAAGCTGCCAATTGTTTTCTAATACTTTGTATTAGGTCTTGGTTTGAAATGTCCATCACTTCCCTTCCAAAATTGGCTTTGTCCGGGTATGATGGATGCGAACCGACTTTTAGATTATGGTTCTTGGCAAGGGAGACAACATTCAATATGGTTTCTTGATTCCCTGCGTGACCTCCACAAGCAATGTTGCAAGAACTTATGTAAGGAAAAATATCGGCTTCGTTACCAACACCTTCGCCTACATCACAATTAATGTCTATTTGCCATGTTTTCATTGGGTTATTGGGTTATTGGGTTATTTTGTTATTGCGTTAAAAGTCTGAAATCTGATGTCCGAAGCAGGTTTTCTGTTTTAGAATTTGGTGCTCACCACCGGTGTCCGAAGTGTAACGTTGAACGCCCGCCCGCCTGTAGACACAAATTTCACTAACCACCACGAATATTTTTGTACTTGAACTTTAGTTTTTTTCTGCTTACTGAATTAAAAAGGCCCCATGACTTTAAATATACTTTTTGCTCCAAGAAATATAGCGAATACCACAATGGTAATTCCCAGTACATTTTGCATCAGGGAATTCTTGTTTTCTCCCATCACGGATTTTTTGTTCACCACCCATAACAGCAACAAGGCCATCACGGGAAGCAATATTCCGTTGGCGACCTGGGCAAATTGAATCACTTCGATTGGTTTTATATCAAAGGAAAGGAAAACCACACCGCATAAAAGTACAATACCCCACACCATTTTGAATTTTCTGTTCTGCATGCCACCTTGCCAACCAAAACAACTACTTGCCACATAGGCTGCAGCCAAAGGCGCTGTAATGGCAGAGGTAATCCCTGCTGCCAATAACCCTGTTGCCATAAAGTAAACCGCCATTTTTCCGAATAGGGGTTCCAAAGACTTGGCCATGTCCAACGCATGGTTGATATCCGAAATAGGCGCCGCAGAAGCTGTAATAAGTATGGCTATGGAGACCATTCCGCCCAAACCAATAGAGATGATGGTGTCCCAATTCACGGCCTTTAAATCGTTTTTGGAATGCCATTTTTCCTTTACCAACGATGCGTGCAAAAAGAGATTATAAGGAACCACTGTAGTACCCACCAAAGCAATAACCGTTAGCAAACCTCCTTCGGGCAATTGTGGCACAAACATTCCTTTGAGGATTTCTGAAATTGATGGCTGGGTGATGATGGCAGAAATCACAAAACTCAATCCCATAATGCCGACCAACCCAACAAATATCTTTTCCAAAATCTTATAGCTGCTTAACCAGAGCAGCAGAAATATAACACTACCAATGATCGCTGGCAAAAAAGGTTTTATTTGTTGTTGTGATAAAAGCTGTTCAAGTCCAAGAGTGGCGCCGCCAATATTACCAGCTTCGTAAGCGGCATTACCTACCAAAATAGCTCCCAAAACTATCGCGATTACAAAGTTTCGGATCCATGGTGTTTTAAGTTCGGTCCCAACTACATCCACGAGACCGCTTTGGGTCACCAGACCGATTCTACCTGCCATGCCCTGCAATACAATGGTTGCGATAATAGACACCAATAATGCCCAAATTAAAGCGTAGCCAAAGCGTGCTCCGGCCAAGGTGCACATGGTGATGGTTCCCGGGCCCACAAAAGCAGCTGCAACCAACACACCCGGCCCTATTTTTTTAAACATTGGTTCTTTGGTTTAGGAGCGATTAAATTAACAGGATATCTGGACAAAACATGCATTTCATCCAAAAAAGTGTATTTCGTCTAAAAGTAGGTTGTCGTACATCGATTTTTTATACTATTTCAAAAATCTCAAAGTTATAATATCACCAAATCATACTTAGACTTAAACTTGACAAAAACTTATGACATGTAAGGATTGCGGCAAAGACATTAACCCCCAACAGTTTAAAGCTTCTAATGAATCTTTAGGTGTAGCGCTTTGCGAACGACATACGAAACTGATCAAAAAAGTAATTCTCGACAACGACACTCCAATTGACGCCATACATTTGTTTTACGCCTTAAAAGACGCCGGAGTTCACCCTATGCTGGAGTGGTGGGACGGTAAAAGATCTGTTGATATTGCGATTTCCCGTGTTAAACTCAACATTGAGATTGACAAGAATTACAATATGATAACCCACGAACAGGCAATAAGCGATTTGGAAGATGCCATGCATTCTTTTAAGAATGGGTTTACCACCATAAGAATACCGCATTTGGCCATTAAATACTACTTGGATGAAACAGTAGAAAACATTTTGGGCATTATTGCAGGCCTAAAGGCTAATATGAAAGCGATTTAATTGCAGAACTGCATACTGTCCGCCCTTTTGGTTTGCTTATATTCCAAAATATTGATGACTATGGTATGCTCTCCAATATTCTCCAAGTCGTTGATGTAGTCTTTGCCCCTATTTTCAAAGAAATCGGTATCGCCGGGGTTTAATTTGATCATATCTATTTTTCCGTTGCCATAACGGGTAATCACCAAACCTCCGGTGGTACAGACCCAACCATAATTGGTATTGTGTCTTCTAAAAGAAAGTCGATCACCAGGAGCCAAGTGCAAATCCCATAGTTTTATGCTCTCGTCTTCAAAAACCAACTTATTGCTCAACGATTCTTTAATTTCTTGATGCAGTAATTCATCAATCCTTTCTTGCTCCCAAGGGTCAAAGTTCCCTACTGGGTTCAATTCCACACATTGCATATTCTCTGAATTCTCTAAAATCGCGCAAAAATAAGACATAAGACATTTAAAAACAGACGTTTAACCAACATTTAACTATTTCCTTGAGTATCTTTCCAATTAAGGTTGTGCTATTGCGAATTTGTTGAAGAACAGCTCTTTAAACTATATTTTATCCAATACGCTTTTCTTTTGATGTGGTTTGTTCCAATCAACCCAACCAACCTTCCCTATCCAAACTTCGGTATTGAATAGCTTCAGAAATATGGTTTTCCACTACATCTTCGGACTGTGCCAAATCGGCTATGGTCCGGGATACCTTCAAAATGCGGTCGTAAGCCCTAGCAGAAAGGTTTAAATGCTGCATGTCATCTTTTAAAAGGTTTTTGGAAAACTCATTCAACTTACAAAACTTTCTAATATGTTTTGTGCCCATTTGGGCGTTGTAGTGGATACATCCAACCTCTTGAAATCTTTGGGTTTGTATTTCGTGTGCGGCTTCCACACTTTTTCTTATAACAATACTACTCTACCCTTTTCGTTCTTCGGACAATTTGTCAAAAGGAACAGGGGTTACTTCAATATGAATGTCTATTCTATCCAACACCGGACCCGATATTTTCCCAAAATAGCGTTGCATTTCTGCGGGAGAGGATGTGACGGATGTATCAGGGTCGCTAAAATACCCTCCGGGACTCGGATTCAAACTTGCAACCAACATAAAACTACTGGGATAGGTTACCGTAAACTGTGCACGGGCAATGGTTACTTCCCTTTCTTCCATGGGCTGACGCATCACTTCCAGTATACGGCGCTCAAATTCCGGTAGCACATCCAAGAAAAGTACACCATTATGGGACAAAGAAATTTCATCAGGCTGCGGAACTAATTGTATGGTGTGGATTTCTAAAGGGACGCTGACTCATCAACCCCTTATTTTTAACTTTTCCCACAACGCTTTGTATTTTGGTGGTTTCCAAAGCTTCGTGAAGCGTCATCGGAGGCAAAATGGAGGGTAATCTTTTGGCCAACATGGTTTTTCCTGCCCCAGGCGGACCTATCAAAATAATGTTGTACCCACCTGCCGCAGCTATTTCCATACATCGTTTTATACTTTCTTGTCCCTTTACATCGGCACAATCAAACTCTGGAAGATGCAAGTGCTCGTAAAATTCCCTTCGGGTATCCACATGGGTCTGTTCCAAAGGAATATCGGCATCAAAAAAATCAAAGACCTCTTTAATCTTTTCAACGCCATATACTTTTAGTCCTTCTACAACGGCAGCTTCTTTCACATTTTCTTTGGGTAAAATAAATGTTTCAAACCCCTCCTTCTTGGCTTTTAAGGCAATGGGCAAAGCACCTTTTATGGGTTGTAGACTTCCATTCAAAGAAAGCTCTCACATGATCAAGTATGTATTAATGTCTTCTGAACGAATTTGGCAAGATGCCGCCAAAATTTCAATGGCCAAAGTAAGATCGTAAGCCGACCCTACTTTTCTTAGATTGGCCGGAGCCATGTTGATGGTTATTTTTTTGCCGGGAATTCTGTATCCATTGTTTTGAAGAGCAGTCGCAATCCTGTAGTTACTTCCTTTTATGGCATTATCGGGCAACCCTGCCAAGTGGCACCCGATGCCTTTATCTATGTTGACCTCTACGACAATGGTGGTTGCCCCTATTCCAAATACGGCACTACCGTAAACTTTTATGAGCATGATGGAATTTCTCTAGTTGAAAAAAAGACTGAAAAATAGCCAATCCCACTTCAAAAAGAACTCCCTTTTGACGAATACCCTAATTTGAATTGACGAAAGCCCCTTTTGAATTAACGGAAGATTAAAATGGATGCAGCGGTTTCTTGGATTTCCTGCTTGTTCATCATCATTTTACGGAACTTTCCATTGACATACATTTCGGCTTGATCATCGTAGTGTTTGCTAAAAGGGTTTCCAGATTGCCCCGTTGGCAATATACTGATACTGTTCTCCACATCCGAAAAATCAATGACACGTCTTGTGGACGGACCAGAACTTACCTTGTACAACCCTGTACTATCATAAGGGAACGATAGGTTATTGATAACCTCACGAGTTCCTGTAACCGGAAACGGGCCCACATTAAAATATTTACGGAGCGAAGCTACTTGTCCAAACGGGTGTTGGTGCTCCAGAGTGTGTACTTTATCCCAAGTCCACTGGCTAGGGTCGGGGCCAAAGTCCTTAACTAGGGAACTCCAAGCATCGGCAAAGGATTTAATGATTATGTCCTGTCTTGTTTCAGTAATCTCCTTAGTGTTTATGTTATCCCACCATTTCCCATTTTCCATTTTGGCTCCCCAAGCAATCTGTCTTTTGAACAAATGAGTTTTCAAAAACTGTTTGAACATTTCTGGTCCAAGCTCATCCTCCATAGTATTCTTTACCATATAATAAAGTGCTCTATGATAAAGTGTTGGACTAGTGCTCGTTAAAGCGTATTTTCCGTTCCAATTCTTTAAAGAATCTACCATTACCAACTGTTCGGTGTTTAAATGGGTTACATCCAACAGTTTTATCAATTCTGTAACCAATTCCGTGTTTACTGGCGAAGTAACATCCAGCATCATTTTTGAAATTGACTCCTTGTCCCAATCGTCTTTTGCGTCGAGTAGTTGAACTATTCGCTTGGCACGGTTCTCGGGCAAATAATAGCCAGGATACAACATTCCCACAATAGAGTCTGGTTGATTGTTGGCAGAATACACATAATTCCAAGGTGGGTTTTCGGCCATGGGGTTTTCGGAAAAATCCAAATAACGTAGTGGCTCCTCTTTCCCCGTGGTTCCGTCCAAAATAAACTTGGTGGATAGGCCATCGGGCATTTCGTAAAGTTTTGCTGTAGCCCACCAGGACACATTGCCCTCGGCATCACCATACATTACATTAAGCCCAGGTGCATGGATGTTGGGCAAGGCGCTTTTAAATTCCTCCATATCGGTGGCATGGCTCATACTGTAAAGAGTGTGCATCACCCTATTTTTGGGTTTGGTGTATATCCAAGACATGGCCACGGGCCGTTCTCCGGAAATTTGGTCGGCAATGTTATTTAGAACAGGGCCGTGATGCGTTTTCTTATAACTGAAAACCACATCATCCCCGTCCTTTACTTTGATGGTTTTATGGATAAATTCATAATCCTTCCAGCCCTCTAAGGTTTTGTATTTAGTACTGTCGGATGGATGGGTTTCTTCGTAATAAAAATCAATATCGTCATTCTCGAACATGGTGAGGCCGTAGGCCAGCTTTCTATCATGGCCTAACAAAGGGAAAGGAACTCCAGCTAAATGATACCCATATTTTTCATAGGCTGGGGTACTTACATGGGCCTCGTACCATACAGAGGGTTGGGCAAAACCTATATGTGGGTCGTTGGCCAAAATCACTTTACCATTTTTGGTCTTTTGTGGGGCTACCACCCAGCTATTGCTCCCTTCAAACTGCGGAATGGGAAGTTTATCCAAAGCTGCCGATACACTCGCGGTAATATTTGTTCCCATAGTATCTGTTTCGACTCCTTTAAAGTTTTTAATCCAAACCGTGGAAGTATCCGAATGTATGGCCAGGTCATCAATATACTCCTCACCTAGTTTATTGCGTATACTTGTCAACAATGGATCTGTTTTGTGCGCCATGGCAAAACTAAAGGCCATGTATCCAACGGCATTGTAAACATCTTCAATGGTGAATGGCTCCTTTTCAATCCCTGTCAAATAAAACTCAATAGGTGTTGGCCCGTTTTTTACAAACTCATTAATGCCATCCAAATAAGCTCGGGATAGTACTATGGCCTCACTCTGCATGTCCAATGCCGCTATTGTTTCTTTGGTATGGTCAGCGATACCCAAAGACAGGAAAAACTTGTCGGTTTTGATCATGTCCGCACCAAAAACTTCGGAAAGTTGTCCTTTGGCCACCCTTCGCAACAATTCCATTTGCCATAATCTATCTTGGGCATGTACATAGCCCAATGCTCTTATGGCATCTGTTTCATTATCTGCATAAATATGGGGAATCCCGTAGGGGTCAAAATAAGTTGTTACCTCATTGGAGAGGCCCGACAAGGCTTTTTCTCCACCATAATCTGGTTTAAGACTGTTAATAAATATAGTAATGCCAATAATTACAAGTAGAAGCAATCCTGCAAGAACAAGAAGAATCTTTTTGTAGTTTTTCACGAAGATGGGTTAAGTCTATTAATCCATCCTAAGGTATAATTATTTTTTTAGATGGTTGAAAAAAAATATTGACAAATATCAATTATTTATTCATAGAAAGATGGTGTTTTTCCAAGCCGGATTTCAACCATTTCTCATAAGTTTCAGCATCTACATACTGTACCGCTTCGTTTAAAATTTCCAAGTTTGGGGAAAGTAGCACATAATATGGCTGCGATGCAGCATTGAAATTGATTGTCTGGAATGTTCCCCATTTTTGACCAATGGTTTCAATGGCTTTTACCCTTCCAGAATCATATTTAAAATCGAATTGGTGCTCCTCTGGAAGTTCCTTTCTATCATCTACATAAAGGGAAATCAACACGTAATCCTCTTGGATGATGGGGTAAATATCGGGGTCGCTCCAGACGTTTTCTTCCATTTTTCTACAATTTACACAGGCCCACCCCGTAAAATCGAGCAAAATGGGTTTGTTCACCTCTTGCGCATGAGTCAGGCCTTCCTCAAAATCCTTAAAGCAATCCAATCCTAACGGACAATCGCTTTCTGTTTCCACAACGCTGTAAAAACTTGGCGGAGGAAAACCACTCAGCAATTTTAATTGGGTGATATTGAAA
This sequence comes from Flagellimonas halotolerans, assembly GCF_035818535.1. Lineage (NCBI taxonomy): Bacteria > Pseudomonadati > Bacteroidota > Flavobacteriia > Flavobacteriales > Flavobacteriaceae > Flagellimonas > Flagellimonas halotolerans. The sequence goes on along the minus strand of NZ_JAYKYV010000002.1, from coordinate 46,344 downwards.
AGACCAAGAATCAAGTAAACGCTAAAAGCAAGGCTTAACAAGCCTACTATTTTTCTGGCTGGTGACAAATTTTTCTTGGGGCCATCGTGCGGAAATCTGAATATTCCGAAGAGGTATAATGTCATTAAAACAAAGAGCACTACCCATATCCCCACAAATATTTCCCGTTTAAAAATGCCCCAGTTCCCAACTAAATCGGCATTTGATAGGAATTTAAAGGCCAAGGCCAGCTCCAAAAAGCCGAGCACTACTTTAACGGTGGTCATCCAACCGCCGGATTTTGGCAAGGAATTCAACCAAGCTGGAAACATAGCGAACAAAGCAAATGGCAAGGCCAAAGCCAAACCAAAACCAACCATTCCCGATGTTAAGTTAGTGGCCACATTGCCTTCGGCAAGAGTTGTACTGCCCAAAAGTCCGCCCAAAATGGGTCCTGTACACGAAAAAGATACGATAGCCAAGGTCAATGCCATAAAAAAGACGCCCAGTCCCCCTCCTAATTTGGATGATGCAGAATCCATTTTATTAGCCCATGAGCTGGGCAAGGTGAGTTCGTAATAACCAAAAAATGAAAAGGCAAAGAACACAAAAATGACAAAGAAGAATACGTTGAGCCAAATATTGGTGGCTATGGTATTCAAAATTTGTGAGTCCACCGAATTGAACAAGTGGAACGGCAAGCTCAACAAAAAATAAATTAAAACGATAAAGAATCCGTACAATAAGGCATTGCCTATTCCCTTGGATTTGTTCTGGGTTTGTTTGGTGAAAAAGGAAACCGTTAACGGAATCATGGGGAACACACAGGGCGTCAACAAGGCAATAAGACCACCGATGAATCCCAATCCAAAAATTACCCATAAGTTGGACTTTCCTTCGGAATCGGATACCCCATTTTGATTCAAGAGGTTTTTGTTCTTTAAATCCAATTTAAGAGACTCGCCCAAAGCCAAACTCCGTTCGTCCAAGGACGCTTCTTCGGCCACAAAGCCACTCCCATCCAACGAAATTTGAAAAAGATGATCTACAGGTAGACAGACTTCCTTACAAATCTGATAAAACAGGTTTACCGAAATTTGATTTACCTCTGGATCAAGCAACTTTATCTTTTGGGTGAAGATGGCCTCTTTTTTGAAAAAGGTCTCTTCTACCTCAAAAATATCGCTGTACTCCTTTATGGTCTCACTTTCTTCGGTTTTACCAATAAGTTCGTAGTCCTCGCCTGCTTTTTCAAAAGAAAATTCGCTGGGCAAGGAACCTCCTTCGGCCGTGTATTGCGAATATACGTGCCACCCGTCCATGATTTTGCCCTTGAACACCAGCTCGTATTCAGTGTCGGACAATTTATGTACCTCATGGCTCCAAACCGCAGGATTCTCATCCGTTTGAGCGAATGTGGTTAAATTGATGAAGAATAATCCTAAACAGAGTACTAATAGTCTCATGTAAGTTGTGTAATCTTTATAATTTCTCGGGTTGAATCATCAACCTTGAATCGTTCGTCCGCTCTTTTGCCCACTACCCAAACAATTTTATTGTCCGAGCAGAGCAACCATTGCTTATCTTTTGAAATCACATCCAGTTTTTCATCCTTAAAAAACTTGGACAGTTTTTTCTTGCCCTGCATCCCGAAGGGATAAAAATAGTCGCCTTTTTCCCAATTTCTTAACACTAACGGAAAGTTTAACTTTTCCTTATCCAAAAATACAACATTTCGCCCCTGTTTTTCTAAGGTCTCAACATTTTCCAGCTTTAGTTTTATGGGCAACTCGGATAGAGTTCCATCTATATGAACAAGGTATGTTCCGCTTACCTTGTTCTTTATTTCAGAGAGAATCAGAAAATCCCTGTCCTTGAGCAATCGGTGTGTTTTGGAAACTACTTGTTTGCCACTCATGGAGGACAAAAGGTCTTTTACATCGTTCCATTCTGTAAACCCATAATCTTTGAACAGTCCATACAAGTAAGCATCCAACGGTTGTAGTTGTTCCAGTGCTGCAATGCTAATTTTAATATCACCGTCTCGCTGCTCAAACAACTTGGACTTTAATTCATTTAAATGATTAAGGACCAAATCGTTTGATTGTTGCAAATGATTTTGGGTAGTCAGAAAATTTTGCAAAAAAGTGGGATGCAATTCCTTTAAAACGGGCACAATTTGATGACGAATCTTGTTCCGAAGGTATTTGGTGCTGACATTGCTGCTATCTTCTCGCCAATCAACACCTTTTGATTCGGCATAGGCCAAAATCTCGCTTCGGGAAAAGGGTAGCAACGGCCGAACCACATGTTCGTTCACTTCAGGAATACCGGAAAGGCCTTCTATTCCCGTACCGCGCGATAGATTGATCAAAAAGGTCTCCAAACTATCATCCGCATGGTGGGCCGTTAAAATATAATCATAACCTTTGGTTTTTATCAAACCCGAAAACCATTGGTAACGCAACTCCCTTGCTGCCATCTGAACGGACAAACGCTGGGTTTCGGCATATTTCTCGGCCTCAAATAACATCACAAAGACTTCAATACCAAAATCGGATGCTAGTTGACGTACAAACGTTTCGTCCCCATCACTTTCATCACCACGTAGCTTAAAATTGCAATGTGCCAAAGCGATGTTCAAGTTGGCCGCTTTGCACAAATGTGTCAATACGATACTGTCCAAACCTCCACTGCAGGCCAACAATAGCTTCTTTTCTTTTAGGAAAGGCATCTCCTTGTTAATGTACGCTTTGAACTTTGGGAACATAGCGCGAATTTACAAATAAACCTTAGTCTTCCGGCCATCGACCTTGCTATTCAGTTGTTGGATTCTTTTGTTGTTAGATGTTCGGTGTTGGATGCTCGGTGTCAGAAGTCCAATCCCGGTTGCTGGTTGCTGGTTGCTGGTTTCTGGATGATCCAGTTCTTATATCTTGGTTCTTGAACTTGCACTTGATTCGAGATATTAGTGAAATTCGCGTCCAACCCTTTACCTTTTTGCCCAAAAAAGATTATCGACTGCTCCTTCAAATGCTCAGGATGACAACTCGAAATAAGTGATATTCGTGATGATATGTGCCATTCGTGTCAAAGCCCGATACTTTTAGAGCTTCAGTTATTGGAACTTGAACTTGCCTGCCTGCCGTAGGCAAGGAACTTGACACTTATCAACTAACATCCAGCTTTATTCGCTTTCCTCCAAAACGGTCCGCATAGCTTTAGCTTTAAGCAAACATTCTTCGTACTCCTTTTCTGGGTCGGATTTTGCGGTAATGGCACTTCCAACAGAAAAAGATACATATTTTTTAGTGGCGTTGTACAAAATACTCCGAATCACTACGTTAAAATCAAAATCACCGTTGGGGTCAAAATAACCTACGGCTCCGCTGTACAAACCTCGTTTGGTTTCCTCCAAATCTTCAATAATGTTCATTGCTGAAATCTTCGGGGCACCCGTCATACTGCCCATGGGGAATGTTTCCTTGATCAGTTCTATGGAATTCTTATCCTTTGGAACCGTTGAAACTACGGTGGAGATCAACTGATGTACTTGCTTAAAAGTGTATAGTTTACAGAGCTCTTCGACTTGCACAGAACCTTTTAAAGCGCTCTTGGACAAATCGTTGCGGACTAAATCCGTGATCATGATGTTCTCTGAGCGCTCTTTTTCATCTTGGAACAATTCTTTTTTGATTCTTTGATCATCCTCTTCACCATTTCCACGCGGTGCAGTTCCTTTTATGGGTTGTGAAATCACTTTTTGTCCCATTTTTTTGATGTACCTTTCGGGCGAAGCAGACATCAAATACATATCCCTTAATCTCGCAAATACGGAAAACGGCGGTTCGGAAATGCTGTTTAATTTGTGATGGGTATGCCAAGGGTCAATGGAAATATCTTCTGCATAAAATTCCTGACAAAAATTAGCTTCATAAATGTCGCCACGGTGGATATGCTCCAAAAAACGGTTGGCTTTTTCAAAATAGGCGTCCTTGTGAATCCGCATTTTAATTTTAATGGGGTCGCTCGGCTGTTTCTTTGGGGAATCCATTTGATGAAAATTGATAATCTCAGCATAATCGGCTTCAATTTCGTGGGCAAAAGCGTTCAAATACTTAAAATGAAGCTGTCCATCATCAACCATTATAATTTTGTTAGGTTGATTAAATTGCAGCATAGGAAATCCAAGAACATCTAAATTCTCGGAAATCAAATCTTCCAATTCATTTTTAAAATCATAGGAAAAATACCCAAAAACCCAATCCTTTTGCCAGTCCACAAAAGTTTGAAGCTCATCAACGCCCATCAATATTTGGGATGCGCCAACGGCTAGGCAGGCTTCGAAACTGGAATATGCATCCCGGTGCGAGTTGCTATCCAACCAAATCACGCTCTGGTAAGCCCTAGACCATTGGAGCAGCGCCTTTTTACTTTGTAAAAGGGAGTTTATCTTAAAGGAACGGTGTGTTCGCAATACCTATTGTTTTAGTGCATCCAAAAAGGTGTTCAATGCATTTTGGTGTTCATTTTTTAAGGTTTCGTCCAAAATGCCCTCTTCACTAAACTTATCATAAAAAGATGGCAAGGAAAAGATAGCTACAATTTCCGCACCAAACCTCGGCAGCATATTTTCAACCACCGTCAAGGAACCTTTTCCCCCTCTCTTTCCTCCAGAAGTGGACATTAACAGCACTTTTGTGCCCTCCAAAAACTTGCGGTCCATGCGGGAAAGCCAATCCAATACATTTTTAAAATAGGCCGAAGGATTTCCGTTGTGTTCGTTAACGGACAAAATTAGACCGCTAGCACTATTTATTTGTTCTTTCAATTCCTTCAACGAAGCGGAATACCCCTCTTCTTTTTCAAGGTCTTCACTGAACACGGGAAAAGGGTGTTCTGCCATGTCTAGCGTCTGGATATCATGGTTTTGCACTAATGCAGTCGTGAGTTTTACTAATTTAAAGTTGATAGAAGTGGAAGAATTGCTCCCGGCAAATGCCAAAATTGCAGCCATAGTATAAAATCATTAATTGTTTCGCTAAAATACCCCGATTGAAGCAGACATGCGACTATTTTGCATATTTTTGGCACGAGAAACGTCCAAACTACCTGCTAAACAAGTATATAGGTTGAATGTGAACCAAATGACAGCCAAGAATAACAGGTTATTTTTTATAGACGCCATGCGCGCATGGGCCATTTTGATGATGTTGCAAGGACACTTCATCGATGGTTTGTTGGATCCTGTTTTTAGGGACTCAAGCAATTCTGTTTACAATGTTTGGCTATATTTTAGAGGAATTACCGCTCCTGTTTTCTTTACCGTTTCTGGCTTTATATTTACTTATTTATTGATTCGGGTTCCACAAAACGGAATGGAAAACCCGAGGGTGTCCAAAGGTATTCGTCGTGGCTTACAGCTATTGGCCATTGGTTATTTACTACGTTTGAATCTTGGAGGGCTCCTTAAAGGTGAAATTTACAATTCGTTTTATTTGGTAGATGTGCTCCATTGTATCGGGCTTTCCATTCTAGGTCTTATTGGTACATATTTGCTTACCGCCAATAGAAAAAAATATGTGTTCCCTATTGTTCTGATCAGCATTACTTTGTCACTTTTTCTGTTCGAACGGGTTTACAAGGATTGGACTTTTGCTTTTTTGCCCGATTTTATCGCCAATTATTTTACCAAGGCCAATGGTTCGGTGTTTACCATTGCTCCTTGGTTTGGATATACTACTTTGGGTGCCTTTATCTCGGTGCTTTTTAAGCGATATAAAAACTATAAATATTTATACTCTTTGGCAATTTCCATAGCGTTGGCGATTGGTTATTTTTTAATATATCAATCTTCCAATGTTTTTAAAGGACTTTATGACTGGACCGGGTTGGAATTGTTCAACTTAATACTATCCAACAACTATTTATTTATCCGTTTGGGCAATGTGCTCGTTGTTTTTGCCATATTCATGATCCTTCGCCGATTTATGACGAACAAAACAGTTCTGAAAATTGGTGCAAGTACGCTTTCTATCTACGTGATTCATTTTGTTGTACTTTATGGAAGTTTCACTGGATTGGGGCTGTACCGTTTCTTTAAACATTCACTTTCGCCTGAAATTGTGGTTGCAGGCGCTCTCGCTTTTATGATGGTTTGTACATTTTTATCGTTACAGTACAACCGATACGAAGCGAATATCAAATCACAGCTTGCTTTGGGCATTTCTTATGCCAAGTACCAACTTATTGAACTGAAAGAAATTTCCATTCCTGTGCTAAGAGAGCTTTTTATCAGAGTTCGGTTATTCCTCAGAAGAGTTTTACGTACGGTCAGAAGCTAAAAAAAGCATTCAATCCTAAGACTGAATGCTTTGAGGTTATCTAAAATACGTGTTTTTAAGCAGCATTTTTTACTCGATAATCGAGATTTAAATGCTCCGAGGTTTGCCCGGTTTGCCCAGAGATAATTTACTTAAGCATGTAAAGCTCTATCGTCAGTTGCGGCCAATGCAGCTTCCTTAACGGCTTCGGCAAAGGTTGGGTGGGCATGGCTCATTCGGGAAATATCCTCGGCCGACGCCCTGAATTCCATTGCGGTAACACCTTCGGCAATTAAATCGGCACAACGTGCCCCAATCATGTGAACGCCCAGTACTTCATCGGTGCTCTTATCGGCAAGTATCTTCACAAAACCATCAATATCCATGCTAGCACGGGCCCTTCCCAAGGCACGCATCGGAAACTGACCTGCTTTATATGCTACGCCTTCTTCTTTTAATTGCTCCTCTGTTTTGCCCACAGAGGCAACTTCTGGCCAAGTATAAACAACACCTGGTATAAGGTTATAATCTATATGAGGTTTTTGGCCTGCCAATAATTCAGCGACCATGGTACCTTCTTCTTCAGCCTTATGGGCCAACATGGCACCTTTTACCACATCTCCTATCGCATAAATGTTGGACACATTGGTCTGCAGGTGTTCGTTTACTTCTACTCTGCCCTTATCATCCAATTTCACCCCTGCAGCTTCGGCATTCAATCCATCGGTATACGGTTTACGGCCAACACTTACCAAGCAGTAATCACCAGAAATGGTAATCTCTTTACCCTTTTTGTCATCGGCTTTTACAATTACCTCATCACCTTTGCGCTCCACTGATTTTACTTTGTGGGACAGGTTGAATTTCACCTTTTGCTTTTTCATCACTTTGGTGAGTTCTTTGGACAAAGCGCCATCCATGCCGGGGATAATGCGGTCCATAAATTCCACTACGGTAACATCTGCACCCAAGCGCTTGTATACCTGACCCAATTCCAAACCGATTACCCCTCCGCCTATCACGATCAAGTGTTTTGGAACTTCCTTAAGTTTTAGGGCTTCGGTTGAGGTAATCACTCTTTCTTTATCAATTTCAATAAAAGGCAGGGAAGAAGGTTTGGAACCCGTGGCTATAATGGTATTCTTAGCCTCGATGGTCTCTTCACCGTCTTTTTTTGCAATATTTATGTGTGTGGCATCCTTAAAACTTCCTACGCCATGGTAAACATCAATCTTGTTTTTGCTCATCAAAAACTCGACTCCCTTGGTGGTTTGGTCCACAACAGCTTGTTTACGGGCAATCATTTGCTTCAAGTTCACTTTTACCTCCCCTGGAATATCGATACCGTGTTCCTCGAAATGCTTAACTGCATCTTCATAATGGTGCGATGAGTCCAAAAGCGCTTTGGAAGGTATACATCCTACGTTTAAGCATGTACCGCCAAGCACAGCATACTTTTCTATTAATGCGGTTTTCATTCCCAATTGGGCACATCGAATGGCCGCCACATAGCCTCCAGGTCCAGAGCCGATGATAGCTACATCATATTGATTCATATTGTATTATTTGTAAGGATGATTCTTAAAAATCTGTTCTTTAAAAACAACCGTAAAAATACAAATGTTTTTCGGGACAGTCCTAAACTATTCTGTGGGAAAAGAAACAAGTGTCAAGAACAAAGAGAAAAAAGCCAAGGATCAAGTCTACGTGCATCGTGCTTCAGACAAGTGCCAAGTTCAATAACAGAATAACACAATGAATTAACCACCAATATGTACCGATGGCGTATTTTTCACCTCATTAATCACGAATGAACTCTGTGTATTGCCAATATTGGCTATGGCAGTCAATTTAGTGACCATAAATTCCCGATAACTTTTCATGTCCTTTACATAAATCTTTAAAATATAGTCGTAATCACCCCCCACATGAAAGCACTCGGAAACCTCTTTGAGCTGCAATACCTCGCGCTCAAACTTTAGAACATTCTCCTTGGTATGCTGTACCAAACGTATTTGGCAGAGTACCATAAAGTCTCTGCCTACTTTTTGTTTGTCCACCAAAGCAGCGTATTGGGTAATGACTCCATTGCGCTCCAATCGACGAATTCGCTCATAAACAGCTGTTTTGGACAAATGCAAAACATCTGCATATTGTTTCGTTGTCTTTTTACAGTCCTCTTGGAGCAGTCTTACCAATTCAATATCCATTTTATCCAGTTTCATTCCGACGATTTTTCTATTTGGAACAGCTAAACTCCAATTTTATGGAACAACATCCTAATATTTCTATATTTATTGACTATTCATCATCATTTGATGACATCCATTGATTTTGGGTCTAAAGATTCATATTTTTATCCAAAACAACGCATCATGGACTACAAAGCATCTGATCACATACAAAATCTTCAATATTTTGGTGAATTTGGAGGCGTAAACCCTTCTATATCAGATTCATCAACTTATACTTTTCTCTCAGCAAAGACTATGTTCGACACTTTTGAGGGGAATACTGAAGGTTGCTACCTTTACAGTAGGCACTCCTCCCCTTCCAACTTATACTTGGGCGAGGCCATGGCACAACTGGAAGGCACCGAATCTGCAAATGTGTACGCTAGCGGAATGGGAGCCATAACAGCTGTAATTCTTCAATTGTGCGATTCGGGCGACCATATTGTTTGTAGCAGGACCATTTACGGAGGCACTTACGCTTTCCTGAAGAACTTTGTAAAAAAATTCAATATTGATGTTTCCTTTGTGGACATTACCGATTTGGAAATGGTAGCGAGATCCATCACTCCAAAAACCAAAATGATCTATTGCGAAGCCATTAGCAACCCGCTTTTGGAAGTGGCAGATATAACCTCACTTTCCAAAATTGCAAAAAAGAACGAGATGGCATTGATGGTCGATAACACCTTTTCTCCTTTGACGATAAACGCAGCACAATTGGGAGCAGATATTGTTGTACACAGCCTTACCAAGTTTATCAACGGTAGTAGTGATTGCGTTGCTGGAGCCGTTTGCGGAACAACTGATTTTTGCCTCAGCCTAAAAGATGTGAACAACGGGGCAGGAATGCTTTTGGGCAGTACTTTGGATAGTTTGCGTGCCGCTTCCATCTTGAAGAATATGCGAACGCTTCATATAAGAATCAAAAAGCATAGCGAAAATGCCCATTATTTGGCCAAACAATTTGAAAAGGATGGATTAAAGGTGGTGTATCCCGGTTTGGAAAGTCATTCTGGGTACAGTTTAATGAAATCCCAGATGAATACAGAATACGGATTTGGCGGAATGCTTACCCTGGATGTCGGCTCCGTAGAACGTGCCAATGCCCTGATGGAATTGATGCAAAAAGAAAAGCTGGGTTATTTAGCGGTAAGCCTTGGTTTCTACAAGACATTATTTAGTGCTTCGGGAACTTCAACCTCCTCTGAAATTCCAGAAGAAGAGCAAAAAGAACTTGGTCTCTCCCAAGGACTCATCCGTTTTTCCATTGGTTTGGACAACGACATACACAAAACATACATTACAATGCGCAACTGTATGGAAAAGTTGGATATTTTGTCTCCCGATGCCAGTTTGGCTTAATTCGCAGGGGTGCTGGGTTTGCACAGCATAGTGCAAAATCGTAATATTACCTCCTAACAAACTCAGACCAAATGCCGAATAAAGAGGAAAAACCAACGTTTAGGGAAGATGAACACATTGTAGAAAATAAAGATTTGACCATTACTGAAGCATTGATACCCGTTTTAGCTTTGGTGATTATGTTGGCCTACAACGTTTATGTTTTTGGGGATGATGCCCTAAGCGGTTCCAACCAATTTATACTCTTAATGGGCGGTGCGGTCGCAGCAATCGTCGGTATTTTCAATAAGGTTTCCTATAAACGGATGATTGCTGAAGTGGCTGAAAATGTTCGGTCTACCACTGGGGCATTGCTCATTCTTTTAATGGTCGGTGCACTATCTGGTACCTGGCTGGTCAGCGGTATTATTCCCGCTATGATCTATTACGGGCTTCAAATTCTCAACCCCACCATATTTTTGGCAGCCAGTGTTATTATTTGCGCCATTATTTCCATTGCAACGGGAAGTAGTTGGACAACGGCCGCGACCGTAGGCATAGCATTGATTGGCATTGGTGATGCCTTGGGCATATCATTGGGGATGACAGCAGGTGCTGTGCTTTCCGGCGCTTATTTTGGAGATAAAATGTCTCCTTTGAGCGACACCACCAATTTGGCTCCTGCCATGGCGGGAGGAGATTTGTTCTCGCACATTCGCTATATGACGTACACCACTGTACCAACAATCGTGGTGACCTTGATTGTTTTCATCATTCTTGGTCTTGCCATTGATACCTCAGGAGTTGCCGATACAAGTTCACTTCTCAACAATATTGGCTCAACCTTCAATATAAATGGATGGTTGTTTATAGTGCCATTGATCGTTATTGGTTTGATTGTAAAAAAAGCACCTCCATTAATGGCGCTACTTGTAGGAACATTGCTTGGTGGAGTTTTCGCTCTTATTTTCCAACCAGACATTGTTGCCAAAATCGGTGGAGGCGCATCCTTAAATTTTGAAACCGGTTACAAGGGAGTCCTTAATGCCATAACGGTTGATACTAACATTGCCACGGATGACCCTGCCCTAAATGATTTGTTCTCCTCGGGAGGAATGTCGGGAATGCTCGGCACCATTTGGCTGATTGTCTGTGCCATGGTTTTTGGCGGTATTATGGATGGCATCGGTGCTTTGGAGCGCATTACGGAGTCGCTCCTAAAGCTGGCTAAGACCACTTTTGGACTGTTCGCAAGTACCGTGGGAAGCTGTTTGGCCCTGAACGTAACCGCATCCGACCAATATTTGGCCATTGTGGTTCCCGGTAAAATGTTTTCCAAAGCTTATAAAGAACGTGGCTTGGCCCCAGAAAACTTAAGCAGGACTTTGGAGGATTCAGGCACGGTAACTTCCGTATTGGTGCCTTGGAACACCTGTGGTGCCTATCACAGCAGTGTTTTGGGAGTTGGTGTTGGTGAATATGCACTTTATGCCATTTTTAATTGGCTCAGTCCGTTTATGACATTGCTTTTTGCTGCGTTCAGGATCAAGATCAAACAATTGGTTGAAACCACTGCTAAATAAAATTTTTATTCTACTGTTTTCAATACTTCAATCGCGTTGAGGACTTGGTGAAAATCAACATTTATTTTTGCCACAATCTCAATAATACCAACTCTTTTTTACAGCATTGCCATGACTTATCCTGCTATAAGAAAAACTAATTTCTAAGCTGGTAAAAACCATCAAACCACCCTATTTTTGCCCTTGAAAATTTAAAAAACATCCAATAAATGACTTTAGTAGGAAGAAAATTTCCAAACATTGAAGTAAACGCCATCGATGAGTTGGGCGATACGTTCAAAATCAACATTTTAGAGAAGGCCAAAGCCGAAAATAAGAAAGTTTTGCTTTTTTGGTACCCAAAAGACTTCACTTTTGTTTGTCCAACAGAACTTTTTGCCTTTCAACAAAACCTAAGTGAATTTGAAAAGAGAAATACCATTGTTATTGGAGCTTCTTGCGATACTGCCGAAGTACATTTTGCATGGTTGAACACTGAAAAGGACAACGGCGGAATCGAAGGGGTGTCCTATCCTCTTGTTTCGGACAGCAACAGAAACTTAGCAACTGCCTTGGGTATTTTGGACATTATAAAGGAAGACTACAACGAAGAAACCAACTCCGTTGTGGTAGAAGGAGACAATGTAACCTACAGAGCTACGTACTTGATCGACGAAGAAGGAACAGTATTCCACGAGAGCATCAACCACATGCCATTGGGTAGAAATGTGAGCGAATTCTTGCGTTTAGTAGATGCTTACACCCACGTACAAGAAAAAGGTGAAGTTTGTCCTGCAAACTGGGAAGAAGGAAAAGAAGCCATGAATGCTGACAGAGCTGGTGTTTCCAATTATTTAGCCAATCACGTAAACTAAACATTATGGTTGTAGAATTGGACAAGGACAACTTGAACGAGGTCATTGCCGAGAATGACAACGTAGTGGTGCAGTACAGTGCATCTTGGTGCGGCAATTGCAGGATCATGAAACCAAAGTTCAAAAAGGAAGCCTCTTTGAACGAGGACATAAAGTTTGTAATGGTCGACGCCGAAAAATTCCCGGAATCCAGAAAGCTTGCCAATGTGGACAATCTGCCCACTTTTGCGGCTTTTTCCAAAGGAGCTTTAAAAAATCAGGTGCAGACCAATAAATATGATGTTTTAAAAGACTTGATTAATGAAATTGCCCATAATTAAACAATTGGTGGATTTTGCCGAGGAGCACGATGAAGACTATTTACAAGAAACCGCAGACACCCTGGAAAGCGTTTGTGAGGTTTCGAGCTTAAAGGACGAAGAATTGGATATGATCGGGGAGTTGATCTCCAATATTTATGGAGCGCTTGAAGTATCCAGCGAAATCAAAAATGGCACTTCAAAAAAAGAAGCGCTTAACGGTTTTATGTCCAGAGTGCTCGGCTCAATAGACAAGTAACATACATTATATAAAACAGCAAATAAGAACCTTCCTGTAACAGACTTCGGGAAGGTTTTTTTAGTATTTTTGACACCGAGCGCATTAAACTTTCGGCTAGAAGGTTAATGTCAAAAAAAAATTGAAGCATTCTAAATGCCAAAAGAATCTTTTCTTCAGAATAGGATAAAAAGTATAGGATATGCCCTAAAGGGCATGTTCCTTTTGTTGCGCACAGAGCCCAGCATTAAAATTCAGTTCGTTATAACATTGGTGGTCACTGCTTTTGGCTTTTATTTTCAAATATCGAACACCGAATGGATTCTCCAACTGTTGGCCATTGGTTTGGTAATGGGTGTGGAAGGGATAAACACCGCCATTGAAAAAATCTGTGATTACATTCAACCTAATTTAGACCCCAAAATCGGTTTGATAAAAGATATTTCCGCAGGAGCCGTTATGATAGTATCGGTCTTGGCAAGCATCGTTGGCCTTATCATCTATGTGCCTAAATTTTTTTAGCAAAATCCAAGACCCCGAGTAGCAACGTAAATTTGTAACTTAGCCCCGCTTAAAAACAATTGATGGCCAAAAAAAGAACAAAATCAAAATCAAAAAAAACTACAACTGCCAAAAAGAAGGTATCCTTTAAGCCTTCCAAGCAGAACAAGATTATTTTTGGTAGCCTTTTGATCGTTCTCAGCATTGCCCTTTTTTTCTCTTTCATGTCGTTTTATTTTACATGGCAAGAGGATCAAAGCATGCTTTCCCAATTTGCGGACCGTAATGCCCAAGCAAGCAACCTGCTCAATAAATTTGGGGCCAGTGTAAGCCATTTTTTTATGTACAAAGGCTTTGGTTTGGCCTCTTTTGTGTTTCCGTTCTTATTGGCCATCACCGGGCTCTATCTCTTTTTGGGATTGAATGGAAAAAGACTAATATTCAAATGGATTTGGGGCTTGGTCGGTGTAATTTGGGGATCTATTGCCCTTGGTTTTTTTGCTGCTGACTTTCCATTGCTTGGAGGACTTGTAGGTTACGAAATGAACGATTTCCTTCAAGATTACACAGGCAAAATCGGTGTGTTCTTGATTTTGATTTTTGTTTTGATGGTAATCTTGGTCCGACAGTTCAATTTTACCCCCGAGGGGTTTGCCAATTTCTTCCGTCGTCAAAAGCAAAAAATCAAGTCAGATTTTGATGAAGAGCCATCAACCCAAAACACCCAAACCATTAATGAAGATGGGGAGGGCAGCATTGAGTTGAGTGCAGATGATAAGGTTCCTGAAAAAATAGACACCTACACCCATAAAGAAAACATCCCTCCGTTAAACAATGAAGCGGGACTCGATGTAAATCTTCCGCAAGAGGAAGAATCCGATATTGATTTAAAGGTGGAAGAAGCCACCGTTGAGGAAGAAACCGATGTAACAGCTGCCAGATTGGTCAAGGATTTTGGGGAATTCGACCCAAAACTGGAATTGGGCAACTACAAATTCCCCACATTGGACCTTTTGGAAGCCCATGGTGCCTCTGGAGGAATCACCATCAACCAAGAAGAGCTTGAGGAAAACAAAAATAGAATTGTTAGCACCCTCAAAAATTATAAAATAGGAATCGCCCAGATCAAAGCGACCATTGGTCCTACCGTAACCCTTTATGAAATTGTTCCTGAAGCGGGAATACGAATCTCCAAAATCAAAAATCTAGAAGACGACATTGCTCTTTCATTAGCGGCATTGGGAATCCGAATCATTGCTCCTATTCCCGGCAAAGGCACCGTGGGTATCGAGGTGCCCAACAAAAACGCCACCATTGTTTCCATGCGTTCGGTAATCGCTTCCAATAAATTCCAGAAAGCGGAAATGGAATTGCCCATTGCCTTTGGAAAAACCATTAGCAACGAAACTTTTGTGGTTGACCTTGCCAAAATGCCCCACATGCTTATGGCTGGTGCTACGGGTCAAGGTAAATCAGTTGGATTGAACGCCGTCATCACCTCACTCCTTTATAAAAAGCATCCCGCAGAGGTTAAATTTATTTTGGTAGACCCCAAAAAGGTGGAATTGACCCTTTACAACAAAATTGAACGTCACTTTTTGGCAAAACTGCCCGATTCCGAAGAAGCCATCATTACGGACAACACCAAGGTAATCAATACCTTGAATTCCCTTTGCATTGAAATGGACAATCGTTACGAGTTGCTCAAATCAGCTATGGTGAGAAACGTTAAGGAATATAATGTCAAATTCAAGGCCAGAAAATTGAATCCGAACGATGGACATAAGTTTTTGCCATACATTGTTTTGGTGATAGATGAGTTTGCGGATTTGATTATGACAGCGGGCAAGGAAGTGGAAACACCAATTGCCAGATTGGCACAATTGGCACGTGCCATAGGTATTCACTTGATTATTGCCACACAAAGACCATCGGTTAACGTAATTACCGGTATCATCAAGGCCAACTTCCCTGCTAGGATAGCATTTAGGGTAACCTCAAAAATTGACTCCAGAACCATTTTAGATGCGCAAGGCGCCGACCAGCTTATCGGTCGCGGAGATATGCTCTACACCCAAGGAAATGACGTTACAAGGTTGCAATGCGCTTTTGTGGATACACCAGAAGTGGCCAAAATTACCGAATACATTGGTTCGCAACGTGCATACCCCGAAGCACACTTATTGCCAGAGTATGTAGGCGAAGAATCTGGCACAAGTCTTGATAATGATATCGCGGACAGGGATGCCATGTTCAAAGAAGCAGCCGAAGTTATTGTAACGGCCCAGCAAGGTTCCGCTTCCCTTATCCAACGTAAATTGAAACTTGGGTACAACAGAGCCGGTAGAATTATAGACCAATTGGAAGCAGCCGGGATCGTAGGGCCATTTGAGGGTAGTAAGGCCCGACAAGTTTTGGTTCCCGACATGTATTCTTTGGAACAACTATTAGAAAATGAAGCAAAATAAGACCATGAACAAGAAAAGTATTCTTTTTATAACATTGTTTACCGTAGGACTTTTTTCTTACGGACAGAACTCCGATAAGGCCAAAGCACTTTTGGACGAAGTTTACAACAAAGTGCAGAGCTACGATAATATTTATATTGATTTCCAATCTACCTTGGAAAATACCGAGGCCGACCTAAAACAGGAAACCAACGGAAACGTAACCTTAAAGGGCGAAAAATACGCACTCAACTATTTCGGGGCCAAACAAATGTACGATGGCAACAAAGTTTACACCGTGGTTCCAGAAAACGAAGAAGTAACCATTGAAGAGGTTAACGAGGACAACGACAACGTGAGCCCATCAAAAATGTTGACATTTTATAAAACGGGACACAACTACCAATGGGATATCCTTCAAAATATAGGGGGCAGAAAAATTCAATATGTAAAGTTGATTCCGATTGACTCCAATACCGAGATAAAATCCGTGCTTTTGGGAGTGGATACACAGACCAAGCACATCTATAAACTAATCCAAACGGGAAACAATGGCACCAAAACCACCATTACCGTTAATTCTTTCAAAACCAATCAGCCCATATCAAGTACTCTGTTTACCTTTGACGAGAAAAAATACGAGGACAAAGGATATTATATTATAAGAAACTAGGCATTGAAAATACTTGATCAGTATATACTAAGAAGATTTCTTTACAACTTCTTCAGTTCTTTTTTCATTCTCATCGTCATATTCATTTTTCAGGGAATATGGCTGTTCATTGATGATTTGGCGGGAAAAGGACTGGGCATGGTAATTATTGGCAAGTTTATTTTCTACTTTATCCCAACATTGGTGGACAAAGTGTTGCCACTTACGGTGCTCCTCTCCTCCATTCTTACCTTTGGTACGTTTGCAGAAAACTATGAGTTTGCCGCCATGAAGGCTTCCGGTATATCATTGCAACGCGGCATGCGAAGCCTTATCGTGTTTGTACTTTTCTTAGGTGTGGTCACTTTCTTTTTTGCCAATGATGTGATTCCAATATCAGAACAAAAAATGTTCAACCTAAGGCGAAACATTGCCAAAGTAAAACCTGCAGCCGCCATTACCGAAGGTGTTTTTAGTGATTTTGAAGGAACCGGCGAGGGCATGAACATTAAGGTGGACAAAAAGCATGGGGAGCAAGATCGCTTTTTGGACAATGTCATCATCCATAAAAAAACAGATCAGAACATCAACAATACAGTAATCAAGGCAAAATCCGGTGAGTTGATCAGTAGCGAAAAATCGGATATTATTCAATTGGTATTGAAAGATGGCAACTACTACGAAGATGTTATGCCCAAAGATGCCAAAGAACGACGAAAGCAACCGTTCGCCAAATCAAATTTTGAGACCTATACCATCAATATTGATATTTCGGAACTCAATGACCAGGATTTGGAAGAAGATCAGAATATCACCACAAACAAGATGAAAAATGTGGGGCGGCTGATCAAGGATATTGATTCCCTTCGCGAAAACAACCTTGAAAAAGTAGTTGCATTTTCCAAAAACGTCGTTAATCGCATGGGGGCATTTCCGCCCAAAGTGCCAAAAGATACTACCATGCAAAAATTGGAACTCATTCAACCTCAAAAAAAGGTGGAGGAGACCCAACAGGATTCCATTAGAACTATTGATCAATTTATAGAAAGTCTGGAACAATGGGAGCAAATTCAAGTAATGAAAAAAGCCCAGAACGAGGTTTCCAGTATATTGAACACGGTGACTTCCAAAAAGAACGAACTGCAAAGCAGGTACAAGTTCTATAACAGCCACATTCTATCGCTGCATCAAAAATATGCACTGGCACTTTCGTGCATTATTTTGTTTTTTGTAGGTGCACCTTTAGGGGCTATAATTCGTAAAGGAGGATTGGGATTGCCCATGGTGGTCGCTATTATTTTATTTTTAACCTATTATTTTATTGGTGTATTTGCCGGCAACTATGCAAAGGAAGGAAACATTCACCCCGCCATTGGGGCCTGGCTCCCAACAATGATCATGCTGCCCTTGGGCATATCTCTCACCAGACGTGCAACTGCGGATAAGGGGTTAGTAGGATTTGGTCACTTTATAGACCGGATTAAATCAATATTTAAAAAGAAAGATAAAGAAGCTGAAGATCAATGATCGCCAAGAACAAAAAAATACAACTAAACGCCATTGAAGAAGCCATTGCCGACGTTAGAGACGGTAAGGTAATTATTGTAGTGGATGATGAAAACAGGGAAAACGAAGGCGACTTTATTGCTGCTGCCGAAAAAGTTACCCCCGAAATGATCAATTTTATGGCCATGCACGGCCGTGGGCTTATCTGTGCCCCCTTAACCGAGGATAGATGCGAGGAACTGGAGCTGAACATGATGGTACAAAACAATACGGTATTGCACCAAACCCAGTTTACCGTTTCCGTGGATTTATTGGGGTATGGATGCACAACTGGTATCTCGGTACATGACAGGGCCAAAACCATTAGTGCCCTTGTAAACAAAGACACCAAACCCCACGAACTGGGAAAGCCTGGACATATTTTTCCGCTCAGGGCAAAAAATGGAGGCGTATTAAGGCGTACCGGGCACACCGAGGCTGCAATAGACTTTGCAAGATTGGCCGGGCTGGAACCTGCAGGTATTTTGGTGGAAATTTTGAACGAGGATGGAACCATGGCACGATTGCCGCAATTGATGAAGGTTGCCAAAAAATTTGATCTTAAAATTGTTTCCATTGAGGATTTGATTGCGTACCGCATGGAACACGATAGCCTTATAGAACTTAAAGAGGCATTTAACATAAGCACCAGATTCGGAGAATTTAGACTTCGGGCATATAAGCAGACAACAAACGATCAAGTACACATTGCCTTGCTAAGAGGAAATTGGAAAAGTGGAGAACCTGTTCTTACCCGTATTAATTCCACCCTAGTGAACAATGATATGCTGGGCACTTTGACCAACAATCCGGATGAGACACTGCAACGCATGTTCAATGCATTGAACGCCGAAGAAAAAAGTGCCATTATTTTTATAAATCAAGAAAACCAATCCATGAACCTATTGAGTAGATTGTCCGAATTCAAAAAGCTTCAGGAAGGGGGAATCAACAAGGCTCCAAAGATTGAAATGGACAACAAGGACTTTGGCATTGGTGCACAAATACTTCACGATATCAATATTTCCAAGATTCGATTATTAACGAATTCCGGACAAACCAAGCGTGTGGGCATGGTTGGTTATGGTCTTGAGATAGTGGAATATGTGAATTACTAATAGACAAATACAAGTTCAAGTTTGTCATTCTGAAAGTGTAAAACATTTGGAGAATCTTTCAATCAAAAAGCATTACTCTCATTACTGTAAAGATTAACTGATTCGTGGCCATTTGTGTAATTCATGTCTGTTGTTAGGCAGAGGTTATTGTAGTTTGATGCTCGATGCATGAAGTGTCACGTTGAGGCCTTCGGATACGCTCAGGATAAACTAAGGTTGGAATGTCGAAAGTCAGTGGTCAGGCGTGCCTTATCTTTGTATCGAAAAAGAGATTCTTCGTTTCACTCAGAACTACCATATTAATGAACTACCTCGGGACAAGCCAGTGAGGTATTCAAAAGAACAAACCTTAAGCCCATTTAATTGGGATTAATAAAACTAGTACTTCTAAAATATTAATCAAAAGTATAACCTGAACTTACCAGCCCATTAGACGGACAAGTTCAGGTTCACAAAAATTGATGTTACAGATGGGCTTTATTAAAGGTTCAGGTTGAGACCCACCCTAAAATTTCGGCCACGAGTTGTGAATCCAAGCAATTCCCTGTAATCCTCATTCAACAAATTGTCCGCATTTACGAACACATTTAGCTTGTTTTTGATCAGTTCGTGTCCAATGGAAAAATTCAGTAAAGAAAAAGGTTCCAAAGCAATATCCGTAAAGGTTGCAAAATCCGTATCAAACCGTTGACCTGTATAAGCATAGCTTAACGATGCACTCGTACTCTCACAAAACTGGTACCACAAGGACATATTGGCTTTGTGTTTTGGAATACGGATGGCATTGTCCCCTTTGCGTTCCGTGAAGGTGTAATTGGCATTAACGCTAAAAGTGCTCCAAGGCAACCACGTAGTTTCCACCTCTACCCCATTGGCATCAATTTCATCCGCAATGTTAATACTCATAAAATTGGCATCGTACCCAATGGCATTGGTTTCATTTCTATCAAAATAAACAGTGCTAATTCTCAACTTTTCATTGAGTTTGAATTCAACACCCCCCTCAATGGTCGAGTTTTCTTCAGGTTCCAACTCCAGATTCCCGCCAAAGGCACCGAACAATTGCGTTAAATTCGGTGTGATGTACGATGTGGCATAAGACCCCATCATTTTCACATATCCGTTTTCAGTGTCAAAAACATAAGAAGGATTCACATTATACACAAAATGGTTTCCATATTCAGAGTGATTGTTCCATCTGGCACCCACATTCAAGTTCAGTCCAAAATCTGAAACATACACGACATTGGCATAAGGATCCACAATGGTAAAATCAACATCTTCTGTAAAAATAGCTTCATCCTTGATGTAATTCATTCCTAAAATGGTATGGAATTGCTCACCAAAAACATATTTGTTGTACAGGTCCAACACCCAATTGCTTCCCTCGGTGGTGCTTTCGCCAAAGGTATCATTGGCCACGGACTCATAATGGGTAAACGCTGTATTTAGATGGACCGAACCTTTCCCATAGCCATATTCGGATGACAACCCGACTCTTTGCTGCTCATTCTCACCCAAATTAGGTGCTTCTGCCTGTGTGGCATCGTACTCATTTTTAAACTTGGTCTGGTTTCCATAAACCTGAACCCCAAAAGCATCAGAGAATTGATACCCAAGCCTTAAATTGGCACTGTAATGTGAAAAAATATCCTCCTCATTCTCCGGCGTTACTGCAGCTGACAGGCCGCTTTTATATCTATTGGAAAAATCCACCCCGTAGGTAAACTTGTCCAAAGTACCGTTCACATTTGCCGAATTTTGAATACTCCCTAAATTATAATTTTGGTCATCTGCTGTTTGATTGGTGCCCACACTTGTTTCAAAATTTCCTGCAATCTTTTGTTTTGAAGCCCTTTTCGTAGTGATGTTGATCACGGCCGTAACCGCATTGGTACCATAAAGTGTACTGGCAGCCCCTTTAATGATCTCGATGGACTCTATGCTGTTTGGAGAAAGCAGCCGAAGATCGTACTCCGCCGAAAAAGTGGAGGGGTCCGACACCCGAACACCATCAATGATCACCAAAACCTGACGACCACGGCCACCACGGGCATAAACCCCAAGCACATCGCCATCCCTACCACGGCTACCGGCAATCTCGATACCACTTTTGGTGTTGATGATTTCCGCAACTGTCCTGCCTTGGTTGCGCTGCATTTCTTCGGCCGCAATCTTGATTACCGTTTTACCTGAGTTTTCTCTTTTCAACTCAAATTTTGAATCGCTAACAACAACCTCGTTCAGTCGCTGCACCTTAAGTGAATCTTGCTGTACGTTTTGCGCAAAAATTCCATTACCCGCCAAAAGGGCGGTAATTAACCATAAATGATTTTTTTTCATTTCGTTTAATTGAATAAACGGGAGAATAGTATGATATTCATACGTAAACTTTTATCCCGAAAGTTTAACATTGTTTGTTTGAATCTGGCAGGTCTCCTGGCTTGTGTTTTGCCTCCTACCTTCCCACCCATCGGGCAGTGGTTTTGAAGAAGAGACAATCGCCTACTGCGCACCTATGTTTAAAACATCGGTGCCGGTTCGGCACATACTTACAGTTGCGGGAACAGCTCCGGTTTTGCACCGGATTCCCTTTTAATCCCACGGAAAAAATCCGTGCGAACCAAAATTCGTGGCCAAAGCTAATCAATCTGTTTAATCTTTTATGCAAAAGTTTAAAATGATTTCATCTGTCAATCTGAGCTGTCATCCTAGCGCAGCCGAAGAATTCGTTTAGCATCCCAACCCACCTTTCCTTCGAGAAAATTCATGTAATTCGTGTCATTATATTATTGAAAAAATAGGTGAGGTGTCTTCCCGAAAACTTTCGGGACGCTCAACATGACAATTTTGACTTTAATGATGAGGTTCATCAAACTACAGAAATATTTAAATAATCTTACTTTTGGTTCATGGCAAAAAAACAGCAATCAATTTTATTTTTGGGGTTCCTTTTGGTTTGGTTGATAGGTTGCAAGCAAGAAAAAAAATCGCAACCTGCTCAAAAACAGGGATCAACACCCTCCATAACCTATGCAACGGGTTTTACGGTAAAAAAAGAAGCCGATTTCACCGTTATTGAAGTCACTGCAGCTTGGCCTGGGGCCGATAACTTTAAATATGCCTTGGTACCTAAAGAAAAATTACCATCGATTACTTTCCCGCAAGGTGAATATGATGCCATTGTGGGTACCCCAGTCGAAAAAATAGTGCTCACTTCAACCACTCACATAGAGCCTTTAAAGCAACTCGGGGAACTCAAAAACATAGTCGGATTTCCCAACACCGATTACATTTCTTCACCAGAGGCAAGAAAGCTTGTGGAAAACGGTCAAATTCAAAACTTGGGCATGAACGATGTCCTCAACACAGAAATGGTGCTGATACTGAACCCTGAGCTCATCATCGGATTCAGTATTAACGAAGAAAACAAGGCGTATCATATTTTAGAACGAGCAGGAATACCCGTGGTTTACAATGGCGATTGGGTGGAGCAGACCCCATTGGGCAAAGCAGAATGGGTGAAGTTTTTTGCGCCCTTCTTTCAAAAAGAAAAATTGGGAGATAGCATTTTTACCGAAATTGAAGCATCCTATAAACAGGCCGCTGCATTGGCAAAAAAAGCAAAATCCAGACCAACAGTGC
Source organism: Flagellimonas halotolerans (assembly GCF_035818535.1). Classification (NCBI taxonomy): domain Bacteria; kingdom Pseudomonadati; phylum Bacteroidota; class Flavobacteriia; order Flavobacteriales; family Flavobacteriaceae; genus Flagellimonas; species Flagellimonas halotolerans. Next base: position 23,585 of record NZ_JAYKYV010000002.1, on the reverse strand, counting down.
TAACTGGCGGATTATACAAAGACGTTTGGTACGTGGCTGGAGGCAGCAGTTGGATGGCCCAGTTCCTGAAAGATGCCAATGCCGATTATCTTTGGTCCAACACCGAAGAAACGGGAAGCATTGGTCTTAGTTTGGAGTCCGTTTTGGAGCAGGCACAAGATGCCGAATTTTGGTTTAACCCTTCTTCCCAAACTTCTTATAAGGAATTGAGCAATGCCAACACCCATCACCAACAATTTTATGCCTTCGCCAATAAAAAAGTGTATTCAAACGCCATTGAAAAGGGAGAAACTGGCGGGCTTATTTTTTACGAATTGGCACCGCACCGCCCAGATATTGTTTTGAGGGATTTCATCAAAATATTGCACCCGGAGCTATTGCCCGAGCATCAATTGCTGTTCATTAAACCATTACAATAAATGCAAGGAGCAAAAACATACCGGTTTTCCTTTCTGTTGTTGATACTGGCATTGATGCTGTCCTGTCTTCTCAACATTAGTTCGGGTTCCGTTTCTATTCCTTTTACAGATATGCTATCCACGCTTTTTGGAAAAACTTCGCAAGTTGCATCTTGGGAATACATTATCTGGGATTATCGGGTTCCCAAGGCGTTTACCTCCATTTTGGTGGGCGGAGGACTTTCCTTGAGTGGGCTTTTAATGCAAACCCTGTTCAGAAATCCGTTGGCAGGCCCTTTTGTACTGGGGATTAGTTCTGGGGCCAGTTTGGGTGCCGCCTTACTTTTGATGGGCGCTTCGTTGTTGGCAGGATATACTTCCATCTCTTTTTTGGGTGATGTTTCCCTGGCCATTGCCGCAAGTATTGGTAGTTTTTTGGTACTCTCCGTAGTAATGATTGTTGCCCAACGCGTGAAAGATACCATGGCTTTGTTGATCATTGGACTGATGTTCGGCAGCATCACCTCCGCAATTGTAAGTGTGTTGGCCTATTTTTCGAGTGCCGAGAACCTGCAACGCTTCATCTTTTGGTCCTTTGGAAGTGTGGGCAACCTTTCAACAGGGCAGTTACTTTTATTGCTTGTAATCGTTGCCTTGGGAGTTTTGCTCAGTATACTTTCCATAAAATCGTTGAACGCCTTTCTTTTAGGGGAACACTACGCACAGAGTTTGGGAATTTCCTTAAAAAAATCCAGATTGACCATAATTATCGCCACTGGGCTGTTGGCAGGAGGTATAACCGCATTTGCAGGGCCCATTGCTTTTGTTGGACTCGCTGTTCCACACCTTACCCGCCAAATTTTTGATACCATGGAACACAAAGTACTGATTCCCGCCGTAATGCTCTATGGTTCCATTTTAATGCTCCTGTGCGATACTTTGGCGCAATTGCCCAATTCCGCCAGTGTGCTGCCCATAAACGCCATTACATCCTTGGTTGGAGCTCCTGTAGTGATATGGCTTTTGGTGCGCAAACGTAAAATGATGTTCTAATGTCCAATAACAACAAAAACATACTGTCCGTTAAAAATTTGACCGTTGGGTACGAATCCAAAATAGTTGCTGAGCGCATCAATTTTGAGTTGGAAACTGGAATGTTGTGCGGAATTGTGGGCATCAACGGCATTGGAAAATCGACCTTGTTGCGCACTTTGGGGGGATTTCAGCCTAAACTTGATGGAAACATCAAGTTGAAAGGCAAAAATTTGGAAAAATATACATCATCTACCCTATCTAAGGAGCTTAGTGTGGTTTTGACCGAGCAGCCTGCCTCCAAAAACTTGACTGTACAAGAATTAATCGCCTTGGGCAGGCAACCCTACACCAATTGGTTGGGCACATTGACCGAAGACGACAAACATCGGATCAAGGATAGTTTGGATACTTTTTTATTGAAAGAACTCAAACACCGTAAATGTCACGAAATCAGCGACGGACAATTACAACGGGTGCTGGTGGCGCGGGCCATGGCTCAGGACACCACTTTGATCTTATTGGATGAGCCAACCACCCATTTGGATTTGTACCACAAAGTGCAAATCCTTAAAATGCTTCAAGAATTGGCGCACGAAAAACAGAAAACCATTCTCTTTACAACCCACGAAATTGAATTGGCCATTCAATTATGTGACCGCATATTGATTTTGGATGGAAAAGACCATCCGTTTGGCGACCCGTGTCAACTTATTGAACAAAAATACTTTGACCGTTTATTTCCTTCGGAAATGGTACAGTTTGATGCCAAGACAGGTTCGTTTAAGGTGACTAAGTAAATTTATAACCAACAAAAATCCCGTTCACCCTAAACTTGTCTGTCTGCCAGTAAAACCATGTTTCAAGGTCTGACTCTTATGGGATTCCGAAGCCTGACTACGGTAAACGGGCAAGAGATCATGGGTTTTAAAAAGGCAATCAGATAGGAAGTCCTCACATAATCTCCCGAAACAAGTTCGGGACAGGCTCTCCAAAGAAGGGAACTTCTCCCCTTTGGGGAGATTAGAGAGGAGACGAGTGCAGCAAAGTAAATTTCCTACCCACGGCAGACACGAATTTCTAGAATGGCCACCAATTGTTTCATTGTCATTTTGAACCGACCAGCGAGAGCGTGAGAAATCTACTTTGTGATGTGTTCCCAGGTTTCTTTAAAAAATGGATTCCTGCCTTCACAGGAATGACAAACTCAAGTATCAAGTTTAAGAGACAAGAGACAAGAACCAAAACACTAGACCCAAGACTTCGTGCTTCGTGCTTCTGACCTCTGGACTAAGTTATATGGTTGTTCGGTTATTGAGTAATTGTGCTACTCCAAACTGACTTCCGCCGTTTCGACTTTAGTTTATCCTAAATGTAGCCGAAGGACTCAACACGATAAATCAAAACAACATTTAACAAGAAAATCGAGCAATTGGTGTAATTCGTGTCAAAAGAAAGATGAAAACCAAAACTCAAGTTCAGAGTTAGGAGTTACTGAGTTATTGGGTTATTGAGTACTGTCGACTGCCAACTGACATCGGACTCCGTGCTTCGGACATCCGACTTCCGACTACGAACTCATTTTATGGATTTCTACTTTGGAAGAAATGACATTTTATCTTTGTAATCCGTTATCTTTATCCTTCAGAAATTTTTTAATGAGCACAGAACTTACCTTTATCATAATTGGCATCATCACATTGGTCGTTGGGCTTTTTGTGGGCATGTACATCCAAAAACTAAAGATTAAATCCACCGAAAGCGTTTGGGGCGAGCGGGAACAACAATTTAACGCTACCATAAAATCCTTGAACGATAAGTTATTGCTAAGCGACGAGGAGCAAAAACAACTCCAGCGCGAAAAAGAACAGCAAAGCAACCAAATTGTGAGGTACCAAGCGGATTTGGAGAATCTTCAGCTCAAAAACAAAGAGCAGAAGGAAGAGGTTGAAAAGCTACAGGAAAAGTTCACGAAGGAATTTGAAAACTTGGCCAACAAAATTTTGGATGAAAAAAGCGAAAAATTCACCAAAAGCAACAAAGAGAACATTGAAAATATCCTGACGCCCCTCAACAAAAAAATTAAGGAGTTTGAGGAAAAAGTAGAAAAGTCGCAAAAGGAAAACATTAGTATTCACTCTGCTTTAAAAGAGCAATTGCTCAATTTACAGACACAAAACCTTAAAATAACCCAAGAGGCCGAAAACCTGACCAAAGCCCTGAAAGGGGACAGCAAAATGCAAGGGAATTGGGGGGAGCTGGTTTTGGAACGTGTTTTGGAAAAATCTGGTTTAGAGAAAGATAGAGAGTACAGTGTGCAACAAAGCTTTAAGCGTGCAGATGGAACAAGAGTGTTGCCCGATGTTATTATTCACTTGCCCGACGGTAAAAAAATGGTTGTGGATTCCAAGGTATCGTTAACGGATTATGAACGTTACACCAATGCCGAAGAAGAGGATAGACCCAAATTCCTAAAGGATCATATCAACTCCCTGCGCAGACATGTGGAACAGCTTTCCTCCAAAAAATATGAGGACCTATACGAAATGGAGAGTCCAGATTTTGTGCTGATGTTCGTGCCCATTGAGCCTGCATTTGCCGTAGCCATAAATGAAGATGTATCACTGTACAACAAAGCTTTTGAGCAAAACATCGTTATTGTTACCCCTTCTACGCTTTTGGCCACACTACGCACCATTGACAGTATGTGGAGCAACGAAAAACAGCAACGAAATGCCATTGAAATTGCCCGCCAGGCTGGAGCGCTTTACGATAAATTCGAAGGCTTCGTCTCCGACCTTACCAAAGTGGGCAAAAAAATGGATGAAGCGAAAAGCGAGTACCGCGGTGCCATGAACAAGTTGGTCGAAGGACGGGGAAACATTGTCACCTCAATTGAAAAATTGAAGAAAATGGGGGCCAAAGCAAAAAAATCCTTGCCCGAACCTATTTTAATGCGCGCCCATGAGGACGATTTTGAAGAAATGAACTAAAACACGAACCATGAAAAAATTCTTGACCATTTTCATCATCGCCATTATAGTTGGTGTTGTGGGCTATTTTGCTTTTATCTATTATGTGCCCTACAGTGAGGGTTATCGTTCGGGGGAACTCATCAAATTCAGTAGAAAAGGCGTGATGGTCAAAACTTGGGAAGGACAGATCAGTCAAGGTTTGTCAGGCACAAATGTATTTTCGTTTTCTGTAGAGGACAAGGAAGAGGAAATCATTGAAAAGATGAAAAAGTTCCAAGGGCAGTACATCAAGGTCACCTACAAGGAACGCTACGCCACCTTTTTCTGGTTGGGCGATACCAAATATTTTATCACTGAAGTCAAATCTGAAAAATCTCCAATTTTCAGAAATTAATCCACACACCCCTGGCTCCTCTTTTTAGATGGGAAATGGCTTCCCTCCTAAAAAAAGAGGGATTTAGGGAGGTGTATTTCCGTTTGCTTGAAACTGAAAAATATAGTCCGTTCATTTGATTCCGCTTTAGTTTCTGCCACAGAGTAAATTCGGCTTTTATAGCATTATTTCGTAATTGCCTGGCCAACTCTTTTAGCTTTGGATTATATTTGATAATCATTTTACATTGCTGTTATTTACTTTTTAAAAAATTGTATATCCGCAATTGTACCAATGGCATTGATGGTTTTTGTCTTTGTCTTCTTGAGCGCAGTCGAAAGGCTGACAAAGACATCTCGACTACGCTCGATGTGACATTTGGATTGACCACTGGTACAGTCGTGTACAATCGAATTAAAAAAAGGATTCGATTAAACCCCAACAAAATATGAAGAAATTCAAATCATCCAGAGAAAGTAGAGTTTCCATCACCGAACTTATGCTCCCTTCCCATTCCAATTTTGGCGGCAAGGTACATGGGGGGCATATCCTCAACCTTATGGACCAAATTGCTTTTGCCTGCGCATCCAAACATTCACAAAGTTATTGCGTCACCGCTTCGGTGAATCGAGTGGATTTTCTAAATCCAATTGAAGTTGGGGAATTGGCCACACTAAAAGCATCCATTAACTATACCGGAAAAACTTCCATGGTGGTCGGGGTACGCGTGGAATCGGAAAATGTGACCACGGGAGAAGTGAAACATTGCAATTCGTCCTATTTTACCATGGTGGCCAAGGGCAAGGATGGTAAAAATAAGTTAGTTCCCGGTCTTATTTTAAAAACCAAGCAAGATATTCGTCGATTTGCACGCAGCAAGGAACGTAAACAATCTGCTTTTAAACGAGATAGCAAATACGAATCCAACAACTTTAAAGTGAACGAATATTTGGAGTTTTTAGATGGCGAAAACGTTAAGATGGATTTTGATTGAGCCGTGCAGCAGCAGCCTCATCCAAAAACCACAACAAATTCCCCAAAGCTGGATTAACCAAGGATGCCGGGTAAGCCTCGGAACCTTCCGTTTTTTCGACCACGGCCTTCACCTTTTCGGCTTTGGATGCACCGGTGACCAAAAAAGCTACTTCTTTGGCGGTATTGATAACCTTCCCGTTTATGGAAACCCGTTTCTGGCCTGAATCTGGATGCGTAGCTACCACACAATGATCTTCCGAATCCCACAATTCAATTTCATGTGGAAAAATAGATGCGGTGTGACCGTCATCGCCCATACCCAAAATTACCAAATCGAACTGAGGCACCTCCTCTACCCTATCCAAATCCATTTCCAACAAATTGGCATAGCGCAAAGCTTCACCCTCAGGGGACTTTTCCCCCAATATCCGATTAATGTTCTCCTTGGGCACCTTTATTTTGGAAAATAGATGCTCCACCGTCATTTTATAGTTGCTTTCATCATCGGTTGGGGACACACAACGCTCATCACCCCAATAAAAATGCACCTTGCTCCAATCTACTTTGTCCGAAAACTTTTCTACCAATACATCAAAAACAATTTTAGGGGTACTACCCCCAGACAATGCTACATAAAAAGCATCCTTATCTTTTTGTTTATCCGCAAAATAGCTGGAAAACTGTTCAGCAACCTCCTGCTTATCTTTATATATTTTTAAATCCATTGTAAATTTTATTTTCTGTTCTCAACTCTCGGCATTCGACAAATTAACAAATCACACAAAACCCTGGGTCGTCCGCCAAGTTTTCTGTTGGGTTACGCCAGTAGCCCTCATCATCAATCAAGTTATCTGCATTTTCCGGTCCCCAAGCACCTGCCGCGTAACCATACATACGAACGTCCTTACCGTTTTTCCAGTAGTTTAATATAGGATCTACGAACTCCCAAGCCGCTTCAACCTCATCGGCACGGGCATATAGTGTAGCATCTCCTTGCATCGCGTCCAACAACAAGCGCTCGTAGGCCTCCATCACATAAGTTTCGGCCAAGTTGGCATAGTAAAAATCCAAATTGGCCCGCTCAACTTTAAAGCCCTGCCCAGGCACTTTTACTCCGAACTTAATCAAGATTCCCTCATCGGGTTGGATACGGATAATCAACTTGTTATCCATTTCCTGCATTTCGGAGCCTTTAAAAATTTGATGATGCGGCTTTTTAAAGTGAATCACAATTTCGGTCACTTTGGTGGGCATTCGCTTAGCGGTTCGTACATAAAAAGGAACCCCGTGCCAACGCCAGTTGTCCACATAAAATTTTATCGCGGCATAGGTCTCCGTAGTGGAATTCGGGTCTACCCCATCTTCTTTCCGGTACCCTTTAACGTCTTTCCCATCTACTCTGGAAGCCACATATTGGGCCCTAATGGTATTTTCAAACAGTTCCTTTTCGTCCGTCATTATACGCAACGACTTTAACGCCTTTACTTTTTCATTTCGGATTTCTTCTGCATCTGAGCCAATCGGTGGCTCCATCACTACCAACGAAACAATTTGTAACAAGTGGTTCTGGAACATGTCCCGCAAAGCGCCGGACTTGTCATAATACCCACCACGTTTTTCAACACCTACACTTTCCGCATTGGTAATTTCTACATGCTGAATGTAATTACGGTTCCAAAGGGGTTCAAAAATGCTGTTCGAAAAACGGGTCACCAAAAGATTTTGAACGGTTTCTTTGCCCAAATAATGGTCGATTCGGTATATCTGATGCTCTTTAAAATACTTGTGAAGCCCTTTGTTCAACTCTTTGGCCGTCTCCAAGCTGTAACCGAAAGGTTTTTCCACAATCAAGCGTTTCCAGCCATTGTTTTGGGTGTTCATGCCCGCGTTGGACAGGTTTTGTGATATTGTTTCGTAAAGCGTGGGTGGTGTGGATAGGTAATAAATAATATTTCCTGAAGTGTTGTACTCTTCTTTTAGGGCTTCCACCCGCTTACGCAGGCCGCCATAATCGGTATCGTAGCTATCGCCCAAATCCTCGTAATATAGCTTGTTGGCAAAGCTTTTTACCTTGCTTGCTGTCAGGTCCTTCGTTTTTTCTTTTAAATAATCACTTTCATACACTACACGGTCCCGAAATGCCTCATCGGTCAAATTGCTGCGGCTCACCCCTAGCACCACAAAGTTTTCGGGCAACTGGTCGGCCAAATAAAGGTTGAACAAGGATGGCATTAATTTTCTTGCTGTCAAATCACCTGATGCTCCAAAAATCACGAGCATCTGATTATCTGTCTTTTTCATAGTATTTTCGGTTTCTGGCAGATTGTGCTCTTCTTGACACCATTCATTTTTAATAAGGAGTCATTATCTTTGAGCATCACGAATATAAGGTTTATTTTAGGTTCGTAATTCAAGAAATCACAACCTCAAGGTTGTATCAACACCAAAGAAGAAGAAAAATATATAATGGCAGATACGTATGATTTTGGCCTTGTGGGCCTTGGAGTAATGGGACGTAATTTTATTTTAAATGTAGCTGATAACGGTTTTACTGCATTTGGAAATGATTTGGATAAAGAAAAAGTGGATGCTTTAATCAACGAAGGTGGTGATACCGCAAAAGTGAATGCCGCCACCGATGTAAAAACCTTTGTACTGGCGCTGACCACTCCTCGAAAAATTATGTTATTGGTACCCGCAGGAAAAATTGTGGATAGCGTAATCGATGGTTTGCTGCCCCATTTGGACAAAGGTGATATTATTATTGATGGAGGGAACTCCTTTTATACCGATACTGACCGTCGCGAGGCTTATTTAAAAGAAAAAGGCATTAACTTTTTTGGCGCCGGAGTTTCAGGTGGTGCCGAAGGTGCCAGAAAGGGACCGAGCATTATGCCCGGCGGTTCCAAAGAAGCTTATCAACACGTAAAACCTATTTTTGAAGCTGTGTCCGCAAAATACAACGGCGAACCCTGTGTGGCCTATTTGGGTCCAAAATCCGCAGGGAACTATGTGAAAATGGTGCACAACGGTATCGAATACGGTTTGATGCAGTTGACTTCCGAGATATACGATCTGCTCAAAAAAGCAGGTGGCCTTACCAACGATGAGCTTCACAAAACCTATGCTCGTTGGAATGATGGTCGTTTGCAGTCCTTTTTGGTGGAAATCACTTCGGAAATCTTTGAACAAAAAGATGATTTGACGGATAATGACCTTGTAGATATGATTTTGGACAAGGCCAAACAAAAAGGAACTGGAAAATGGACCTCTCAAAATGCCATGGATTTGGGAATCCCCGTCCCTACCATTGATATTGCAGTGAGCATGCGTGAAATATCCGCTTTAAAATCCGAGCGTATTAAAGCCGATGAGTTGTATGACCGTCCCACACTAAAAGCGGTGGACAAAGATGACTTTACCACAAAAGCGGAGCAGGCCCTTTATTTTGCTTTCATCATTACCTACGCGCAGGGTATGCACCAATTGGCAGATGCCTCCAAAGAATATGGTTACGAACTGGAACTGGGCGAAATTGCCAAAATATGGCGTGCCGGTTGTATAATCCGTGCTGCCTTGTTGGCCGATATTACCGAAGCCTACCAAGCCGACAAAGATTTACAGAACTTGTTGCTCTCCCCTTCTTTTGTAGAAAAAGTACAAAGCACAGTAGATGCAGCACGCGAATTAGTGAGTTATGGCGCCACAAACGGTATTCCTTTGCCGGGCCTTTCCAATGCGCTCACGTATTTTGATGCCTACACCAGTAGCCGTTTGCCATTGAACTTGATACAGGCGCAACGCGATTACTTTGGTTCGCACACCTACGAACGTTTGGACCGCGAAGGTATTTTCCATACGGAGTGGGAGGATTGAATCTAATCAAATGAAAAATCTTCTCCTCCTTCTAACCTATACCCTACTAATAACCTTTGGTTATGGACAGAAGAAACCCTACGTTATTTACAATGCCAAGGGGAAAAAGGTCTCTTACAGAAAAATGCTCAAGACCTTGGAGAAAAAGGATATGGTGTTGTTTGGGGAGCTGCACAACAATCCTATTGCACATTGGTTGCAGTACGAGCTTACCGCTGACCTGCACAACAAGCGAGCACTTATCCTCGGCGCGGAAATGATCGAGGTCGACAACCAAGATGAACTCAACGATTATTTATCGGGTAAAATAGACTACAAAACATTGGATTCCACCGCACGACTGTGGAACAACCATAAAACAGATTATGCTCCTTTGGTGGATTTTGCGAAGGACAGTAGTCTTGTTTTTGTCGCATCCAACGTGCCCAGACGTTACGCCAGTATGGTATACAAAGGTGGTTTTGAAGCCTTGGACTCACTCCCCGACCAAGAAAAAGAATGGATAGCTCCTTTGCCCATTGCTTACGACCCCGAGTTGCCAGGGTATCAAAATATCCTAAAAATGATGGGCGACCACGGTAGTCCCACCTTGGTAATGGCACAGGCCATCAAAGATGCGACCATGGCCCATTTTATCCTTCAAAATTACAAGGAGGGTGCTTTGTTTTTGCATTACAACGGTGCCTACCACTCCAATGATTATGAGGGCATTCTTTGGTACTTGAAATTAAAACGACCCGATTTAGAGTATGGTACCATATCTACCGTGAAGCAAAAAGATGTTCATAAACTGGAGGAAGAAAACACCCAATTGGCTGATTTCATTATTTGTGTGGATCAAAACATGACCACAACATATTAATTCATCTTACACCACTTTTATACGGTTGAACCAAAAAATAAGGAGATAAATTCCCTATTTTTAAGAATCTAAACTAACTAAACGCTTCCTCATGAAAAAATTACTAGTTGCCCTGTTACTTTTTGTGGCCATCATTCCTTTAGGTTTTTGCCAAGTAAAATCCAATTTGGAGCTATTGGACATCTTCAACATGGAATATGTTTCCGACCCTCAAATTTCCCCAGATGGATCTAAAATCATTTATGTTCGGAATTTTAAGGATGTGATGACGGACCGCAATCTTTCCAATCTTTGGATCATCAATTTTGATGGCTCCAACAATCGTCCGTTAACCACAGGAAACCATAACGATTTTGCCCCAAAATGGTCGCACGATGGAACAAAAATTGTTTTCAAGTCCAATATGGCGGATGACAAAATGAAACTCTACCTTATGTGGCTGGATACCAAGGAAACTCTGGCCCTTACCAATACACCACAATCACCGGGGACAGTTTCATGGTCTTATGATGACAAATACTTGGCATTTAATATGTTCGTGCCCGAAGCCAACAAATCCATCATTAAAATGCCTGAAAAGCCCGAGGGCGCCAAATGGAACGAGCCGCCAAAATACATTGATAAAATGAATTACCGTGGCGATGGTGCAGGGTATTACAAAGGTGGCAATTCACAATTGTTTACCTTGCCCATTAGCGGGGGAACGCCAAATCAACTTACATTTTCGGAATTTGACCATGGCAGTCCTATCTGGTCAAAGGACAACACGCATTTATTTTTTAGCGCCAATTTCCATAAAGATGAGGAGTTTGAACCTGCAGACAGCGAAATTTATAGCATTAATGTAAATAATGGTGAAATTAATCCATTAACCGACCGCTACGGTCCTGACGGTAATCCAGTATTGTCGCCAGATGGTTCCAAAATAGCCTATTTAGGGTACGATGACCGTTTGCAAGGATATCAGCTTACCCAATTGTATGTAATGAACACCGATGGGACAGACTCCCAATTAATTTCTGGTGATTTTGATCGTGATGTGGAAGATATGGCTTGGAACAGCAAGGGTAATGGTCTGTATTTTAGCTACACCGATCAAGGAATGGGCAAATTGGCTTCTATGAGCATATCGGGCAAGGTGGATACTATTACCGATGGCTTAGGCGGTTTATCATTAGGTAGGCCTTATAACGCAGCTAGTTTTTCTGCTTCCGCCAACAACAAATTTGCCTACACCTTGGGAGACAAAAGCCATCCATCGGATTTGGGCGTAGCTGATACTCGAAACACAGAGCGTTTGACCCAAGTTAACAATGACCTGTTTTCCTTTAAAAAATTAGGCAATGTGGAAGAAATCTGGTGGGAGTCCTCCTATGATCAACGCAAAATTCAAGGTTGGGTCGTAACCCCTCCCGATTTTGACCCCTCCAAAAAATATCCAATGATCTTGGAAATACACGGTGGGCCGTTTACCAGCTACGGAGCAGTGTACTCTGCCGAAATTCAGGCCTACGCCGCTGAAGGTTATGTGGTTCTCTATGCTAACCCACGTGGAAGTACAAGCTATGGCGAAGAATTTGGAAACTTGATTCACCACGATTATCCCAACCACGATTATGAGGATTTAATGTCCGGCGTGGATGCCGTTTTGGAAAAAGGCTACGTGGACGAAGAAAATCTGTTTGTGACCGGTGGTTCTGGTGGCGGTGTACTTACCGCCTGGATCGTGGGTAAAACCGACCGTTTTAAGGCCGCCGTTGTGGCAAAACCCGTAATTAACTGGACAAGTTTTGTGCTCTATGCAGATGGTGTGCAGTTTTTCTCCAAATATTGGTTCGGAAAAAAACCTTGGGAAGATCCAGAAAACTACATGAGACGCTCACCCCTTACCTATGTGGGCAATGTAACCACACCAACAATGCTGTTAACGGGCGAAGAAGATTACCGTACCCCTATTGCAGAATCGGAGCAGTTTTATGCCGCTCTAAAATTGGAGAACGTTGAAACAGCAATGGTACGTATTCCTGGGGCCGGACATGGTATTGCCAACAAACCCAGTAATTTGGTTGCAAAAATAGCTGCTGTTCTTGCTTGGTTTGAGAAGTACAAAGATGAATGAAGATTACTTGACTTTATAAGCTTTAATTTATCTTCACTAGTCGTAATGGATGCAGTGAATATAACCCTATACCTCCCAACACTTTAGTGTTGACAACACCTTTGAACAATTATTGTTTGTAAAAGAAAATTCAACGAAATTGCCTGAATTGTTAAAATCTTTTCTGAATAAAAAACCGTAGTCATTTGAAAACAACCAATTTCCTTCTTTCTTTTTTACTTATGTTATGTATTAGCTGTCAAACTGAAAAGAAAGAAGCAACCGCAGTCAATCAAACCCAGATTAAAAATTTTACATCTAACGATTATCAAGATTTAGTTGCCCTATTTAAAGCGTGGAGAACCTTCGAAAATCCACCACTTCGCGATGGTGCTCCAGATTACACGGCAGAAACTTTTGAAAAACGTTGGCCAAGGTTCAAAGAATTACAATCAAAACTGCAATCTATCGACACAACAAATTGGTCCGTAGAAAATCAAGTGGATTGGATGATTGTTTGGGCTGAAATGAACGGTTACGACTTTAATCATCGCATTTTAAAGCCTTGGAGCCGAGATCCTGCTTTTTATAAAACGGTTTGGGCCAATAGAAGCGATGTTCCTGCTCACGAGGGGCCAACCAATCATGGTACAACAGAATTATGGACCTACACATTCCCCCTATCCTCAGAAGAAAGGTCTAAACTCTTGTCCGACCTAAAGGTAATTGCGCCATTCAATACACAGGCCAAGAAAAACTTAACCGGAAACGCAAGGGACTTATGGGTAACCGGGATTCGGGACATTCAAAATCAGAGTAGCGTGCTAACCGAATTAAAAAAGAGAACTTCCGTTAAAGATGACTCGGAATTGGTTTCCGTTATAGACGATGCCATAGCTTCTACCAATGACCTTGTGTCTTGGTTGCAGGCTGAATCCGAATCAAAAACCGGGCCTTCGGGCATTGGCAAAGACAATTATACCTGGTATTTACAGAATGTACACTTGGTACCACTAACTTGGGAGGATGAGGTGATGATTCTGAAGCGCGAGCTTGCCCGTGCTTGGACATCTTTAAAATTGGAGGAACACCGAAATAGAAATCTGCCACCTTTGGTGGCTGCGGATTCCCCCGAAGCCTACGACAAAATGGCCGACGAAGCCGCAAATAGCCTGATCAATTTTTTGAATGAACAAGACATTGTAACCGTAAAACCCTATTTTGAACCCGCCCTACGCGAGCATTTAGGTGAATTTATACCCAAGGAGACCCGCAACTTTTTTGCCATTGGTGAGCATTACGACCCAAGACCTCTATTTTCCCATTTTTACCATTGGTTTGAACTAGCACGTATGGATACCGAACCCCATACAAGTGAAATACGCAAAGGCCCTTTGTTATATAACATTTGGGATTCAAGAAATGAGGGGACGGCTACCGCGGTTGAAGAAATGTTTATGCAAGCTGGGTTGTATAATGATAGCCCAAGAACCAAAGAGATTGTGTATATCATGATCGCACAGCGCGCTGCACGGGGTTTGGGATCGTTGTACGCCCACGCCAATGAAATGACCATGGAGGAAGCTGGAGGGATTCACAGTGAGTATACGCCCCGTGGATGGATGAAAACCGAAAAAGAGCTGCTCATTTTTGAACAACACCTGTATTTGCGCCAACCCGGCTATGGAACCAGTTATATTACCGGTAAATATTTATTGGAAAACGCATTGGCCGACTATGCCAAACTGAAAGAATCACAAGGCGAGCCATTTGTGGTAAAAGATTTTTTTGATACCCTGAACAGTATTGGGAGCATCCCAGTTTCATTGGCGCACTGGCAGATGACAGGCAAAAACGATGGCTTGGAAATGATTAAGGAGTGAAATTATAACCTTTTATCAACCAACACTTTAGTGTTGATAACGCTTAATAAGTCTTTTTGCCAGTAACTTAAAATTCTGCGAACTTCGGTTCTTCTACTGAACTTGGTTCAGTATCGGTCGATATAAATAATTTAAACGAATCATATCTTAAACGATAACGAAACATTCTCCCACCCCCAGCTTTACATCAAAAAAAACAAAATGGCATCCGATTGGCTTAAAAAGTGGAACACCAAATTTGGACAAACTAAATATGCATACGGCACCTGGCCCAACAAGTATTTAAAGGAAAAACTAGCTACCCTACCAACAGGTACCATACTTTTCCCTGCCGAGGGAGAGGGGCGCAATGCCGTACATGCCGCCCAATTGGGCTGGGAAGTCTCCGCTTTCGACATCAGCGAAGTAGGACAACAAAAAGCATTGAAACTGGCTGAGAAAAAAAAGGTTTCCATTGACTATCAGGTTGGAGAACTCCCCAATTTGGGCTACCGCGAAGAACAGTTCAACGCCATCGCCTTGATCTATGCCCACTTCCCTCCCAACATCCGTTCGGGCTATCATAAATTGTTGCACAGCTACTTAAAAAAAGGAGGAACCATCATTTTTGAGGCATTCAGTAAGGCGCATTTGGCATATAAAAAGAAAAATCCAAGCGTAGGTGGCCCCGGTAATCTGGATGCTTTATTTTCCATAGAAGAACTACAATCCGATTTTACCGACTACGAAATCTTGGAACTCAAACAAACCACAGTGGAGCTCAACGAAGGCGATGGTCATGTGGGCACGGGTTCCGTAATACGATTTTTGGGCAGGAAGAAATAGTTGATGCTTTTCTATACGGTTGATCCTAACTTGGGTCTATTTGAAGGTTTTGGCCCCTAAAATCCTTAGTTTTATCGCAAAACAGATGGTTTTACCGGTGTTGACATAAAGGTGACATACAAATGTCGTGGTACTGTCGTGCCTCCACAGATACCTTTGTTCCAGAATTTAAAACCAAAAATTATGAAGAATTCATCAATTGGGGAACGACTCAAGTATCAACGAAAAATTAAGGGGTATTCACAAGAAGAATTGGCCCACAGAACCAATGTCACGGTACGCACCATTCAACGCATCGAAAAAGAAGAGGTCTCTCCGCACCTAAATACCATTAAACTCTTGGCAGTAGCCTTGGAGATAGAAGTAGATGAGCTGGTTCCATTGGAAAATCCAAAGGAGGAAACAATTAAAAAGAAATGGTTGCTCTTAATGCACGCTACTCCCCTGACCGGAATATTCCTCCCTTTGCTCAATGTCCTCATCCCACTTTTTCTGTGGATCCATAAACGGGAGGACAACCCAATGTATGACAAGCATGGTATTAAGGTGATTAACTTTCAGATGACGGTGCTTATTTTGGCCATCTTGTCGTTTGTTGGTTTACTGACCATCGAGAAATGGGGATTTATCATTTTTATTTCCGTGGTACCCATTTGCATCGGCATTATCATCTTCAACATCATTTACGTGGTCCAAAAAAACAAGTGCTACTACCCCTTTTCCATTCCTTTTTTAAGGTTGAAAAAGAATAAAACGCTTGGTCTGTTACTCATGGTAGGTTTATCCATATTCTGCAGTTGTTCAAATCCAAAACAGGAAACCATTGAACGATTGGATGGTTCGTTGATTTCTAAAGATTCCATTACCAAAAAGATTGACCAGTTGATGGCAGATACCCAAATATACGGCATGGCCATATCCATTTTTGATGACAACCAACCCGTGTATCAAAAGGTTTTTGGCTATAAGGATTATCCCAATAAAACAGTTTTGACAGATTCAACCAACATTTACGGAGCCTCGTTCAGTAAAGCCGTATTTGGGGTTTTGACAATGAAAATGGTCGAGGATGGTGTGATTGATCTGGACACACCCTTGGAGTCGTACCTGCCCAAAAAAATATACGAGTACGAACCTCAGACCCGTTGGCACGATGACTTTTCCAGTTTGAAGGAAGATTCACTGTACCATAAAATTACGGCAAGGATGTGCCTAGACCATACTACTGGGTTCAAAAATTACAGATGGTTTGAGGAAGACAACAAATTAAGGGTGCACCATACTCCTGGAACAAAATATGGCTACAGTGGGGAGGGTTTTATCTATTTGCAAGTTGTTCTTGAAAAATTAACAGGCAAAGGATTGGAACAGCTTGCCCAAGAAAATATTTTTGAACCCTTGGGCATGGAAAACTCTGCCTACGAATGGAAAACGAGGTTTGACCAGGATTTTGCACTTGGACACAACGAAAAGGGGGAATCCCTCAAAAAAGACAAGGATAACGAGCCCAGAGGTGGCGGAACCTTGGAAACCACGGCAAAGGACTACACCAAATTCTTGACTGCGGTGCTCAATCAAAAATTGATCAGCAAGGAATCTTACGATGAGATCTTTAGTCCGCACATCAGAATTCGCTCTGAAAAACAATTTGGAGATAAGGCCAATACCATTACGGATAAATATGATTCAATACGTTTGGGGTATGGCCTGGGCTGGGGCTATTTTGAAACACCGCATGGCAAAGCTGTTTTTAAAGAAGGGCACGGAAGCGGATTTGTACACCATTCCGTACTTTTTCCAGAATCAGGAAAAGGAATTATGATCATGACCAATTTTGAACGTGGCAACAGCATTTTTAAGGAGTTGCTCGAAGTCACCTTGAAAGACGTGTACACACCATGGGAGTGGGAGAATTATATTCCGTATGGTAAATAAACCACTATGGGTTTGAAAACCATAGTTTAAAGAAAAGAATAAAATTCTTTGTCATCCAGTATCAAACCCTCCCTTAATCTCCCGAAACAGATTCGGGACAGGCTCTCCAAAGAGAGAAACTTCTCCCCTTTGGGGAGACTGGAGAGGGGACCATCCAAAAAAATTATAGAAACTAAAGTAACTGCAATGAAACCTGACTGCCATCAGGCATGTTTGCATGCCTGCTTTGATACTTCGGAGGTTTTAAAATGATTTAATCCAATCAATCGGTTGGGGCTTGGATTTGAAGAAAGGTGAGGCAAAATTTTCATGCTTTGGTAATTTGATAGTGCACAAAAAATCACCTAACTTGTTTTGCCATAACCAAATAACCAGACTATGAAACCAATTTCTTTTCTCATCTCCCTGATCGCCCTGATTATTCTAGCCAGTTGTTCCCAACCCAAAAACTTTGATGTCCTTATTAAAAACGGACAAATCGTGGATGGCTCTGGGGGTCCTTCGTACATAGGGGATTTGGGAATCAATGCCGATACCATTGCAGCTATCGGAAATATTGGAAAAGCCTCAGGAACTATGGAGATAGATGCCACTGGATTGGCAGTTTCTCCTGGATTTATAAACATGCTCAGTTGGGCCACGGAATCCTTGATCGAGGACGGTAGGTCTATGGCCGATATAAAACAAGGCGTGACTTTGGAGGTGTTTGGCGAAGGTTGGTCCATGGGGCCGCTTAACGAATCCATGAAAAAAGAGGAACAGGAAAGTCAAGGGGACATAAAGTATGGTATTGAGTGGAACAGCTTGAACGAATATTTGGAATATCTCACAACCAAGGGGGTTTCTCCGAACGTGGCCTCTTTTGTGGGAGCCACCACCTTGCGGATAAACACTGTAGGTTATGAAAACCGTGCCCCTACTCCACAGGAGTTGGATTCTATGAAATTGATGGTAAAACAAGCCATGGAAGAAGGTGCCCTCGGCGTGGGTTCCTCTTTGATCTATGCGCCTGCATTTTATTCCAGCACCGAAGAATTGATTGAACTCTGCAAAGTCGCCGCCGAGTATGATGGCATGTACATCAGCCACATGCGTAGCGAAGGTTCTCGTTTATTGGAGAGTTTGGATGAGTTGATTCAGATTGCAGATGAAGCTGGTATTAGGGCAGAAATCTACCACCTAAAGCAAAGCGGCAAGGAAAATTGGCACAAGTTTGATGATGTAGTGGCCAAAGTGGACTCTGCCAATGCCGCTGGACTCCATATTACGGCCAATATGTACAATTATGTGGCTGGTGCCACTGGTTTGGATGCCTCAATGCCGCCATGGGTGCAAGAAGGCGGATACGATAAATGGGCAGAACGTTTGCAGGACCCCGCCATTCGTAAAAAAGTGAAAGAAGAAATGACCACACCTACGGATGAATGGGAAAGTTTGATGCAAGCTGCAGGCGACCCCAGTAAAATCCTGTTGGTAGGTTTTAAGGCGGATTCTTTAAAATATCTTACCGGAAAAACATTAAAAGAAGTGGCGGAAATGCGTGGCACTTCGCCCGAGGAAACTGCCATGGACTTGGTAGTGCAAGATGGTAGCCGTGTAGGAACCATTTATTTTTTAATGTCCGAAGACAATGTGAAAAAGCAAATAGCACTGCCTTGGATGAGTTTTGGTTCCGATGCAGGCTCTCCAGCCACAGAAGGTATCTTCTTAAAATCGAGCACTCACCCCAGAGCTTACGGAAACGTGGCTCGTTTGTTAGGCAAATATGTGCGGGATGAAAAGGTGATTTCCTTGGAAGAAGCTGTGCATAAATTATCTCAATTGCCCGCAACCCATCTTGAAATACAAAAACGGGGCAGCCTTACCGAAGGTAATTATGCCGATGTGGTTTTGTTTGACCCCGCTACCATTATCGACAAAGCCACTTTTGAAGACCCTCACCAATATTCCGAAGGGGTGAAACATGTTTTTGTGAACGGCGCCCAAGTACTAAAGGATGGCGAGCATACCGGAGAAACACCAGGGCGTGTTGTTCGTGGGCCTGGATATAAAAATGAGTGACCGGATGTTTCTTGTAGATAACCGAGGGAATTTTCAGTGAGCTTCATTACCTGTGCCGGATTGATTGCTTAAGCATTATTAAAACGATGTTTAGCTTAATCGTTGGGAGTAAATAAAGGTTTGCCACATTCAAGAATAAGTATCGTCTTTGTTGAAATCAATGTTCAATATAATGAAGACATTCAAAATCTTATTTATCCTACTATTTTTATTTCTTTCTACATCTTGTACCAACCAAAAGAAAAAAACTGCTTCTACTGAATTAAAAACCAAAATCGACAATTACCTTTCCAAAACAATGCGATTGCACAACATTCCCGGATTGGCTTTGGCCGTTGTTGAGGGCGATAGCATAATTTATGAAAATTACTTTGGGAAAGCCTCTTTGGAAAACAATGTCCAAGTTGATAAAAATACATTGTTCAGAATTTTTTCGGCAACTAAACTTATCACATCAACAGGAGTATTTCAGCTTATCCAAGACGGAAAACTAAATTTGGATGATGCAATTTCAATCTATCTGGATGATTTACCACCACAATGGCAGGAAATTAAAATTAAAAATCTTTTAAGTCATTCTTCCGGTTTACCGGACATCATAAAATACGAAAGCACTTTATCTGATAAAGCGTTAATGGAAAAGCTTGCAAAAGATAAAATGGACTTTGTTACCGGAAATCAATTCAGGTATAACCAAACGAACTATTGGTTGCTTGCTCAAATTATTGAGAAAATAACAGGGTTGCCGTTTGATGAATATGTGCTTGACAATCAATTTGAAAATCCGAAAAATGGGGTTTTATTTTCTTCCAACTCGCAAGAAAGCATCCCAAATCGTGCTACTAGATATTTTTATAATGATGAAACAAAAGCATTTGAAAAAGACACGAATAACAATGGTATAAGAGGACATTCCGGAAATGGACTTAACATCACACTTGAAAGATTCATTGAATGGAACAAAAGATTGGATAAAAATTTACTTCTGGATAAACAAACCAAATCTAAAATGTGGACACCGTTCAATTTTGTAAATCAAAAGGACAATTTTTTATATGGTTGGGGCAATTACCCAGTGAACGGATTAAAATCTTATGGATTTTCAGGTGGAAATTTAGCTGCTTTCAGAAAATTTGCGGACAATAAAACAACAATTATTTTATTATCGAATGGATATGAAATTCCTGCCTATGACATTATTGTAAATGATGTTGCAAGAATTGTAATTCCACAAATAAAAGGTTCAACCTTAGAAGAAGATGTTATGGGCCTTACCTTAAAAGGTGAATTTGGCAAGGCTGCAGAATCATTCAAAAAACTTAAGGAAGAAAACCCGCTTTCCAATTTTGATAACTTAAAATGGAATATTAACAGCATAGGGAATTCGTACCTGTTCAGCGAAAATTATAATGAAAAAGCACTTGAAGTATTCAAATTTAATGCGGAGGCCAACCCAAAATGGTGGGTGGCTTTGGCTGGGTTAGCGGAAATCTATGAAAAGCGAAAGGATACTTTAAATGCGATTACAAACTATCAAAAAGCAATTTCGTTAAATAAAAACGATGAATGGAGCTATAATGAACAGATGGAAAATAAAATTAACGAACTGAAAAATAATTGACCTAAAAATTGTCGGATCCGGGCGGTGGAATCAGGGCTATTTCATCATAAGAATTTATTTTCTCATTGTCCGAAGCATAATTCTGGTTCACTGCAACGGTTACTTTGGAAATGGATTTAAGTTCTGGATATGTATTTTCTAGAAATTTTTTGAGTTCCCCTACAGTATTTGGAATTTTTCTTCCACTTAAACTTGCTGTTGGAACAGATAGTGTAGGCGTTCCAATAATATCTTTAGTGGCACCGAACAAAAGTATAGTCATAATATCAACCTATTAGTGTTATTGTTTGTTGTTGGTTAGATAGGTTGGTAGGTTTTTATTGGTGTGAAAATATTAAAAATAGCTTGTATCCCTATTATTTTAACAAGCCCATCTTTCTTTTAACTTTTCTTTAATTTAATTCTTGAGGTTACAAATACTTTTCGGTCAATTTCAACGTTGTGCATGCAGAACCTTAACTTTTATGAAAATGAAAAGCATACTTCAGTTTACATTCCCAATATTGTTTAGCCTTATTTTATTTTCTTGCGGAAATGCAGATGATGATGTCAGTTTTGATATTAACGACAAGGAACTGGGACTTGGTGAAGAACCGGATGATTGCCTAGGTTTTGGGGAAAACGAACTTTTGTTGTCCATACAAGATGAATTCACCACTTTGCCCGGAAAAGTTTCCGTGCTATTCAGAGTTTCAGATTTGATGGGGAATCCTATCTCAGGATTATCTGCCGAACAGTTCTCCATATACGAACAAGGACGAAACGATGACTGTTTTGAACCCATATCCCCTTCTGAATCCTTTGCCCGAATTTCCCCAAACTCACAGATATTCAACAACAACACCCTTTTAGTGCTGGACTTGAGCAATAGCGTATTGGAAAGTAGTTTGGACGAATTAAAGGCGGCAACCACCAGTTTCATCAACAATGTAATGCCAACCCCAACTACGGAGTCCTTTAAAATGGCCATTTATTGGTTTGATGGAGAAGACGAACTTCATTTATTAAACCCCTTGACACCTTCCGCTGCCGAATTGACAGCTTCCGTAGATGGTATCACAATGGATATCAGCAACGACCCATCTACTGATTTGTACGGCGCCGTGATTAAATCAACAGACATTGCCGAGGGCTTGCTTGATGAAAACTCAGAAGTAATCAACGCGGCATCCGTGGTATTGTTCACCGATGGAACCGATCAAGCTTCGAGATACAAAGAATCCGATGCTTTACGTGCAGTTGAGGAAGCCGATAGCAATATTTCCTACTTCACTATTGGACTAGGAGCCGAAATAGATACCGAAGTTTTGGAGCAAATCGGGAAAACAGCCAGTGTTTTTGCCAGTAATTCAGAAGAATTGGAGAATACCTTCAACGATATCTCACAACGTGTAGAGGAACAAGCGGGAAGCTACTACCTTTTTGAATACTGCACCCCAAAACGTGATGGAAGTGGCGAAAGTAACCTAGTAATCCAGTTGACGCACAACAGCCTAAAAGGAGCTGTTCAGACCAAGTTTAGCGCCAATGGTTTTACCGGTGGTTGCGAATAGGTTCTAGTACTATAGCGGCTAGTTAATTTTTGGATTAATCGTATCTTGTTCAACAATTAAACTAAACATTCATATGATAACCCAAAGAAAAACGATTTACACATTTATTTGCACCCTACTTTTAGGTTTTACAAGCAATATTTATGCCCAGCACATCAGTCCGTTAGAGGGAAGGTGGGATCTGGAAATAGATTTTATGGGGAAGACCTCCCCTTCTTGGCTGGAAATTAAACATTCGGGAACAGCGACACTTTTGGGCCGTTTTGTCTTCGCTTTTGGTAGCGCAAGACCCATTGCCGAAATAGAAACTTATGGAGACAATAAATTTACCTTTAGTATTCCCAACCAATGGGAGCCCAAGGGAAGCGACATGATCTTTCATGGTGAATTGCAGGGTGAAACATTAAAAGGCACATTAATTTACACGGATGGTTCCGTAATTGATTGGACTGGCGTAAAAGCACCGGAATTGGAATACACCGAGAATCCAAAATGGGGGAAAACCATTGATGTGTTCAACGGAAAAGACCTTTCGGGTTGGCATGTAGATGGCGAAAAAAACCAATGGGTGGTTAAGGACGGTATTTTGACCAGTCCAGAATCAGGCTCCAACCTGATTACGGATGAAAAATTCCAAGACTTTAAACTACACGTTGAATTTCGTTACCCAAAAGGAAGTAACAGTGGTATCTACTTGCGCGGACGCTACGAAGTTCAGATTGTGGATAGCGAAGGTTTGGAACCATCGGACATCTATTTAGGTGGTGTTTATGGTTTTTTGGAACCGAATGAGAACGCATCCAAACCTGCCGGTGAATGGCAGACCTATGATATTACTTTGATAGGACGAAGGGTTACCATAACGCTAAACGGAAAAACAGTGATTTCCGATGCCACCATTCCAGGAATTACTGGAGGTGCTTTGGACAGTAAAGAAGGGGAACCCGGTCCATTTATGATCCAAGGAGACCACGGCCCTATTGAATATAGAAGTTTTGAAGTGACCCCATTAAAGAATTAAGAATTCAACATTCATATAAAAAAGAAGCTGTCTCATAACCGGGACAGCTTTTTTATTGAATATACAGGAGCATTTGCTTGTTTTCATCCTGTATTTA
>NZ_JAYKYV010000001.1:687347-698143 GCF_035818535.1 Flagellimonas halotolerans | reverse complement strand
GCATCAAAATCC
This sequence comes from Flagellimonas halotolerans, assembly GCF_035818535.1. Lineage (NCBI taxonomy): Bacteria > Pseudomonadati > Bacteroidota > Flavobacteriia > Flavobacteriales > Flavobacteriaceae > Flagellimonas > Flagellimonas halotolerans. Next base: position 698,131 of record NZ_JAYKYV010000001.1, on the reverse strand, counting down.
CCGAAGGGACGGAATCGCGTGCTCTTGCCGCGCCTGGGGCTCTGGTAGGGCCATTTCAACTGGGTCTGGTGCTCCGGCATGGCCGGGTCGAAGAAGGGACCGGCCTCGACCACAGCGACCTTCAGGCCGGCCTCCGACAAAACTTTGGCCGACATACCGCCTCCTGCTCCCGAGCCTACTATGATAGCATCGTAAACAGTGCTGTTCTCTATAATCTGCATGGATATATGTTTGGTTTAGTTTTATTTTGCTTTAAATCAACTCATTACCCTATAATCGAAAAGGGGTAAATTGATGTTTTGTGCAACTAGTGCGTTTTAAAGATACTTTTTCCATGAATAAAAACAGGAAGTTTTATCAAATTTTCATTTTAATAGTTGATAGAATAAACTCATCAAAATACCCGATATTTGAAGAACGAACCCCCTAAACCTCGGGATAATTATGGGAAGATTTTTTACGCCATTCGTACTTTTTCTTATCACTTTGAACACTTTGTTGGCTCAAAAAGGGAATATCTCCGCCTTAAAAATAAAGGATATTATGCAAGGGGATGACTTTGTCGGACATAGGCCGTCCAGCCCCTTTTGGTCCACCGATGGAAAAACCTTGTACTTTGACTGGAATCCTGAAAGTGCCATGAGCGATTCTCTTTATGCGTACTCCGTCAATAGCAAAAACATTAAAAAAGTTGGTTTTTTGCAAGCCAATGCTCTTCCCTCATCTAGATTAACATACAACCAAAGCAAAACAAAGGCGGTTTATGCCAAAAACGGGGATGTTTTTTTGTTGGATCTTGACACCCATCAATCCACGCCCATTACCAAAACCCAAGAACGGGAAAGTAACCCACATTTTACCGATGATGGAAAAAGCATAGCTTTTGTGAAGGACGGGGAGCTTTATACTTGGAACGTGGCTTCGGGACTAATAGAGCAAAAGACACATTTTGTAAAATCCAAAAACGATGAGCCGCAGCGCGATTCCAAGGATGAATGGCTGTACCAAGACCAATTGATGATTTTTAGTGTGCTGCAAGAGCGAAAAGCAAAAAGAGATGCTGGGGAACAGATCAGCAAAAAACTGGAAACTCTACAACCACTGGAACTCGAAACAGGTGGAAAAAGGGTCATCAGTCTGCAAATAGACCCTTCCGGTTCCTACATCACCTATATTTTGATGGACCGTCCTGATTCCAAAGGAACCATTGTGCCCCATTTTGTAACGGAATCGGGCTATACCGAAGATCAAAACACCCGCTCCAAAGTAGGTGACGAACCCACACAGTACGAAATGTTTGTGTACGATGTGGAAAACCGCAAAAACTATCCCGTGGTTTTGGATAATCTGGAGGGTTTGGACTATGTTCCGGAGTACACCAAGGATTATCCGGACAAAACGTATGAAAACGAGGACCGTATCGGATATATTAACGCGCCTAACTGGAACACGGATGGCAGCAAAGCTGTTTTGGACATCCAAGCCAACGATTACAAAGACCGTTGGCTTGTTTTACTGGATCCAAAAACGGGCAAAGTGGAGCAATTGGACCGCCAACATGATGAAGCTTGGATCGGAGGCCCAGGCATAGGCCGCTATCGAGGAGGCGATTTAGGATGGATGCCCGATGGCAATAAAATTTGGTTCATGTCCGAAAAAACAGGGTATTCCCATTTGTACACCATGGACATCAACAACAAGAAAACCAAGGCCTTGACTTCTGGGGAGTTTGAAATTTATGATGCTTTCCTATCCAAAGATAAAAACAGATGGTATTTTACTTCCAACAAGACCCATCCGGGCGATCGTCAATTCTATTCCATGGCACTCAAAGGTGGAAAATGGGAAAAATTGACCGATATGGTCGGCAGAAACGATATAGTGCTTTCCCCCAACGAGAAAAAAATGGCCATTCTCTACTCGTATTCCAACAAGCCTACGGAATTGTTCATTAAAGATAATCCTGTTGAGACAGGTGGAAATCCCAAAGCAGAGCAAATCACCAAATCCAATAGTGATGCATTTAATGCATATGATTGGAAAGATCCGGAAATCATTACGTTCAAGGCATCGGATGGTGCAAAAGTTCACGCAAGATTGTACCAACCCGAAGCTTCGGTGAAAAACAAGGCCGCCGTTATTTTTGTGCACGGCGCAGGGTATTTGCAGAACGCCCACAATTGGTGGAGCTCCTATTTTAGGGAATATATGTTCCACAATCTGTTGGTGGACAACGGCTACACCGTTCTTGACATTGATTACCGGGGAAGTGCTGGGTATGGCAGAGATTGGCGTACCGGAATTTACCGACACATGGGGGGCAAGGATTTGTCCGATCAAGTGGATGGTGCCAAAATGTTGGTGGATGATTACGGTATTGATACAGATAAAATCGGTATTTACGGGGGGTCCTACGGCGGATTTATCACCTTAATGGGCATGTTCAACGCACCAGATACCTTTAGTGCCGGTGGTGCAATCCGTTCCGTAGGGGATTGGGCGGCATACAACCATGGCTATACCGCTAGAATCTTGAACACCCCGGCAACGGATAGTTTGGCTTACAAACGCAGTTCGCCCATCTATTTTGCCGATGGTTTGCAAGGTGACCTTTTGATTCTGCACGGCATGGTGGACGATAATGTGCATTTTCAGGATATGGTCCGGCTTTCCCAACGTTTGATCGAACTCGGAAAAGAAGACTGGGAAATGGCGGTCTACCCTGTGGAACGACATGGTTTTGTGGAGCCCAGCAGTTGGACGGACGAGTATACCCGTATTTTTAAGCTGTTTCAAAAATCACTTTTAGGGAAAGAATAAATAAAATGTTTTATCGAGAACAGACTGATTTGAAAGAAAACTGTCCTCGGTATCCTCCCAAAAGTTGGACAGGCTTTTTCCCAAAGGAAAAACTCGAACTGGCCTTTCTATTTCAATGCTGCTAATTGAAGTGACTCAACACATCCAGAACAAAAAACTTTCAACAAAAAAACATATCTTCCTGCCTGAAAATTAACAAACAAGCTGCATGAAAGCATTGTTAAAAGCACTCGGCCCTGGCCTTTTGTTCGCCAGCATGGCCATTGGTACCTCACATTTGGTCCTTTCCACAAAAGCAGGAGCCCAATATGGATGGATAATGGTAATTCCCATTGTCCTGGCCAACCTGCTCAAATATCCTTTTTTTGAATTTGGGGTACGATACACCACTGTGACGGAAAAAAGTCTGATCGAGGGATACACCAATTTGGGCAAGAACTATTTGTACATCTATGCCTTTGTCACCCTGATCTCCACTTTTACCATTTTAGCCGCCCTTTATGTGGTAACGGCAGGTTTATTCATCAATCTTTTTGAAATCACTTCGGTTGGTGCCGGAATCGTGTCGTTGGGATTGTTTGTCTTTATCGGTTTGATTTTGATTATTGGGAAGTACCGATTTCTTGAAAATTCTTTGAAAGCGGTCATTACCATACTTTTTATCGCCTTGTTGGCCACAACCGTAATGGTGTTGCAAAAAGGTCCCGTACCCAATAGCGTATCCTATCAACGGCCTGAAATTTTCAATGAGGTCGGGATTTTGTTTTTAATCGGTCTTGTGGGGTGGATGCCCACGGCCGTAGAAGCATCGGGCTGGGTGAGCCTTTGGGGCATGGAAAACCTAAAGACCATGAAGAACAAGCCCACACTTAAACTTGCCCTTCAAGAATTTAACGTAGGTTATATCTTAACGGCTGTTTTGGCGCTGTTTTTTATGGTCATTGGTTGGATGACCCTGTATGGTACCGGAACCGAACTCAGCGGCAATGCCGTGGTTTTTGCCGACCAGTTGGTCAATCTGTTCACCACACATATTGGCAATTGGGCCTACTTTTTTATTGCCATAGCTGCTTTTGCGACCATGTTCAGTACTTGCATGACCGCCCATGACGCTATTTCCCGTGTGAGTTTGGACGTGCTTCAAAAACTATATCCTAAGAAAAATATCTACAACCAAAAACATGCTTTCGCCTTGATGGTCATTGCAATGGCATGGATCAATTGGATAGTGATCAGTCTGTTTAGTGCCAATATGGGAGATCTGGTCGGGTTGGCTACGTTTGTGTCCTTTGTTTTTGCCCCACTTTTGGGATGGATGAACCTAAAAACGGTAACCGGAAAAGATGTCCCAAAGGAACATCAGCCTAAAATGGGACTAAAAATGCTTACCTATTGTGGGATGATTTTCCTTTCACTGTTTGCGCTGTATTATTGTTGGATGTTGTTGGTCTAGCTTTAATCAAAAAGCACATTGTCATTAAGAACAACGATTAAAGAGCGCTGGTTTTTTTTGTGCAAGGTTTCCAAACAGAACACGCCATTGGTACAATTGTTCAAGATATTGTCCTCTCCATAACCTACGGAATACAAGATATTGCTTGCCGGAACACCGTTTTCCACCAAATATTTTTTAATGGCATCGGAGCGGGCTTGGGTAAGCCGAAAATTGGTACTGCTCCCTCCCCTGCTATCGGTATACGTTTCAATTCTGAGCTGGGCACGGGGAAACGCATCAACAAAATCAATGACTTTGGCAAGCTCGCTTTTGATTTCATCCGTTAGTTGTGTGGAACTGGTGTTGAAATAAAAATCGTCCATTTTCACCACTTTCTGGCCCTCGCGCTCTTCCACTAGATCATTGTAAAAGGCGACGGGTACATCAAAAATGCTGTTTTGCAAGGCATCCAACTCATCGTGGTTAAATTTTTTGATAAATCTTGAATAACGCTCTTTGGATACATCCAACACCAACTCGGGCTCATACGGGATTTCCAGTCTGTACTGGCCTTCTTCATCCGAGGTGGTCTCTGCCAACATTTCCCCGTTCATATCCCAAAGACTCACTGTTGCATTAGGCACTATTTCGGATGCGCTGCTCGCATTCACAACGGCACCTTTAAAGGTAATGGTCTTGAGGCCGGGTTTTTCGTCAACCTTAAAGCCATAAATATCATCTTTACCTTTTCCGCCGGTACGGTTGGATGCGAAATAGCCCAACAATCCATCGCCATCATTTCTAATGATCATTCCAAAATCATCGAATTCGGTATTAATGGGTGCTCCCAGATTGATAGGGATTCCGAAACCTTCGTCTTCAATATTGGATTTGTAAATGTCCATACCACCAAGTCCGAAGAATACGTCCGAAGCAAAATAAAAACTGTTCTCAAAAATAAAAGGTGCGATTTCGTTACCGGAAGAGTTGATACGTGGCCCTAAATTGATCGGGGCGGACATTACCTGTCCATTATTGGTGTACACAAAATAAATGTCCGTTCCCCCGTAGCCCTCTTCAAAATCTGCAGAAAAGTAGAGTTTTCCGCTGGCATCATCGTAAAAAGGGTAATAGAAAGAGGTGCTCAAATCCTTTAGCAACAATTGGTAGGAACCTCCAATGTTTTGCTTTGCAATGGCCAAGGCGTTTTTACCGTTTTCATCAAAGGCCAGTTCGCCATCTTGCGTATTGGACAGCACATAAAACACACTGTTCAATCCAGACGAAAAAAACGGTGTCGCTTCATGATAATCGGTATCCTTTAGTTCTTGGAAAGATTGGAGAGCGGTGATTTGCCCAGTAGGTTGAATCTCGGATTCATAAATATTGAAATAGCCTTCATTACCTGGTTCGTACCGTAGTTTTTTGTTGACTTGACGCCCGCTGGAGAACAATAACTTATCATTGTAAAAGCTAGGGGCAAAATCCGTTTGGGGGCTATTGCCCTCCAAATTGAAGATTTCGTACTCCAACTGATTTCCATCCGCGCCATTTTGCAACAACTGATTGTTGAATTCCATGTTCTCCATCAGTTCCTTTGGAAAATTTGATGATATACTGGTCAAAAAATCCCTTTTCCCATCGACGTTCTGACTTTTGGATAGGCTCTGCAACATTTTATTGTAATGGTGCGTGTCCATCAAAGTGTCTTGGTCATAGATTTTCATGTAGGCTTCCGAAGCCTTGTCGTAATTATTTGTTTCAAAATAAGCATCCGCAAGGTTCAGGAACTGCTGCTTGGTCAACACACCTTCAGAAAGTTCTTCTTCGTATGCATTGACTGCTTTTTGGTATTCGTATTGAAAAAAGAAAACATCGCCTTGTGACTTCTTTTTTTGGGCGAAGCAGAAAACCACACCCAGTAGGGATGCCAAAAGTGATATCTGTATTTTTTTTGTATGGTTCATGTTAGAAAAATCTTGGGGAATCTATCTGCTTACCTTTATTTTTTGATTTTTTGTTCTTTGAATTGTTATTTCCAAAACCAAAACCGCCTCTACCTATATAAAATTTTAAAATGGCTTCATGCGAACCGCCACTGTACTCGCCCAAACCATTGGTATTATAATCGTAAGAGTATCCAATGAACATTCCGTTGGAAATTTGGAATCCAGCCAGTCCGCTCACGGCATTATCAAATCTGTATGAAGCTCCAATGGTCAATGCATCAATAAATTGAAAATTGGCCGACAGGTTTACGGTTACCGGGGAACCCTGAAGATAATTCACCAAAAAGGCCGGTTTAAATTTGGTTTGTTCTCCCAACTCGAACACATAGCCCCCAATGGCATTGAACTGCATATTGTCTTCTACAATGGTCGCCACTTCATCATTATATAGAGCATTGGTCAAAAAATTGGGCACTGAAATTCCCAAATACCAGTCTTCTTTGTGGTACATAAACAGTCCTGCACCCACGGTCGGATAGAAGTTGCTATAATTCCCTCCCAAGATGGAGCCATCCGATGGGTCTTCAAAAGTACCTTTGGAATAATCAATGTTCAAGGACGAACCTCCTGCATTAAGTCCAAAGGAGAGTTTAGTGTCTTCGGATAATTGAATTTGATAGGAATAGGCCACATCAAAATAGGTTTGTGTGGATGGTCCCAAAACATCGTTCACAATATTGATGCCCAGTCCCATTTTTTCGTTGTTGAAAGGAATGTTGGCACCCCCGCGAATGGTGGTAGGCGCCCCCGGGATATCCACCCATTGTGCACGGTACAATCCAATAATTTCCGGGCTCTCCACAGTTCCCGCATAAGCTGGGTTAAAACTGCCTATGTTGTACATGTATTGGGTATATTGTGGTTCTTTTTGGGCATGTGTGTAGCCAAACGCCATACAAAGCACCCCTAGAACCATTCCGTATTTTGAAAAACCTTTTTTATCTGGCATTTTAGTTGTTCCTTACAATTTGAATCCACCCTTTTACCACGTCCGTTCCGTCGCCGTTCAGGTCCAAAACATAGAAATAGGTGCCTTTGGGCAAATCTCCGTTTTTGCCCGTGCCGTCCCACGAACTGTCGTATCCGTTCATTTGGAAGACGCTGTTGCCGTAGCGGTCGAATACTTCGAATGAATTATTTGGATAGCTTGTGTGGTCCACAAGGGTCAATGTATCGTTACGTCCGTCTCCATTGGGAGAAAAGATGGTACAAATGGTTCCCGGGTCCTCGCATCCGCTACGATTTACCTGAATTTGCACTGTAGCTGTATTGTTGCCAGCTATACCATCATTTGGAAATGAAGACACAAGATTTGCTGTGTTTTCCAAGGCTCCAGATTCTGTAACGGTTACCGAAATCTCCAGGGTCACTTGCTCTTCGGCATCAAGTTCGTCAATGATCCATTCTCCTGTGGTTTCATCATAACTTCCTTTGGAAGGAGTACTGGATTGATATTGAAAACCATTTCCCAAAAGGTCGCTCACCACAATATCCAATACCCTATCCATGGTGGTATTTTCCACAGTAATGGTAAAGGTGATATTGGAGTTCAACAGCACTTCCGTTTCGTTCACTTCTTTGGTTATCGCCAAATCTATATCCTCGGGATTACAATCTGGCGTCAAGAAAGGATCACAAGCATCCAAAGGATCGGTTGCATTTTCAGGTACAGCATCGGTGCTTGAATCATCCACCGCCAATACTTCTTCGCCATCTGTCAGGCCATCGCCATCCGTATCGGGATCATTGGGGTCGGTGCCCAAGTTAGTTTCTTCCCCATCGGTAAGCCCATCACCGTCAGTATCTACGGTACAATCACTTACCGAGATGGTCACTTGCACGGATGTTGGTAGGCAAGGAGCTTCGGTGGCAGTGGTATATTCAAACACATAGTCGCCCGTAGCCAATCCCGTGAAATCAATATTATTATCGGAACCAATGCTAAGATCTCCGTTGGATGGGTCTGTAATGATGGCCCAAGTTCCAGGATCTGCCCCGATGAGGGTATCATCTAAATCTATCACATTAGGTCCTCCATTTCCTGCTACATTACAGGCCGAAGTATTTGTTGCTGTACCTGCATTTGGTGTATCGGTAATGGTAGCCACCACCTCCACGCGATCAGATTCGCATCCATTGGCGGAAGCTGAAACATAAAAAGAGGTTGTTTCGGTCAAAGTATTTGTTGTGTAAGTAGCACTTGTACCAACAATACTTCCACCCGTTGGGGCATCGTACCATGTATAGCTGATGGTACTCTCATCTGCTACCGATGCACTAGCTGTTAATATTAACGTAGCGGCATCACAACTGGAATCTCCACTGGTCATATCAATTGTCGGGGTAAAATTACGTACCAAAGTAATGGCCAGAACTGGGCTACCACATTCGTTGACCTCATCGTAGTAAAAGCCGTAATAGGTTCCAGGTTCCACTACATTGCTGCTATTAAGGTGTGCTCCAGTTTCTGAAGGTTCCGAACTCGTACTCCAAATAAGAGTGGTTCCTGACGGGGCAGTACTCGACACATAACTGCTCAAATCCGTATTTACTTCATCACAAAATTCGATGGTGGTATCATCTCCATTAAACGTTGGGGCCGTATCTCCTGCGTCGCAAGGGCCGGAACAATCGTCAACCGTTATGATTAAATTTACCGTTTTGTCGGAACAAACTCCTTCTGCCGTAGCTGTGTAGGCAAAAATATAGTCTCCTATAGGTTGACCATCAAAATTCACCACATTATCTGTATCTATGGTTATAGCTCCACCTGATGGGTCCGTAGTGATACTCCAAAGCCCTGGATCTGCTCCAGAAAGTTGATTATCCAAATCTATGGTGGTGCCACCGTTCGAAGAATCTGCACAAACCCTGGCCCCAGTTGTGGTTCCAGGATTGGGTTCTTCGTTTACGGACAAAACAACCTGAGCTGTATTCGAACTAGCACAATTATTTAAACTATCGTAATAAAATCCGTAGTAGGTGTTATTATTGGCCACTTGTGCACCTGTTACAACACTTGAAGCCAAATAATCCGCTGTTACACTTGAGTCAGGGTTTGAGCTCCAAACCAGTTCTGCTCCAGTTGGTGCAACTTCATCTACATAATTATCCAAATCCTGAGTAAAATCATCAAAACTTGCTACACAGAACTCATTACCTGCATCGTTAAGTGATGGGGATGTTGTTCCTGCATAGCAGGTTTCTTTGGTTGCAGTATCCTCTGCCACATCTCCATCTCCATTTGTATTGGAAAGGATTACGGAAAGTGTGATTGTACCATTACCAAGACCACTTAAATTTACCCCTGTTATGTGTTCGTTTGCTGCGGATACCGTTCCAGAACCGATAACATTTGTACCGCCTCCATCACTGCTGAAGGTATAATTGTAACTAGCACCTATTTCTGCACCTGAAAAGGTATAACCAATATTGGTATCATTCCCTGAATTAATGGGGTCTTGGTCAATAGTCACACCATACCCTGATGGTACTGCGACAAGTTTAGTAGCTGTATCGCTAGCTATTTGTCCCGAGCCGTTATCATTACTCAAGGTTACATCCAAAGTAATTGTACCATCTGCAAGACCGCTAAGATTTATATTGTTTATTTGTTGTGAAACCGATGTAATCTCACCAGACCCCATAACATCAGTGCCCCCTCCATCACTACTAAAAGTATACTCATAATCAGCTCCAAAAACTGCATTTGCAAACGTAAAGCTTACATCATCCTCATTGTCTGAATCTATTAAATCCTGATCTATCGTTACACTATACCCTGTTGGCACTGTTGTGTCTTTTATTGCAGTATCAGTAGTTTCTGGTCCTTCCGTACCCAGAACATTGGTAATGATTACTGCAAGGGTAATCACACCATCTGGCAAACCGCTCAAATCAATATTGGAAACAGTTCTATTCGAAGTAAGAACTGTTCCACTACCCGTTACGGATGTTGTATTGCCATCACCATCACTGGTAAATGTATAATCGAATGTGGTAAGAAATGTTGGGGCATTGGAAAAAGAAAAACTAACATTTTCTTCATTGGTAAGATTAATCGGATCTTGATTAATGGTCACTGTATACCCACTAGGTTGATTATCATCTTCACTGGTTATGGTTACCGTAGCACTGTTTGGCGAACCAATTGTATATCCAACCCCTGTATCAAGGGTTACTATTACCTCTTCGTCCAATTCTGTGAGATTATCGTCTCTAGGATTAACCGTGATCACCGCAGTCTGCTGACCATCAATAACATCCACACTACCCAATAACGCATCATAATCATCATCTGGTGTTGCATCTCCCGAAACTACATAATCTATTGTTATTGGTGAACCTGTTTCATTAACCGCACCAATATCCACTGTAAATACTCCCTCTTCCGTACCAAGTTCAGCTGCTGTATCATCTGTTGCAGTGATTGACACAACTGGAGTATCATCATCGTTTATTGTAATGCTGGCGGTAAGGTTCGCAGGCGCAGGGTCCAACGTAGCAGACCCACTGGTGAC